>JAFUFT010000049.1 GCA_017469795.1 Oscillospiraceae bacterium
ATTGGCAGACTTGACAACGGACGGATATCCTTGGGTATTTCCGCCAGACCGATTGCATCCTCATTCTATCAGCTTGAGCAACGAGATGGAAGATCGCCTGACTGGATGCCAGGGAGATCTACCAAATACATTGTAGTAGGGGTATTTATAAAAATACAAAAAAGACTTGACAAATGTTTCGCTTTGTATTATTGTACTATTGTACTAATTGTTTAATACAATTCTGTGAGGTGCCATATGGAGTGGAAATTTGACAACAATACTCCGATCTACGCACAGCTTGTGGAACAGCTGACCCTGCGGATCGTCACTGCAGTCTATGTCCCGGGACAGCGCATCCCGCCGGTGCGGGAGCTGGCTGTAGAGGCCGGGGTCAACCCGAACACCATGCAGCGCGCCCTTGGGGAACTGGAGCGGCTGGGACTGGTCTATTCCCAGAGGACCAGCGGCCGGTTTGTCACGGAGGATACAACGATGATTGAAACAGCCAAACAGGACCTGGCGTCCCGCCAGATCCGGGAATTCTTAGGAGCCATGAAGGACCTGGGCTTCTCCGGCAGCGAGATCGCCGCCCTGGTTGCCGCGGCTCAGGATGAGGAGGAATCACAATGACACCGATTTTGGAATGCAGAGATCTCTGCAAACGGTATGGCAGCGTGCAGGCGCTGGACCATGTCAATCTGAGCCTGGCGCCTGGCCGCATTGTGGGGCTGCTGGGTCCCAACGGCAGCGGCAAGACCACGCTCATCAAGATGGCGAACGGGCTCCTGCCCTGGGAGCGGGGAGATCTGCTGATCGACGGCATGGTGCCGGGAGCCGCCACAAAAAGCATCGTCTCCTATCTGCCGGAGCGGACCTATCTCTCCGACTGGATGACCGCCGGCCAGACCCTGGACTTCTTTCAGGACTTCTATCCGGACTTCCGCCGGGAACGGGCCGAGGAGATGCTTCTGCGGCTGAACGTACCCCTGAACCTGAAGATCCGGCAGATGTCCAAGGGCACCCGGGAAAAGGTGCAGCTGATCCTGGTCATGAGCCGGAGGGCAAAGCTCTACCTGCTGGACGAACCCATCGGCGGCGTGGATCCGGCCACCCGGGACTATATCCTCAGCACCATCATCAGCAACTACGATCCTGGAGCCACCGTCCTGATCTCCACCCACCTGATCGCGGACGTGGAGCAGGTACTCGACGATGTGGTGTTCATCAGCCAGGGACAGATCGTCCTGCAGAAATCTGTGGATGAAATTCGGGAGGAACAGGGAAAATCGGTGGATCAGCTGTTCCGGGAGGTGTTCAGATGCTGAGAAAACTGTTAAAACATGAATTTGTGGCCACAGGGCGGGTCATGTGGGTGATCTACGTGGCCATGCTGGGATTCGCTGTCGTGGCGAACCTGGCCTTCCGCGCCATGGATCTCACCACGCTGCCCCAGGCCATCCGTGCGCTTTTCATGCTGGTCCTTCTGGGCTGGGGCCTCTCCATCTTTGCCGGGAGCGCCGCGGTGGTGGTTCTGCTGGTCCGGCGCTTCCACAAGAACCTGCTCACGGACGAGGGCTATCTGATGTTCACCCTGCCCTGCTCGGTGCATCATCTGACGGCGGCGAAGCTCATTGCCGCAGCGGTGTGGCTGGCCGTCAGCGTGGTCGTCGTTTTACTGGACGTTTCCATCGCCGTTATGGGCGAGGAATTCGGTCTCTCCCTGCAGGAGGTATTCGGCTTCGTGTTCTTTGGAAATATGACCGCTCTGCAGGCCATAAACGGCGTGGCAATCATTCTGGAGGTGATCGTTCTGATGCTGGTGGGCTGTGCGGCCAGCTGCCTGCAGTTCTACAGCGCCATGGCCATCGGCCACGGATTTACAAACCACAAGGTCCTCTGGTCCGTGATTTTTTACTTCATCGAGCAGTTTGTCCTTCAGCTTTTGGGCGGACTCTCCATCGCGCTCCTTGTGAACTTTGGGGAAAACGTCACGAACGTACCGCTGTGGATCATGAACATCACCGCCGCACAGGCGTGGCACGCCGGCATACTTCTGGTCCTCCTGATAGAGGTGATCATCGGTACGGTCCTGTATGTGCTGACTGCGGTGAATCTGAAAAAACGCCTGAATCTGGCATGAAAAACCGGCGCGCTGCCATGGCAGCGCGCCGGAACTTTTTGATTACAGCACTTTGGACAGGAAGGACTGGGTTCTGGGATTCTGGGGATTGCCGAAGATCTCCTCCGGGGTTCCCTGCTCGATGACCTCACCGGCATCCATAAACAGCACCCGGTTGGCCACTTCCCGGGCAAAGCCCATCTCGTGGGTGACCACCACCATGGTCATACCGTCGTCGGCCAGCTTCCGCATGACCTCCAACACCTCGCCCACCATCTCCGGATCCAGGGCGGAGGTGGGCTCATCAAAGAGCATGACCTCCGGATGCATGGCCAGTCCCCGGACAATGGCGATCCGCTGCTTCTGGCCGCCGGAGAGCTGGGCGGGATAGGCATAGGCCTTGTCCTCCAGACCCACCCGCTTGAGCAGCATGATGGCCTCTTCCTGAGCCTGAGCCTTGGTCATGAGCTTGGTCCTGACCGGCGCAAGGGTCATATTATCCATGATGTTGAGGTTGTTGAACAGGTTGAAATGCTGGAACACCATGCCCATCTTCTGGCGCATCTTGTTGATGTCCGTCTTGGGATCGGTCATCGACACGCCGTCGAAGATAATCTCTCCGGAGGTGGGCGTTTCCAGAAGGTTCAGGCACCGCAGGAACGTGGATTTGCCGGATCCGGAGGGTCCGATGACCACTACCTTCTCGCCGCGGTTTACATGCTCGTTGATGCCCTTGAGCACCTCGGTATCGCCAAAGCTTTTGTGCAGATCCTTAACGTCGATCACTCTGACGCAGCCTCCTCTCCAGTTTGCCCAGCAGCCATGTGAATGCCATGACCAGGACCAGATAGATAAACGCCGTTCCCAGGAAGGGATACATGGCCTCATAAGTACGGCTGACCACGCCCCGGGCAGCGTAAAGCAGTTCCTTTCCGCCGATCACAGAGATCAGGGAGGTGTCCTTCAGCAGCACGATAAACTCGTTGCCCAGCGCAGGCAGAATGGCCTTGATGGCCTGTGGGATCACCACGAAGCGCATGGTATCAGCATAGTTCATGCCCAGGCTCCGGCCGGCCTCCATCTGTCCGCCGTCCACCGCCATCAGCCCGCCCCGGATGATCTCCGAGACGTAGGCGCCGGAGTTGATGCCGAGGGTCAGCCCGCCGACCAGGGAGAAATTCTTACTGCTGGCAAAGATGACAAATCCCATGATCAGCAGCTGAACCATCATGGGCGTGCCGCGGATCACGGTCACATAGACCTTGAAGATCGCATTAATGACACCCAGGATCGGATTGTGATGGCCGGGACGCTGCTGGTCGTGGGCCGTGCGGACCACCGCGACGATCACGCCCAGGATCACGCCCAGGATCAGCGCCATGGCGGTCACATACAGCGTGGTGCCGACGCCCTTGATGTACTGCAGCCAGCGGTCTCCCTCAATAAACGCCTGATAAAATTTGACGAAAAACTCCTGCCAGAAGCTCAGATCCCCTCCGGAGGACAGGATCGGCTTCCACTGGGTATAGAGTTGCTCCAAGGCTCTCTGCTCCTCTCAAAGAAAAATGGGAAACGGAAAAGGGCGGTAATGGCCGCCCTTTTCCGGTCCAATCGCATGTATTTACTCGCTCATGTACTTATCCAGGATGCTCTGGACGGTACCGTCAGCGATGAGCTCCTGCAGCGCGCCGTTAACCGCGGCCACCAGATCCTCATTGCCCTTGAAGAAGCCGAAGGCGTAGTTTTCCGGCTCATAGGTGGTGGGTCCCATCTCCAGGCCGGGGTTTGTCTCCAGATAGGATTTGGCCACAGCGTCGTCCATGACGATGCAGTCCACCTGATTGTTGTTCAGGGCCTGGAAGACCATGGAGTAGGTGTCATAGGCCACGACCTTGTCGCCGAAGTCCTCTTCGGCATAGATATGGCCGGTGGTGCCCCGCTGTACGCCGATGGTGTAGTCGCCCAGATTCTCCATGGTGATGCCGGAGCCTTCCTTGGAGACGATGGCCTGGGTGATGGTGGTGTAGCTGTCGGCAAAGTCCATGACCAGCTTCCGATCCTCAGTGACGGTGACGCCGGAAACCACGGCGTCCACCTTGCCCTGTTCGGCAGCCAGAAGGGCGCCGTCAAAGTCCATGGCCTGAATGTCCAGCTCCAGACCGATCTTCTGGCAGATCAGCTCCATAATCTCCGGCTCGATGCCCACCACCGCGCCGCTGTCGTCGGTGAACTCAAAGGGCGGGAAGTCAGGGCTGGTGGAGATCGTCAGCTTGCCGGCGTTAACGGTCGTCAGGGCGCCGTCCGCAGGGGCGGCTTCCGAAGCGGCGGCCTCAGCAGGCGCAGCCTCGGATGCGGCGGCCTCAGAAGCGGGGGCCGCGGAAGAAGCGGCGCTGCTGCCGCAGGCGGCCATGCTCAGGCACAGGGCCAGAGCCAGCAGAATCGCAAGATACTTTTTCATCGTAATCATTCCTCCAAATGAGTCTTTGTATTTACATTCACAATGTTACCACTGTAAATGAATAAAATCAAGAAATATTCAAATATTCTCGCGAATATTCACTTTTTTATGCAACCTCACGCACCCATAAGCAGGCACAGCACGGCTTTTTGTGCATGAAGCCGATTCTCCGCCTCCTCGAAGATCTCCTTCGCGTGGGCCTCCATCACCGCATCAGTGATCTCCTGCCCCCGGTGCGCCGGCAGACAGTGCAGAACCATGGCGTTTTCCTTTGCGCCAGAGAGCAGTTCTTCGCTGACCTGGTAGACGCCGCCGAAGACCTGTTGCCGCCGGGCGGCCTGGTCTTCCTGTCCCATGGAGGTCCAGACGTCTGTGTATACCACGTCCGCGTCCCGGACCGCCTCTTTCGGGTCCCGGCACAGCTGGAATCCCGCGCCGAAACACTCTGCGAACCGGAGAACCTCCTCCGGCGGTTCATAGCCCTCCGGGCAGGCCACGGAGACCTCCATGCCCACCTTCAGGCATCCCACGATAAGACTGGAGCAGACATTGTTCCCGTCTCCCACATAGCACAGCTTCAGACCGTCCAGCAGCGCCTTTTCCTCCCGGATCGTCATCAGCGCGCTGAGGGCCTGGCAGGGGTGGGCAGAGTCGGTCATGCCGTTGATCACCGGTACGGTGGCATAGCGCGCCAGCTCTTCCAGCTCCCGCTGGTCGAAGGTCCGGACCATGATCCCGTCACAGTAACGGCTCAGAGCCCGGGCGGTGTCCTTGACCGGCTCTCCCCGGCCAGCCTGGGTATCCGCAGCGGTGAGGTAGATGGCGTGGCCGCCCAGCTGGAACATCCCGGTCTCAAAGGAGGCCCGGGTCCGGGTGGAGTTCTTGGCGAACACCATGGCCAGCACCTTGCCCTCCAGCTGCCGGTGGGGAATGCCGTTCTTCACGTCGTATTTCAGCTGATCCGCCAGATCCAGGATCGTAAAGATCTCTTCCCGGCTCAGTTCCGTCAGCTTCAGCAGATCTTTTTTCACAGAGCCGCCTCCATCACCTGGCGCATCACCGCAACGCCCTGATCGATCTCCTCCCGGGAGATGGTCAGCGGCGGCAGCAGACGAATGGTATTGTGGCCCGCCGTCAGGCACAGGACGCCGGATTCCACCATGGCCTTGACCAGCGCGCCGGCATTGCAGCCTTCCCGAAGTCCGGCGCCGAGCATCAGTCCCATACCGCGGACCTCCACCACCCCGGGCAGCTCCAGAAGCAGATTCCGCAGATACTCGCCCATTTCCTTCACTTCGGCGAGCATATCGTCATCCAGCTGTTCCAGCACGCTCAGGGCCCCGGCACAGCACACGGGGTTTCCGCCGAAGGTGGTGGCGTGGGTGCCCGGAGTCAGGACCTCCGCGGTCTTCTCCCCGCCCAGGATGCCCGCCAGCGGCAGGCCGCCGCCGATTCCCTTGGCAAAGCTCATCACGTCCGGCAGGATATCATACTGCTGGAAGCAGAACAGGCTGCCGGAACGTCCTACGCCGGTCTGCACCTCGTCCACCGCCAGAAGCCAGTCCTTTTCCTCACACAGAGCCTTCACCTGCTGCACGAACTCATAGGAAAGGGGCAGAACGCCGCCTTCTCCCTGGATCAGCTCCATCATCACCGCGCAGACCGTGCCGTCGTCCATGGCCCGGACAGACTCGATATCATTGGCCACCGCGTACCGGAATCCTTCGGTAAAGGGGAAGAAGTACTGATGGAACACGTCCTGTCCCGTGGCGGCCAGTGTAGTGACCGTGCGGCCGTGGAAGGAATCCCGGAGGGTGATGATCGTGCTGCGGCCCGTCCCGTATTTGTCAAAGGAATACTTCCGGCAGAGCTTGATCATGCCCTCGTTGGCCTCGCCGCCGCCGTTGGCGAAGAAGGCCCGCTTCATGCCGGTGCGGGCGGTGAGCTGCTCCGCCAGGCGGATGTAGGGCTCCGTATAAAAGAGGTTGGAGGCGTGCTGGAGCTTTGCCGCCTGTCCGCAGACGGCCTCCAGCCACTTCTCGTTGCCGTAGCCCAGGCAGTTCACGCCGATGCCGGAGGCAAAATCCACATAGGCCTTTCCTTCCGGAGAGTATAGCGTCGCGCCGGTTCCATGGTCGATGGCGAGAGGAAACCGGCCGTAGGTCTGCATGACAGCCTGGCTGTCCAGAGCGAATAATTCATTGCTGGTCATAGAAATCTTCCTTTCCGGCGCGCGATCAATAGATCATGGTACCGACGCCTGCGTCAGTCAGCAGTTCGATGAGGACGGAGTGCTCGATGCGTCCGTCCAGGATATGGGCCCGGTTGACGCCCCGGCGCACCGCGTCCACGCAGCACTGGATCTTCGGGATCATGCCGCCTTTGATGACGCCCTCCTTCACCAGCACCGGAACCTCGGATACCCGGCACTTGGAAATCAGGCTGTTCGGATCATTCACGTCCCGCATCAGCCCCAGTACGTCTGTCAGGATAATGAGCTTTTCCGCGCCCATCTCCGCGGCGATCCGGGCCGCGGCCGTATCGGCGTTGATATTGTAGCACTTTTCTCCGTCGGCGCCGGCGGCCACCGTAGAGATCACAGGGATGTACCCCGCCTCCAGCACGTCCCGGACCGGCCCGTCGTGGATGGCGGTGATCTCGCCCACCAGGCCGTAGTCGAATCCGTCGCCGGACTTCTTCACCGCCTCGATGATCCGTCCATCCATGCCGCACAGGCCCATGGCCCTGCCGCCGTAGTCGTGGATCAGCGACACCAGATCCTTGCTGACCTTGCCGCAGAGTACCTGCTGGACGATCTCCATGGTCTCCGGGTCGGTATAGCGCAGGCCGTTGACAAACCGGCCTTCCTTACCGATCTTTTTCAGCATGTCATTGATCTCCGGCCCGCCGCCGTGGACCACCACCACCCGGATGCCCATCTGATGGAGCAACACGATGTCGGACAGCACCGCCCGGCGCAGGTTCTCGCTGATCATGGCGTTGCCGCCGTATTTGACCACCACGATCTTGCCGCTGAATTCCTGGATATAGGGGAGCGCCTCGTTGAGGACTCTGGCGCGCTCCATGATACTAAGGCTCATAACGTCTCTTCCTTCTCAGGTACGGTAATCCCCGTTGATCTTCACATAGTCATAGGTCAGGTCACAGCCCCAGGCCGTGACGGAGTGCTCGCCCTCATTGACGTTGACGCGGATCTCCACCTCGCTCTGGGTCAGGATCTTCTTGGCCAGTTCTTCGTCGAAGGCCAGCCCTTCTCCCGCCCGGCAGACCTGGATCTCCCCGGCGGCGGAGGCAAAGGACACGTCCACGTACTCAGGGCGGAAGGGCGCCTTGGAATAGCCCATGGCGCACAGGACCCGGCCCCAGTTGGCGTCGGCGCCGAACATGGCCGCCTTCACCAGGGAGGATTTAATGACCTCCATCGCCAGCTTCTCCGCCGCCTCGTCGCTGCGGGAACCGGACACCGTACAGGTCACCAGCTTGGTTGCGCCTTCGCCGTCTCCGGCGATCTTCTTGGCCAGCTCCGTGCAGACATACCGGAGGGCCTCCGCAAACACCTCGTAGTCCTCGCTCTTCCAGTCGATCACGGGATTTCCCGCCTGGGCGGAGGCCAGAATCACGCAGGAATCATTGGTGGAGGTGTCGCCGTCCACGCTGACCCGGTTAAAGGTGATCTTCGTGATGTCGTAGAGGGCGCTCTGCAGCACGTCCGGCGTGATGGCGCAGTCCGTGGTCAGGAAGCAGAGCATCGTCCCCATATTGGGGTGGATCATGCCGGAGCCCTTGGCGATGCCGCCCAGCCGCACCTCCTTGCCGCCGATCTCGAAGGAGACCGCGATCTCTTTGGGCACCGTATCCGTGGTCATAATGGCGTGGGCAGCCTCCATGGAGCCGTCCCGGCTCAGAAGCGACGAGAGCGTGGGACACGCCGCCTCGATGGCGGCCACATTCAGCGGAACGCCGATGACGCCGGTAGAGGCCACGATGAAGTCCTCCGGCCGGAGGCCTGTGGCCGATGCGGCAGCCTCGCACATCTTCACTGCGTTTTCGTGGCCCATGGGCGCGCAGGCGTTGGCGTTGCCGGAGTTGGCGATGATTCCGCGGGCGACGCCGTTCTCCAGATGCTCCATGGTCACATAGATGGGGGCCGCCTTTACCCGGTTCATGGTGTAGACGCCGGCAGCGGCCGCCTCCGTATCACAGAGGATCATGGCCAGATCGTTTTTGTCCGGGCTGCTGCCCGCCTTGACCCCGGCATGGACGCCGGAGGCCCGAAAACCCTTGGCGGCCGTCACGCCGCCGGAAATCAGTTTCATATCAGGTTCCTCCCGTATGTCGATTCGCGTATTGCTTTTTGATATACCTGCCCAGGAAAATCAGTCCCATGCTGCCCGCCGCAGCCAGAAACAGCCGCGGCATGGAGAACAGGAAATACCGGGCCGTTCCGAAGGCTGGCCGGGCGCCCAGCAGAAGATCCCAGAGCCGGTTGTAATAGGTGATGATCGTTCGGTGCAGGGCCAGAATGGGGATCGTGCTCCGTCCCAGCTCCATAAACACCCCGGAGATCCGGGTTCCCTCCAGGAAGCGGCACAGCCGCAGCAGCACACAGGGTCCCATCACGCCGCCCACAAAGTAGATCAGCGGTCCCCAATAACCGTGGGGCCCGTAGGCGCTCATAAGCATGGAGGTGGTCATGGCCTCGTTCCAGATGCCGATGGCCAGCACCGCGCCGGCCGCCGCCAGATACACAAGGGGCTCCAGCCACCTGTGCTTCCACTGCCGCTCCAACAGGTCCGCTTGCCGGATCCCCCAGCCCGCCGCCATCAGTGCCGCCGCCAGAAAGCAGTTGCTTAGATTCCAGGGCAGCCGGATGGGCAGCGTATTGAGCGCGATGGTGACCAGAATACAGGGCACGATCATGACCTTCAGGGGGCATCCAAACCGACGCCGGATCAGCAGAAGCAGCAGGAACGCCGCCGAGGCGGTGACCATAGCCGTCAGGAACCACAGGGGATAATTGAACTGGGTAAAGTAGTTCAGCAGCGTCCCGCTCTGGTCATTCATGAAGATCTGTCCTTCGGAATACAGAACCCCAAAGATATGCCGCAGCAAGTCCAGGCAGGTCGCTCTGGTCCGGGGGATAAAGCCGGGCAGCAGATCGATGATATACAGCACCATCAGCGCCGCGTTGTAGCCGAAGTAGGGCCGCAGAAGCGGCTTCATCCGTTTTTTCAGCTGCGCGAGGTAGGGCTCGTCCTTATCCTTCCACAGGAACCCGGCCGTCAGGAAAAACAGCGGGATCAGCAGCACATAGCCCACCGTCCCCGTATAGGGCGCGCCGTCGGCGTGGACCGCGATGATCCAGATCATGGCGATGCCCTTGGCGATGTCCAGATAATCCTTGCGCTTTTTCTCAGCCATCTAACTCACTCTCTTTCAGAGCGATTGTATCACAGTCCGTAATTTTCGTCCACACCCATCATAATGTTCAGGTTCTGCACCGCCGCGCCGGAGGCGCCTTTTCCCAGATTGTCGAACCGGGATGAAACGATGGCCTGGGTCTCGTTGCCGGAGACAAAGATCTGCAGATCATTGGTCCCCACCACGTTGTTGCTGCCCAGGAAGCCGCTGTCGGGCGTGTCCATCACCCGGATGTTCCTCTGTCCGGCGTAAAAGTCCCGATAGGCCTGCCGCAGAGATTCCAGCGTCACGCTGCCGGGCAGCAGGTCCAAATGCAGCGGCACCGTCACAAGCATTCCCTGGGGGAAGTCACAGACGATGGGACAGAAGATGGGCTTTCTCGTCAGGCCGCAGACCTTCATCATCTCCGGGATGTGCTTGTGACTGAGGGTCAGGCCGTAGTGCCGGGGGGAGACATATTCCGCATCCCGCTCCGGGGCCTCATACTGCTCGATCATCTTCTTTCCGCCGCCGGTATAGCCGGTGAGGGAGTGGACCGAGAGGGGATAATCCGGGGGCAGGATGCCCACCTTCACCAGCGGGTACACCAGGGAGATGAATCCCGTGGCGTGACAGCCGGGATTGGCCACAAACTGCGCCGTTTCAATGGCTTTTCGGTGTTCCTCCGACAGCTCCGGGAAGCCATAGGCCCAGGCAGGATCTGTCCGGTGGGCAGTGGAGGCGTCAATGACCCGGGTATGGCTGTTTTCCACCATGGCCGCCGCCTCCCGGGCCGCCGCGTCCGGCAGACACAGAAACACAAAGTCCGCGGCGTTGATGGCATCCTTCCGGGCGGAGGGATCTTTTTTCAGCTCCTCCGGCAGAACGATCAGCTCTGTCTCCTGCCGCAGGGCCATACGGCTCTCGATCTGCAGACCCGTGGTGCCTGCCCGGCCGTCGATAAAGATCTTCGTCATGGCTCAGCCCTCTTGGAGCATGGCGTCATGCTCCTGTACGAAATTTTCGATATAGCCGATCTGCCGGAGGACCTCCTCCTCTGCGGGGCCGCCGTAAACCTTCCGGCCGTTGACGCAGGTCTGGAGCGCCAGCGCGTCGTAGATGTCGTTCTGGAACAGGCTCGAAACCGCCTGGAAATCCCGGAGGGTCAGGGTGTCGAGCGTATCTCCGGACTTGATGCAGTTGTTCACCAGCCGGCCCACGATCATATAGGCCTCCCGGAAGGGCATGCCCTTTCTGGTCAGATAGTCGGCGCAGTCCGTGGCGTTGATGAAGCCGCCGGAGGCCGCCTTCGCCATATTCTTCGGCAGAACCGTCATGGTCTTAATCATGGCGGCAAACACGGGGATGCAGAGCTCCACGGTGTCAATGGCGTCGAACACCGGTTCCTTGTCCTCCTGCATGTCCTTGTTGTAGGCCAGGGGCAGGCCCTTCATCACCGTCAGAAGCGTGATCAGGGACCCGTAGACCCGTCCGGTCTTGCCCCGGACCAGCTCCGCCACGTCGGGGTTCTTCTTCTGGGGCATGATGGAGGAGCCGGTGGAGTAGGCGTCGTCCATCTCCACGAACTTGAACTCCCAGGAGCACCAGAGGATGATCTCCTCAGAGAACCGGCTCAGGTGCATCATCAGGATCGAGCAGGCCGACAGGAATTCCAGCGCGAAGTCCCGGTCAGACACGGAGTCCATGGAGTTCTCCGTGGGCTTTTTGAATCCCAGCAGCTGCGCCGTGCGCCACCGGTCGATGGGATAGGAGGAGGTGGCCAGGGCGCCGGAGCCCAGGGGGCTCTCGTCCATCCGCTCCAGGCAGTCCTCCAGCCGGGTGATGTCCCGGCGGAGCATGTTGGCGTAGGCCATCATGTAGTGGGCGAAGGTGGTGGGCTGGGCCCGCTGCAGGTGGGTGTAGCCGGGCATGACGGTTTTGGTGTTTTCCTTTGCCTTGTCGATGAGCACCCGCTCAAAGTCCAGCAGCATGCCCAGGATCTTCGGGATCTCCTGCTTGACATAGAGCCGGAAATCCACCGCCACCTGATCGTTCCGGCTCCGGCCCGTGTGGAGCCGTTTGCCGTCGGGGCCGATGCGCTCTGTCAGCATGGCCTCCACGTTCATGTGGATGTCCTCATTCTCCAGGGAGAACTCCACCTTGTCGTCCTCGATGTCCTGCAGGATCGCCTGAAGTCCCTGGATGATATCCAGAGACTCCTCCCGGGTGATCACGCCCTGCTCGCCCAGCATGGTGGCGTGGGCGATGGAGCCCTGGATGTCCTGCCGGTACATCCGCACGTCAAAGGAAATGGAGGAGTTGAAGTCGTTTACCAGCGTATCGGTCTCCTTCTGGAACCGTCCCGCCCAAAGTTTCATAGCCTATGTCCCCTTTTGTCATGGATGATTTTTGCAGCAGGGCTTTCGCCCTGCTGCGTGATCGGATCAGATTTTCCCCTGCTCCCGGAGGGCCTGGACCTTGTCCGGCAGGCCCCAGAGGTTAATGAAGCCCTGGGAGTCCTTCTGGTCGTAGTCGCTCTCGTTGAAGGTCACCAGCTCCTCGGAGTACAGGGTGCAGGGAGAGGAAACGGAGGAGGTGATGATATTGCCCTTGTAGAGCCTCAGCTTCACCGTACCGGTGACATACTTCTGGGTGTCCACCGCAAAAGCCTGGAGAGCCTCCCGCAGGGGGGTGAACCACTTGCCGTTATAGACGAGGTCGGCAAAGTCCACCGCCAGCTTGGTCTTCATGTGCTTGGTATCCTTGTCCAGGGTGATCATCTCCAGCACCTCGTGGGCCCGGTAGAGGATGGTGCCGCCGGGGGTCTCATAGAGGCCCCGGTCCTTCATGCCCACCAGCCGGTTCTCCACGATGTCCAGGAGGCCGATGCCGTTGGCGCCGCCCAGAGCGTTCAGCTTCCGGATCACGTCGCTGGCCTTCATCTTCTCTCCGTCCACGGCCACGGGCCAGCCCTTTTCGAAGTCGATGGTCACATAGGTGGGCGCGTCGGGGGCCATGGCCGGAGACACGCTCATCTCCAGGAACCCGGGCTTGTCGTACTGGGGCTCGTTGGTGGGATCTTCCAGATCGAGACCCTCGTGGCTCAGGTGCCACAGGTTTTTGTCCTTAGAGTAGTTGGTCTCCCGGGAGATCTTCAGAGGCACGTTGTGGGCCTCGGCGTAGTCGATCTCCTCATCCCGGCCCTTGATGTCCCACTCCCGCCAGGGGGCGATGATGGTCATCTCCGGGGCAAAGCGCTTGATGGCCAGCTCAAAGCGGACCTGATCGTTGCCCTTTCCGGTGCAGCCGTGGGCGATGGCGTCCGCGCCCTCCGCCTTGGCGATCTCCACCAGACGCTTGGCAATGATGGGCCGGGCGAAAGCGGTGCCCAGCAGATAGTCTTCATATTTCGCCCCCATCATCATGGAGGGGATGATCACGTCGTCCACCATCTCGTCGGTCAGGTCCTCCACATACAGCTTGGAGGCGCCGGTCTTGATGGCCTTTTCCTCCAGGCCGTCCAGCTCCGTTCCCTGACCCACGTCGCCGGACACGGCGATGATCTCCGGATCGTTATAGTTCTCCTTCAGCCACGGAATGATGATGGAGGTATCCAGGCCGCCGGAATAGGCCAATACCACTTTTTTGATCTCTTTCTTCGCCATAATAACTGCCTCCTGTATCGCGCCGGAACGCGCAGATTTTCATTGTGGAGATATTGTACCGCTGTTTTTCTGTATTTTCAAGGGCCAATATGCATAAAAGTCGTTGTTTATACGTTTTTATTTCGGTAATATGCACATATATTCATTAATATTCATAATGTAATGAATATATTCACTGCAGCTCCCGGATCGCTTCCCGCAGCCCGGACAGGAATCCGTCCACATCCTGCGGACCTGTCTCGAAGCCAAGGCTCACCCGGATGGCGCCGTCGATGACCGGCCCGGGAACCTCCATGGCCTCCATCACGTGGCTCCGGTGGCCCCGGGAGCAGGCGGACCCGGCGGACACATAGATCTCCCGCTGCTCCAGCGCGCCGATCAGGCCCTGACTCCGGACGCCGGGCACCGCCAGGGAGATAATGTGCGGGGCGGCGTGGGCTCCGATCACCTCCACCCCCGGGATCTCCGCAAGTCCGGCAAGGCAGCTGTTCTTCAGTGCCTCCATTTGGCGGATCTTTTCCCGCCAGTCCTTCCTGCACGCCCCGCAGGCCGCGCCGAATCCCACGATCCCGGGCACATTTTCCGTTCCGGACCGCATGTTTTTCTCCTGTCCGCCTCCATAGAGAAGCGGCGGCAGATGGACACTGCCCGACACGTACACTGCCCCGACGCCTTTTGGACCACCGATCTTGTGGCCGCTGACGGTGATCAGATCCGCCCCCAGAGAGGAGGCTCGGAAGGGCACCTTCAGGAAGCCCTGCACCGCGTCCGTGTGAAACACCGCCGAGGACCTCTGATGGACGAGCTTCGCCATACCCGCGATGTCGTTGACCGCGCCGGTCTCGTTGTTGACCATCATCACCGATACCAGAATGGTGTCCGGCCGAAGGGCGGCGAGCACATCCTTTTTTGAGATCGACCCATCGGGCATGGGCTTCAGATACGTCACCTCAAATCCCTGCTCCTCCAGCGCCCGTACCGGGTTCAGAACGCCGTGATGCTCCACGGCGGTGGTGATGATGTGGCGGCCGCGCTTGCCGTAGCGCCGGGCCACGGAGGATACGGCAAAATTGTCCCCCTCCGTGCCGCCGGAGGTGAAAAACACCCGTTCCGGCTCACAGCCCAGCGCCTCGGCCACCTGCCCTCTGGCAGCCTTTACCGCCTGCTCTGCCCGAAGGCCCAGTCCGTGGACTGCGGAGGGATTGCCCCAGTTTTCCGTCAGCGCCTGCGTCATAGCCGCCACAGCCTCCCGGCAGGGTTTTGTGGTGGCGGCGTTGTCCAGATAGATCAAATACAGCACTCCTACTCTTATAATCTCTTCAGCAGCGCCGGAAACTCCTCCAGCACCTCAATCGTATGGTCCGGTATGATATCCGCCCGTGCCGGTTTTCCCCGGCCGTTAAACCAGCAGGTCCGGATCCCGGCGTTTTTCCCGCCCAGAATATCCGATATCAGGCTGTCTCCCAGGATGATCGTCTCCTCCCGGCGGAAATCCGGAATGGCGGAAAAGCAGAGATCAAAAAACGCCGGACTGGGCTTGTCCGCCCCCATGCGCTGGGAGATAAAGATCCCGTCGAAATACCGGCAGATCCCTGCGATCTCCAGCCGGCTGTCCTGAATCTCGCCGGACCCGTTGGACACCAGATACAGCCGGTATCGTCCATACAGCGTCTCCAGCAGCTCCAGCGCCCCCGGCAGAAGAAACCCGCCCCGGCGCAAAAGGCCCTCGTAGACCTTCTGGGTCCGGCTGCTGTCCTGCTCCACGCCCAGCTCCGCGAACAGGATGTCAAACCGGTTTTGAAGCACCTGCGCCCGGGTGATCTCCCTTCGCTCCAGCCGTTCCCACTGGGATTGGTTGATGGCGCTGTAGCGCGCCACAATGGCCGGCGTGGGTTCCACCCCCAGATATGTCAGGGCCGCCCGAATGGCCTCGGACTCTGCCCGCCGGAAATCCAGCAGCGTGTCGTCCGCGTCCAGCAGTATTGTGGTGATCACAGGCAGTCCCTCCTGAATACAGATAAAAATATTATACCGCTCCCGCCCTGGAAAAGCAATATTTCCGATCCCCCGCATACACTGCAGTGAGGTGATCCATTTGCAGGAATCCGTCCATGAATCCGCCGTCTGGGACCGGGTCACAGCCGCCTCCCGGAACGCCGCGGAAAAAGCCCCCGCCCCGGCGCCCATCGGGCCGGAGCTGCTCTCGGCGCTGGAGCGGCAACAGGTGATCAGGCAGCAGTACCTTTCCCTGCGGAGCCGGACCGGCGGAGAGTTCCGGCAGAGCACACAGGAGGTCCTGCGGCGCAATCAGGCCCAGATCCGCACGCTCTCCGCGCTTTACTTCTATCTGAACGGCCGGCGTCCCGCCCTCACGCCCGCCTCCCCCGCCGGGACGACTAGGGAACCGGCGGTGGAAAGCATCCGGCGTCTGCTCCGGGAGGAAGAGCTGTCTATGGGAAGGCTGGAGTCCCTGGCAGCCCGCTCCACCGGGGAGACCCGGGAGACGCTGCTGCTTTTGAGCCGGCAGTGCCGCCTGCAGTTTCAGGCGCTGCTGACGCTGCTGGGCCGGGCGCTGGAGCAATAAAAGGATCCCGGCAGGCTCCGCCTGCCGGGATCGGCGTATTCAGATCTTATCTGGCGTAGTAGCGGTCCACCGCCTGCTGATAAAGCGCGATGCAGTCCTCAATGCCCAGATCATAGAGCTGGTCAATGAAGTCGTCCCACTCGGCCATATCCCGATCGCCCACGGCGAACTTGGTGAGGTTCTCCTCCACCACAGTGCGGATGTCGGCATAGATGGCATCGCACTCATACTGCTCGTCGGCGTTCAGTTTCACATCGGGGAGCTTCCATGCGTCGTCGGCGTTCAGATCCCAGACGTCGGCGCACTCATACTGCACGTCATAGTAGTAGGTAGTGGGCGTCTTGGGGCAGAGCATGGGAACCACGGAGTAGATCCAGTAGGTGGGCTTCTCCATCTCGTTGAGCTCGGAGTTGTTCCAGGTGTCGGAATAAGCCAGCTCGCCGTTCTCGTCCCAGATATAGGAGCCTTCCTGATCGGCGGTCTCTTCCACGCCCATGGCGGAGAGCAGCGCGCCCTCCTCGGTGAAGAAGAAGTCCAGATAGGTGCCCAGCTTCTCCAGATCCACGGGGGTGGTGGTCACGGAGATACCGGCAAGACGGCCGGAGATGGGGGACTTGGAGGTGCCGAAATGGGTGGCCTCGCCCTCAGTCTTGGTGATGGGCGGAACAGGCGTGATCTCAAAATCAGGGTCGTTGGACTGGCCCACAGAGTAGTAGCTGGGGACCATGTTGGTCTCGCCGAAGAACACGCCGGTGTTGCCGGAGCCGATGGTGCCAGCGAACTCCATGGGGTTCTGGTTCTTGGAGATGAAGTCAGGGGAGATGATGCCGTCGGCATACCACTTGTGGAACATCTCCATGTACTCTTTGTAGCCGTCCTCAATGATGCCGTACTTTACTTCCTTATCCACGCAGTAGTAGGGATCGGAGTTGAAGGGGAAGGTGGAGAAGCCGCCCCACACGCCCAGGCCGGAAACCAGCGCGTTGGAGGTGTGGACCAGGCCCGCCACGGCCATCAGGGACTCGCTCAGACCCAGCTCGTCCTTGAAGGCGTAGAGCACTTCTTCCAGCTGGTCATAGGTCTTGGGAACATCCAGACCTACCTTTTCCAGGTAGTCGGTCCGGACGAACATGCCCTCACCGGCGCCGGTGGGGTAGTTGTTGATGGAGATCAGACGGGGAATGTTGCCTCCGTCAGTGTGCAGATCCAGCTTCACGGACTCGGGAAGCTGATCGTAGCACTCCTTATAGGCGGGCATATAGTTCTCGATCATATCGGTCAGATCGATGAACACCTCGTCGTCAATGGCGGCGTCATAGGAGCCGGTCCACAGCTGGGCTACGTTGGTGATCACGTTGGGCAGGTCGTTGGAGGCCACCCGCAGCTGGAACTGTTCGGAGTTGGAGCTGGTGGAGATACACACCATGTCCACGTTGACGCCTGTCATCTCGCAGGCCTTCTGGAATGCCCGGTTGTCCGCGTACTGGTTGGGCATATAGTTGGAGGCGTTGTCGGAGAAGCTGACCCACATGGAGAATGTGAAGTCGGGATCATCCGGGAACAGGGGCAGATCATAGGTGTAATCTGTGGAGATCAGGCCGCCCGCCTCGGCAGGAGCTTCCTCTGCAGGGGCCTCTTCAGCGGCGGATCCCGCCTCTTCCGCGGGTGCAGCAGCCTCTTCTGCGGGTGCAGCGGCTTCCTCCGCAGGAGCAGCGGCCTCTTCCGCGGGCGCAGCAGCTTCCTCGGCGCCGGATGCGGCGGCCTCAGGTGCGGTGGAAGGAGCAGCGGTGCTTCCGCAGGCGCTCAGGACGCCGGCGACCATGGCCAGGCAGAGCAGCAGGGCAAGCAGTTTCTTTCCTTTCATAGCTGAACCTCTTTTCCTAAAAGATGTACGAATCACGCAAAACAGTGTGACTTCGTACTTTCGACTATAGCACAAAAGAAAAAGAACTGCAATACTTTCTTAAAATTTACATGTGTACATTTGCAACACTTTCATCCAAATGTTTTCGGGTCAGGCGGACAGTTTCCCTGTCTCCGCCTGACGGAACTGCCGGCACTGGTGGATCATCAGGCCAAGGGCCGTGGAGGAAGACACTACGTCGGCCACAGGCAGCGAATACAGCACGCCGTTCTGACCGAAAATCGAGCCCAGGATCAGCACCATGGGAATCAGGCAGAGCACCTGCCGGCTCAGGCTGATGAGGATCGCCTTTTTCGGCTGGCCGATGGACTGGAAGAACCCGGACCCCACGTTGGAGAAGGGCACCAGCGGCAGCAGCAGGTTGTACACCCGCATGGTGTAGGCGGCGTGCCGCAGATCGTCCCCCTCGGAGCCGAAGATCCGGCAGAGCGGCTCGGCAAAGATCAGGATCAGGACCCATCCCACGGTGAGCATGGCAATGGCAAAGGCCGTGGCGGTTTTCAGGGTGTCCACCACCCGGTGGTAATTCCCCGCGCCATAGTTATAGCCGATAATCGGCTGAATGGCGGAGGCGATCCCGATGGCGGGCAGGAGGAAAAACAGACCGATGCTGATCGTAATGCCCACAGAGGCCTGAGCCACCGCGCCGCTGACCGTCTGGGCCGTGGCGAAGATCGCCAGGCAGGAGAGCAGAATGGACTGGCTCAGGCTTCCGGTAAACTGCTGCAGAAACGAGGAGAAGCCAAGCTCCGTGGATTTCCGCGTGATGGCCCAGTGGAGCCGCAGCTTGCTCAGCCGCAGCTTCATCGTGCTCCGCTTGCTCAACGTGAAGTAGTGGATCACCATCAGACCCGATACGATCTGGGACGCGGCCGTGGCAACGGCGGCGCCTGCGATTCCCCAGTTGAGCACATAGATGGCCAGCGGATCCAGGATGATATTCAGTACGCAGCCGGTAATGGAGCAGAGCATCATCCGCTTGGGACTGCCGTCCACCCGGACAAACAGGCCGAAGCTGTTGGCCGTGGCATTGAAGAAGGAGCCGCACAACACGATCCGGAGATAGGTCAGCGCATAGGGCATTACCCCGTCCTCCGCGCCGAAGGCCCGCAGCAGCGGCACCGGGAACAGATAGCCCAGCAGGATCAGGCCGGCGCACAGGACGAGCATCAGAAGAAAGCTGTTGTTCAGGATGTCCTCCGCCTCTTCGCTCTTTCCCTCTCCCAGCCGCAGGGCCAGCAGCGTGGAGCCGCCGGCTCCCACCAGCATAGCAAAGGCATCCACAAACCGCATGGCCGGATGGGCCACGGTGGTGGCTGTAATGCCGATCTGTCCCACGAAGTTGCCCACAAACACCTTGTCGACGATATTATATAGCGAGCTGATCAGCATCATGGCAATGGCGGGCAGCGCATACTGCAGGATCAGCTTGAAGATCCGCTCTGTTCCCAGCGACTCCGCCCGCTGGGCGGTTTGATCCTTTCCCATGGAGAGGACTCCTTTCTGATGGTGTGAATAGAGACAAATCGGAGTTTGTCGAGGTCTTTCCGGGAAGCCTCCGGCGGCCAATCCCGTTTCGTTCCCACGCTCGGGGGTACGTCTAAAAAACGGGAGAATACAGTAGACAAACTCCGATCGATCCATCTCCCGGCGGAGCGCTTACCCGCATCTCCGCCGCCATTTCAGTATACCATATTCAGAATCCAAAGTAAATTGTTTCCTTCCCGGCAGCAGACCGGCCATG
Organism: Oscillospiraceae bacterium; assembly: GCA_017469795.1. GTDB lineage: Bacteria > Bacillota > Clostridia > Oscillospirales > Oscillospiraceae > HGM13006. The sequence goes on from JAFUFT010000049.1 coordinate 19,898, forward strand.
CCCTCACAATTCCCCCTTGAAAAATATAATAAAATATAGTATACTGATTGCGCTTTGTTCCGGATTCGGCCCGGGACAAGGCCGCACTAGTCGGGGAGTCAGCGGTGCCTTGTAACCTGCAATCCGCTACAGCAGGGATGAATTCCCGTCCCGAGGAGCGAACTGTGTTGTCTGCCCCATATAAGCGGCGATGAGGAATCGGTCCCGCGCAACGGAATCCCATGAACCATGTCAGGCGGGGAACCGAGCAGCATTAAGTGGATCATTTCGTGTGCCGTGGGCTCGCCGCTTCCGAGCTGGCTGTATGGGTTCCGAGCATATCTTCGTTTTCGAAGGCGGGTGTGCGGTCTTGTCCCGGGCCGAATTTCATTTCTCCGGGCCGCACCCCGGAACAGGAGGTTTGGATCATGTATCAGGCACTCTATCGCAAATACCGGCCCCAGACCTTCGACGACGTCGCAGGCCAGACCTCTGTCACCCAGACCCTCCGGAACCAGATCATCATCGGCAAGCTCAGCCACGCCTACCTCTTCACCGGCTCCCGGGGCACCGGCAAGACCACCTGCGCCAAGATCCTGGCCAAAGCGGTCAACTGTGAAAACCCCATCGATGGCAACCCCTGCAACTGCTGCGCCTCATGCCGGGGCATCGACAGCGGCGCCGTCATGGACGTGCAAGAGATCGACGCCGCCTCCAACAACGGCGTGGACAACGTCCGTTCCATCCGGGACGAGGCGGTCTATCCCCCCGTGGAAGTCAAGAAGCGGGTCTATATCATCGACGAGGTCCACATGCTTTCCATGTCGGCCTTTAATGCCCTGCTCAAAACCATCGAGGAGCCGCCGGAGCACCTGATGTTCATTCTGGCCACCACAGAGCTCAACAAGGTCCCGGCCACCATTCTCTCCCGCTGTCAGCGCTACGCCTTCCGGCGGCCTACAGCGGAGGACATCACCGGGCGGATCCGGTATGTGGCCTATCAGGAGGGCATCGATCTGGAACCCGATGCGGCAGAGCTGCTGGGGCGGCTGGCAGACGGCGCTTTCCGGGACGGCCTGAGCCTTCTGGATCAGTGCGCCAGCGCCGCGGTGGGAACGCTGACCGTGGATCACATCTACCAGACGCTTGGTCTGGCCGGCCAGCAGCAGACGCTGGAGCTGATGACCGCCATCGCCGACCGGAATTCGGGCCGGGCGCTGCAGCTCTTTTCCGAGCTGTACAGCGCCGGAAAGGACGCCGCCGCGCTGCTGGGCGAACTGTCCACCCTGGCCCGGGATCTGCTGATCCTCAAGACCGCCCCGAAGAGCGGCATTGGCATGATCTCCAGCGTCTGCACCGGAAAAGAGGCCACAGCCCTCTCTCCCCGGTTCACAACAGAGGAACTGATCCGCATGGTGGACATCCTGCAGGAGACCACGGCCAGCTTCAAGACCAGCGTCAATCAGCGGGTGGACGGGGAGCTTTGCCTGATCCATCTGTGCCAGCCGGAACTGAGTCTGGACGCCAGGGACCTGTCCGCCCGGATCGCCCGGGTGGAGGGTGAGCTTTCCGACAAACTGGTTCTGCTGGAGCAGCAGCTGCAGAGCGGCCATTTCACCATTGCGTCCGCGCCGGCAGCATCTGCGCCGGAATCTGTTCCGGTATCGGAGCCGCCGTCCCCGGCGGAGGAGCCTGCTCCGGATCCGGTTCCCGTCTCCGACGACGCATGGCTTTCCATTGTGGAAAAAGCCAAACCGGAGCTGGAACCCATGGTTCGTCCGTTTCTGGATCAGGTCACCGGCAAGTTCCGCGGGACTGATCTGCACCTGACGCCCGCAAACGATACCATGCGGGCCCTTGTAAACAAGCCGGAGGTCATGGAGACCCTGCGGGAAAAGGGCTCCGTAGTCATGGGCCGTCCCATCCGGGTGATCCTGGAGGAGCCCGGTGTCTTCGGCAGCGGAACGGACAATCTGCGCCAGCTCAAGGAGCAGTTCGGCGGACTGGACAACATCACTTTTAAATAACGGAAACATATTCATACAGGAGGATACAATCATGGCAAAGGGATATCGCGGCGGAAGCCCCATGGGCGGTGCCAACATGAAGAACATGATGAAGCAGGCCCAGCAAATGCAGCAGCAGATGATGCAGATGCAGCAGGAGCTGGAGGAGAAGGAATACGAAGCCACCGTGGGCGGCGGCGTGGTCAAGGCGGTGGTCTCCGGCAAGAAGCAGGTCAAGGCCATTGAGATCGACCCGGAGGCCGTGGATCCGGAGGACGTGGAGATGCTCCAGGATCTGGTGGTGGCCGCGGTGAACGAAGCCCTGCGGAAGTGCGAAGAGGATGTGGCCGCGTCCATGAACCGCTTTACCGGCGGCATGAACCTGGGCGGCCTGGGCGGGCTTCTGTAAGATGAAGGCCTATCCGGTTAGTTTGGAACGGCTTGGTGAACAGTTCGCCAGGCTTCCCGGCATCGGCAACAAGACGGCCCGCCGGCTGGCTTTCTTCGTGCTGGGTATGAGCGACGAAGACGCGGAGGCCTTCGCCTCCGCTATCCTTGAAGCCCGGAAAACGGTCCACACCTGTCCCGTCTGCCAGAATCTCACGGATCAGGAGACCTGTCCTATCTGCGCCGACGAGACCCGCGACGGCGGAGTCATCTGCGTCGTGGCGGACCCCAAGGACGTGATTGCCATGGAAAAGGCCCGGGAGTACCGGGGCAAGTACCACGTCCTCCACGGCGTCATCAGTCCCTTGGGCAACGTGGGGCCGGAGGATCTGAAGATCCGGGAACTGCTGCAGCGGGTCGCGGATGAGGACATCCGGGAGGTCATCATGGCCACCAATCCGGACACCGAGGGCGAAGCCACGGCCATGTATCTGAGCCGTCTTCTGCGGCCTTTCGGCGTGAAAGTCACCCGCCTGGCCTACGGCATCCCCGTGGGCGGCCAGCTGGAATACGCCGACGAGGTGACGCTGACCCGCGCTCTGGAGGGCCGGATCCTCATGGAATAATACCCGTAAGACACAAAAAGGGAGGGCGTCAGCCCTCCCTTTTCCGTTTCTCCGAGACTCCGGGATCACCCAATCCTCTGCTCTCCCAGGAACGCGATCACCACAAGGCTCGGCCCGGTATGGGTGCCGATCATGGGACCCACGTTGCCGATCATGATGTTTTCAAATCCGAACCGGCTCCGGAGCAGTTCCTCCGTAAAGGCTGCATCCTCCGGCACGTTTCCGTGGTGGATCATCACCATCTGCCGGTTCTGATCCCGGTAGCTGCCCATGTGCTGCTCCATGTAGTCCGCCAGATAGCAGAGAGACTTCTTCCGGCCGCGGATCTTTTTGGTCACCTGGAGTTTTCCCTGATCGTCCACGATCAGGAAGGGCTTGATAGAGATCAGCGATCCCAGAACCGCACTGGACCGGCTGACCCGGCCGCCCCGCCAGAGGTCGAACAGGTTGTCCACCGTGATCGCCAGCAGTACGTGCCCGGCGTTTTCCCGGAGCCATTCCGCCGTCTCCTCCAGACTCTTTCCCTCCGCCCGGAGGGTGACCGCATAGTAGACCAGCAGCGCCTCGCCGGGAGAGCCGGTCAGGCTGTCCACCACTTCGATCTTCTTCTCCGGGTATTTTTCCATGATCTCCTCCGCGGCAGTCCTTACGCTGCCGACGGTACCGGACAGGCCGGAGGACAGCCCCACATAGAGGAACTCGTCTGCCTCCCCGATGTGCCGCTCAAAATAGGCGTATGCCTCCTCCGGATTGATCTGAGAGGTGGTCGGTTTGGCGCCGTTTTTCAGCATCTCGTAGAAATCCCGGGCGGACAGTTCCTTCTCCGCGCCGGCGATCACCTTGCCCTCCAGGATCGTGGACAGATACATGCATCCGACATCATTTTCCTCCAGAAACGTTCTGGAGAGGTCCGCGCCGTTGTCTGTTATAATCTTGAACATAGTGGGTACTCCTTTTCTGTGGTCTGGGCCGCGCTCTTTGCGGTCGGATTCTAATCGGCCCTATTATAGCACAAAAATATACCGTAAACAACATCTAATTGTTTACGGTATTTTGTAATATAATTATGAATACGAAATTAAGTCGCCGAATTCAGTGTTTCCCTTCCCCCGCCTTTTCCAGGGTTCGGCGTCTGGCCGTCCCGCCGGACAAGAGCCGGAGCAGGAGAGCCAGCGCCAAGGTGACCAGCAGGATCACCGCTGCGGTGATCACCGACCCGACCACGCCGCCGGCGGCAAATCCGTACCAGTCCTTCTCCGGAAAATGCACGCCCCGCACCAGCAGCACGGCGGTATAGTAGGTCCCGTACAGCACCGTCGGAATCAGTGCAGCCGCTGTTTCCCCCATGGAGATCGGACGATTCCGCAGGAAGACGCACAGATGCGCCGCCGCCAGCAGCGGAATGATCAGATGGAAGAACAGATTCGCCCCCCGGAACAACTCGCCATACCCCAGGGACGGCCCGAAAAACAGCACCACTACCGTGAATGTCAGCATGACCGCCGTCGTGGCCACATAGCTGAGCCGGTCCAGCCACAGCCTTCTGCCGGGCAGAAGCAGAGCAAGAAGATGTACGATCCCCACCAGCAGATTGGACTGCACCGTGAAGAATTTCAGATTGCTCAGACCATATACCGTCAGGATCCCCGTATCGTGATTCGTCAGCATGATCCCGGTGCCCAACACGGTCAACGCGGCAATCAGTCCGGACAGCAGCCGGGCGCCTCTAAAACGATCCATCTTCATTGCTCCCCTGACCTCATCGCATCTATGGCCTGCCGCAGGATCTCCTCCGCGTCCGCGCCATCCAGATCCAGTCCCACCGCCCGGATCAGCTCTGTCTCCGGGATGCCGTAAAAGCTCTGCGCCAGGGCCTTGACATATCCGTATCCGTATTCCTCCGGGCAATACAGTCCGCCCGCCGTCATGACATAGTACAGCTTCTTCGCCCGGCACAGTCCCTCCGGGATCCCCTCCGGCGTGTACCGGAAGGTGACGCCCACCACGTTGATCTGCTCCAGATACTGTTTCAGAGCGGCCGGAAAGGACAGATCCCAATAGGGGGCGGCGATCACGATCTCGTCCGCAAGAGCAAACTGCCGGGCCATCTCAAACACCGGCGCTTCAAACATCCCTTCCGCGCACAGCCGGTCCCGCTCCCGCAGGAACTCCTCATTCACCGCAGGGAACCGCTGCTCCTCCAGACGCAGCTCCACGACGGGCCGGCCGATCTCGCTGAGCAGGCAGTCCGCCAGCCGCTTCGTTCTGGAGTCTCCCCGAACGCAGGCATTCACAAACAGAACCATATCCGCGCCTCCTTTTTCTCTTACAATCAATATGCCGATTATAGCACCGTCCCGGCGCAAGTTCAATTCCCCCGCCCCGAAAAGCGGCAGAAACAGGCACAGCCCAGCGCTGTGCCTGTTTCCTTTTCAATCCATGTTTCAGTAACCGTAATCCGGGTCATATACCCCGTATTCCCACGGCACCGCCGGTTCATAGGGATACACAGAATCCTCAGACAGGGAAAACGGTGTGGTCGGCGGTCCTCCGGCCGGGAGAGTCAGCGTCCCGTCCAGCGCGCCTGCCGTCCGGATCTCCCCGCTGCCCCAGACAGAATCAAACAGGCCGTACTCATGCAGATGCCAGATCCGAAGGCCTGCTCCGGTCACGATAAAATCCGCGGCATACTTCCGCCATGCGAAAATCCCTTCCGTCGTCCCGTCTCCGCGCCGGATGGTCCGGTAGCCGGGACTGACCCAGACGCCTTTGGCAGTCTGACAGTCTCCCGCGGCTCTGATCACCGGCGTCTCCAGCGACTGCGCTCCTTCCAGGATCGTTTCCCCGGCTGGAAGCAATGCGGCATAGGCATTTCGGATCTCCTCCGGCCCGGCATATACCCCTGAGAGAAGCTCTGCCCGGACCGTGGGGGTCTCCATGGCGAACAATCCGGGGATCTCGTCAAATCTTCCGGATGACAGATACTCCGCGTAGATGCCCATTAAACGCTGCGCCTCCGCGGCCAGCTCCAAGCGCGTGATCCGAGCCTCGTCCGATCGGTCCCAGGGGGCGATCTGCCGGGGTGCAAGCGGGATCCCCGCCGGATCCGGCGCAGGCGGCACTTCCTCCGGAGGACTGTCCGGCGTGAACTCCGCCGGAATGCCGTCCCACGGAAGCATCTGCGTCTCCGCCCAGTTCTTCTCAAAGGTCGTGGTAAAAAGCGGGGTCACCTGCAGATGCCGGAGTCTCCACCCCGCCTCCTCCCGAACAAATATGCCGCAGACCTTCTGCCAGGCCCAATAGGAGCGCAAGCCATTGGGCGCGCCGTTCTCCTGCAGGGTAAACACGCCTGGAGAGATCCAGCTGCCTACGGCGGTACAGCAGTCCTCTCCCACCGTGATGACCGGGGTGTTGGCGCCATGCACCGTCAGCAGGCCGGGTCTTCCGTCCTCATCCCCGTAAAGGGCGCGATACAGTCCGCCAAAGAGCCTCTCCAGGCCCTCCCGTCCCCGATAAGTTCCCCAGGGCGTGGACACCCAAATCTCATCCTCTTCCGCAAACAATTCCGGGATCTTTTGGTACTGTCTCCCCGACAGATATCCGGACAGGGCGGCGATAATCCGCTGCAGTTCCGCGTTTGCCTGCAGCCTTTTGATTCGTTTTTCCATCCTCTTCCTCCTGTCTCAGTTCGCGGTTTCCGGATCGAATTCCCGGTAGGGTTCCGGCACCTCCGGCGCATAGGGCACCGTCGTGCGGATGTCATACCGGTATCCGGAGGTGGGCGGCAGATCCGGCGGGAACCGGTCCGGCGGCGGTCCCATCTCCGCACCCGCTCCCTCCGGCGGCATAGGCCGGGGAGCCGGATCGGACCAGGGCCGGCAGCCATCCGTCATAAATCCGTCGTAGACCTTCAGGTGCCAAATCCTCCAATGTCCGTTCTCAAAGACAAAGTCCGCACCGTAGCGGAACATCCCCCAATGCTGCTCCCGGCGCTCCGTCCGGAGGAAAAATGCGAAGCCCAGGGAGATCCAGGTTCCTTTCGCCGTTGTTCCGTCCTGCCCCACCATAACACAGGGCGTATTCTGCGGATGCTTTGCCACGATCCCCCGGCCCTCAAAGCCCGGATAATGTCCTCCCGCGTGCTGGTCATAGTGCTTTCCCAGATAAAGCCGGGCAATGCTGTCAAGACCCACATATACGCCGCCCAGCTCCACCCGAACGTCCTCCCGGGTTTCGGAAAAGAGTCCCATCAGCTCGTCATATTTTCTTCCGTCCAGAAAAAAGGAATAGGAGCCCATCAGATTCTGGATCTCCTGAATGGCCTCCAGCTCCCATATTTCCCGTTCCATCATTTCCACGTCATCACATCCTTTGCTTCAATGCGAGGCCACCCGTCCGAGAACGGATGGCCCCAGGAAAAGAGGATCGATCAGCCTTCAAACAGGGCCTCGATCTTGGCCCGATTCTCCGCATCGGCCTCATATGCCGTTTCATACAGCTCGATCAGCCGGTCAGCGCCCATGTCTCTGAGTTCCTGCCGGAAGGAATCAAAGGTGTCCTCCGTGACCGGGATATCGCCGATAATAAACTTCACCTGATGCTCCACCAGATAGGTGGCCAGATCGGTCTTCAGGGAGTTGATCTCGTAGACCGTCTCCTGATCCATGGTCAGGTTGACAAACGGAGCCTCGTTGTCGCTCCAGATTGCCATGGCCTCCTGCTGCATATCGTTGTAGCAGATCTGAGTCCGCAGCGGCGTCTGATAGTAGGGCCCGTCTGTGAATCCGTAGCAGGCGATGATCGGATCGAAGGGCAGCCCCATGGGATTGTTGGTCACGAACTCAGTATAGGCGATCCTGCCGTCCGCGTCCTCCGTATAGGTGACTCCCTCCAGACCGTAGTTGGCGAACTTGGTGCCCTCCTCGGTATAGAACAGGTCAATCATCCGCATGGCTGTCTCCAGCTGTTCCTGCGGGCAGTTGCCGGTGATGCTCCAGGCTCCTCTGGTGGAGGCGCCGGAGGCCTTCTGCCGGCCCAGATACAGGGTGTCGCCGGCATGGAGCCGCGGCGCACTGATGCCGATTGGATCGTACGTGGATCCCTCGTCATAGTAGTTGACCGTCGATGCCAGTTCTCCCACCGTACCGGTAAATACACCCAGCCGCTCCTGCGTGTGCAGGCTGGAATCCGGGAAATCCTCTTCCGTTGCGCTGTAGAAATCCCGGAAGATCAGGTCCTCCTGATACCACTGGCTCAGCATCTGCAGATAGTCGAAGTAGGCGTCCTCCAGCGGGCCGAACTTCACCTTCATATTATCCTGGGCATCGAAATAGACCGGAACATCCCCGTGGGTCAGATTGGAAGAGATCCCATAACCCGCGGACAGGCCCTCGTTGGCCGCCGCCCCGTGGTAGGGAAGCCAGAGGGCATTCGGGTGGCCATGCTCCTTGAAAGCGGCCAATGCGTCGTGCCAGTCTTCAAAGGTGACGGGCGTCTCAAGCCCTGCCTCCTCCAGCCAGTCCCGGCGAATGATCCATCCGCCGTCTGTGCCGATGTTTTCATCAATCACGCCCACCGCATAGGGCAGATACCCTTCCGTGGTGTAGGCGGTGGTCAGATAGTCCAGTTTGCTGTTGAGGAGCTCATAGTAGAAGGGCATATACTCCTTATAGTTCGGCGCCAGATCCAGGATAATGTCCTCGTCCACCGCCGCGGACATCCCCGCCGGATAGTATTCAGACAGGTCAAAGGTCAGTATTTCGGGCAGATCTCCGGAGGCAATGTCCAGCGGCACTGTTGTCGCCATGCTGTTGGTTCCGTACACCTTATATTCCAGATCCATCCCGGTCTGCTCTGCGAGCCACTGATACCATCCCACTGCCGTAGGGTCACTTCCCAGGATCATGTCGTAGAGCATATCGAACCATTTGATTGCCACCGTGACGGTGGGCGTGTCCGGATCTGCCGGGAAGTAAGACAGCGTGGCCTCCTTGGCGGCCTCCAGTTCCTCATCCACTGCTTCTTCCGGCTCCACTGCGGATTCCACGATCTCTTCGGAAGATTCCGCCTCTGCCGTCTCCGCAGCCGGTTCCGGTTCCGCATTCTCCTGGACCGGAGCCTCCGCCGCAGATACTGAGCCCTCCACCGCAGGTGTCTGCGGGGCGGAACCGCAGGCCGCCAGCATGGAAACCGCCAGCGCCAGGCACAGCAGAATACTGACGTATTTCATCATTTTCATTTTTCACCCTCCTGTGATTTCAAGTTTCCTTCCAATAATCGTATTTTAGCACAGAGAAAACGTAAAATCACCGGACTGAAAACTAATAAAACTCCGGCAAATCGTGCCAGAGCACAAAAAGTGCCGGGCAGCTATGCTGCCCGGCATCTGCTTTCTACCGGTGGAAATATCGGTTTCGATCCATACAGGCAAGGATCCGGAGTGATGTCTCCAGCTGGGCAAAGGCCCTCGGGTCATCCAACGAGATCTCCAGTAGCTCCATTGCCTTTGCGATCCGATAGTTTACTGTATTGCGGTGCAGATGCATCTCCTGCGCCGTTGCGCTGACGCTTCGGCCGTTTCGGATATAGTGATCCAGCGTGTACATCAGCCCCAGTTCCTTGGCCTGATCCAGCGTGGCAAGCTCCAGCAGCTTCGGCATCACATAGTCCATGGCCGTACCGCTGCGTACACATTCCCAAACGGGCATATACTCCAGATAATGGTCATACAGATGGATCCGCACCTCCGGCTCCACCCGCCGGCCCACATCCAGCGCATTGCGGGCCTGCACATATGCGTTCCGAATCTCGGAAAGCCGTCCGAACATCCGGCTTATGCCAAACTCCAGATCTCCGGGCGGCTCCGGCAGCGACCGGTCTTCGGGAAGCAGGAGCAGCAGGTTGCTCTTATAGCGTACGGTACGGCTGTCCTGCCCCAGCTGCCGGCTGTCAAATCCATAAAACTCCGCTCCCTGCAAGAACGCATCTGCACAGCAGAGGTACAGGGCACTCCCCGGTTCCCAGCCGCTCAGGCAGGCCTGGGCCAAAATCTCCTCCTCGGAAAGAGCGTTCCCATCCAACAGGTATTCCACCAGCCGGTCCAGCCCGCTGGAGGACAGAGAACCATCGTCCGGAAGCATGGCGGCGCCGCAGACCCGGCTCATGACCTCCACCACCAGGGCGTCTTCTTCCGTAAAGGGCCGGAAATAGTCGATGATTTCCATCTGCCCCAAAGTCCGTCCGCCGACCTTCAGAACCTTGTGCATATGGGCGTTGGAGTCCAGCTTTTCCACATGGAGCTGATCATCCCGAAGCATATCCCGGACCCGGTTCTGCCAGCCGGGCTCTTTCGTGAAGTCCCGGGAGGGAAACCTGTTTTTCTGCAGGTAGACGAACTCATCCTCCTGCACGTCACAGTCTGTGATCGCCGTCACGTGCATATTCCCATCGAACACGATCATGGGATTTCCCAGGAGTTCAAGGCTTCGGTCCGCCAGTTCCTGCGGCGTCGCACACCGGTTGATCATCCTGAGCTTTTCCTGCAAGGTCAGTTCCCTCACTGTGTTTCTCCTCCGTTCAGACGCTATTTCCGCAACAAAAATCGCTGTCCGGCTGCCGACCGCTCGGTTTACATCTCAAGACATACAAAGGGGCTTTGGCGTTTTCGTCTCCGTTTCTCGCTGCAGTCTGCTGTCCGTCCCGGATTCCGGCAGAATCTCCGGAAGGGTATACCCCTCCACACAGGGAAGCGAAAACAGCTCCCGCACCGTCTCCTCGCCGACCCCGTCGAAGATGTCGAAAAACGCGCGGCCCAAACAGGCCGGATCCGGGTCAGTCCGCCACAGGCTCAGGTAGTTCCACCCCTTGTTGTTCTCCTGCTGGATCAGATACGCCTTGTTCTGCCAGGTGAACTCCACGATCTCTCCGGCCAGCAGCTTTTCGGTGACTGTCATCATGTTCCGTCTCCCGTTCAGCTTCCTACAGGATCTCCATCCAGGTGCTGTTTTTCAGCGTCCGGATCGCGCAGTCGGCGCACATCTCGTCCCGAAAGGAGTCCATGGCGAAGAAGGGGCCGTTCCGCTCCTCGATAAACGCCTCGAACCGATTCAGAGCCTCCATATAATCAAAGCTTCTTCCGCAGCAGAAGCACTTCCCGGTCCGTTCCGCAACTTCCGACGCATGGGCCTCGTATCTGTCCCGAAACGCAGAGTTCTTCCTCCGTTCCAGAATCTCATCCGCGTATGACATATCGTTTCCTCCTCCCGTTTGTTCCCACTTATCTTATCACACACGGGACCAACAAGCAACGAAATCCCTCGCCGCAGAAGGGATGAAATCAGCATCAAAGGCGAAAACAATTTGCATTTGGCACAAAACTTGCTGTTAATAACTGTCAGAAGGAGGTAATACTTATGATGATTCCAGAAAAATATGAGGTCTTCTACCCGAACGTCTACACATCTGAGGAGCAGGCCGCCATCGACCGGATGCTCTCCGGCAGGCAGGGTCCTCCTGGCGGCCCCGGCGGCCCCGGAGGTCCTCCTATGATGAAAGAGCAGGTCTATCAGAAAGAAAAGCTCCATGAGATCATCATGCGGATGTACGCCGAACGGATCATTCCGGATAATCCGCTCTACAACGACCCTGACTATGCAAAAACCACCTGGTACGGCGGTCTGCCCATCATCCCCGGCTACATTGAAGCGCTGGCCATGGCCATGCTGCCCCGGGAATTGGGGGATATGTGTATGCCGGACCGGCAGATGCCCGGAGACGCATACGACCACGAGGTCCAGTACTATGCACCAATTCTGGCAGGAGACAGGCTGACAGACAGGCCCGGCCCCGTGGAGCTGATCGACATCACGCCCGCTGAGGGCAGCATCGTCCGCAGCTTTATCGTCATTGCCCAGGCGGATATCGTCAATCAGCGGGGAGAGACTGTGGGAAAATCCATCACCCGATTCCCCAATTTCCGCTGCCGTCTGAAGCCCGGATACGAGCCGGACCCCTTCATCCATCCCTTCAACCGCTATATGCATCCCGCTCATATCTACACGGACGCGGACTACGACTACCTGAAGTCGATCTGGAAAAAGGAGACCATCCGAGGCGCGGAGCCCCTCTACTGGGACGATGTGAACGTAGGCGACTATACGCCCGTCACCGCCGAGCCGCCCTTCACCCAGATGGATATGATCCGTATGTACGGACAGGAACTGATCGGATGCGAGAGTGTCCGGGGTCAGGTGCTCTCCGGACGCATCCGGGGCCAGAAGAACGAGTACGGCGTCTATGAGAATGTCATCAGTCACTACAAGCCGGGCCGCAGTCCCTTCTACAACTACTCCGGGCGGGATTTCTGCGTGCGGAACGTGACCAACTGGGCCGGCGACCTGGGTTTCATTACAAAGCTCAACTGGCGTATGGTCAACGACTTTGAACCGGACCTGCAGGCGCAGCCTTTCCCGGAGGGTTTCTATCGGGAGAGCTATCTTCTGAATGTACCGGAGCTCAAAGCCAGCGGCGCCCACATCAATACCCACGGCATGGCCCCGGACTGCGCCGTCACCCACGGCTACGTCTACGACAAATACGAAAAGGACGGCCAATACTATGTGGATCTGGCCTGCTGGTGCACAGATCTGGACGGCAACTATCACACAGAGTGCGGCGTCACCGTCCGTCTGCCCAAAAAGCCCTAAAGCGCATCCCGCGTCTGAAAGGAGAGAACAGACATGAAAAAGACATTAGCCACGCTTCTGACCATCGCGCTACTGCTTGGCCTGACGGCAGCCTGCGGCACACCGGACGCGCCCGCGGCCTCCGGCATGTCCGCGCAGGAACCCTCCGTTGCCGCCTCCGGTGCCGAGGCGGAGCAGGAACCTCCCGCTGCGCCGGAAGCTCCCGAAGCCGAACCCCCGGCGTCTTCCGTGGAGGAGCTTGCCGAAGACACTGCGGAAGCGCCCGCGGAACCCATGCCCGCAGACTATGTTCTCCCGATTTTCGGGGAGCCGGTGACGCTGGACATCTTCTACCCGGTCCGTTCCGGAAGCCACCCCTCCAAGAGCGACGAGAAGTCTGTGTACTGGCGCAGGCTGGAGGAGAATCTGGGCTATCGCTTCAACTGGACGGAGCCCTATCAGTCCGCCGCTTCGGAGCAGTACAACCTGGTCATTGCGGCGGGAGATCTCCCCCACATCTTCTTTGAATCCCTTCTCGCCCGGGAGGGCAGCGCCTATACCGGCGGCTACGACGCGGCGGTGGACGACGACGTGTACATGGATCTGACTCCCTATCTGGAGGAATACGCCCCGCATTACAGCTATCTGCTTCAGGATCCCCAGATCTACAACCACATCGTCACCGAAGAGGGCCGCATCGTCCCCTTTGCCACCATCAACTCCGAGCCCGCCAGGACCGGCATGGGTCCGGTGGTGAACAGGGACTACTGGGAGGCAACCGGCCTGGGGATCCCCGCTACGGTGGAGGAACTGCACGAGCTGGGCGAGGCCATGAAGGCCGGCGGCGTGGAGAAACCGCTGGCGGTCTCTGCGGAGGGCGACATCGTGGAGGGCATCGTATCCCAGGCTATGGGCGCGTCTTTCACCGGCATCCCCATCCTCGACAACGCCTCCGGCAAGCTGATCCTTGACGTGACCACCGACGAAACAAGGGCCTACATCGAGCTGTTCCGGCAGTGGTACGACGAGGGCCTCCTCGATAAGGATTTCACCTCCATCACTGAAATGGACTTCACGCCCTTCAACAGCGGCACCGTCGGCACTTCCTCCGGCATGGGATTCATGATCGACGACTATTACAGCTTCTACGGCATCTACCAGCAGCCGCTGGGCGTACTTCACGCCGACGGTCTGGGCGACAAGGAAGTCCTTCTGGCCTCCTGGCCCGCCTCTCCTGTCAGCGCCATGCCGGGCATCTCTCTGACCACCGCCTGCGAGCGGGATGATCTGGTGGAGCCTGCCATGCGTCTGTGCGATTTCTTTTACAGCGACTACGGCTATCTCGTCAGCAATTACGGCTGGGTGGAGGGCGAGACCTATGACATGGTGGACGGAAAACCCATGACCAACGCCTTCTTCGACGACCGGGATCCGGATCTGAACGTGGCCAACAAGTCCATGTACACCTCGGACGGGGATTTCGGCTATGTGTATCCCAACTTCAACTTTGACAACGCCACCGGCACACTGCTGGAGGCGGCAGAGCTCTGGACCGTTCCCGAGGACCAGCCCAACGCCAAGTACACGAAGCTGCCGGACAACATGAAGCTCAACGCCGCCGAGACCGGACAGGCCACCGGCCCGCTGCTGGATCTCCAGACCTATGTGGAGAGCACCGTCCTGCTCTGGATGACCGGTCAGACTGAGCTGAACGACAAGACCTGGGAGGAGTTCGTGACCAACTGCAATTCCATGGATCTAGACGCCATTCTGGACGCCTACACCAGCGCCTTTGAGCGGTATACCGGAAAGTGAAACAACGTCCCGGATTTCGGAGAAATCCGGGACGTTTCCTGTTCCATTGCGTTACCGGGTCATCCGGTCTGTCAGACGGTAATCCTGATCCGAGGAGATCTCCGTCTCCATTTCCTCCGCAGTCTCCCAGCCATAAACGGCGGAAGAGGGCGCGAATCCAAAGTAATATCCCAGCCTCCAGGCCTCCAGGTCCGCAGAAGAGAACTCTGCCGACATGGTTCCGTCCCCTTTGCGCATCACGTTCGGGTATCTGACCGCCTGCCAGAACGTGATCTGGGAACCATCTTCCCTGGTAACCACAGTCTGGTAGCAGTCAAGCAGCAAATTCCGGTTTCCGGGCCAGCTGCCCTCCCCCTCCAGCAGGAACACCGCATACGGCGTGGTTTCCCATGTGACTGTTTTCCCGGCCTCGGAGACCTCTTCCCAGGAGCGGTCGATCAGCGTTTTAGAATATTGATAGATCGTTTCCAGATCCTGCTCTGACAATTCCGAAACCGCCGTGACGGCCTGGGTCAGGCCGCTGACCGTATATTCTTTCGACTCCGGTTTCCAACGCCAGCCCGGAATCTTTTCCGCGGTGACCACGATCACGTCCCCGTTGGAAAGATCCTCCTCCGGGGCGCCGCGGAAATCCACGTCGGCCAGTTCGCCCGAATTCCTGTTTTGCAGCGTCAGATACCCCTCCCCGCTGGTCCCGCTGAACTGCACTTCCAACCCGGCAAAGGGATCTGCCGTTTTGGGAAACAGCATCTGCCGCCCCGTCTCGCTGAGGAGGAAACACAGGACAACAAAGGCTATGACAGCCACCGTCGCCACGACTCGATAGTTGATTTTGGCAACGGTTTTTGCCGCCGATATGCCTTCCTGTGCCGCCTCGTGCCGCGGTTTGGCCTGTTTTTCTTTGATCAGGACCGTATGGCCGCAGTAGGGGCATTTCGCGCTGGTTTCAGACGCGGAAACCTCCATGGTCCCGCCGCAGTCCGGGCACTCCAGGGAAATCAGGTCGTATTCGTTCATCCGTCCGCTCTCCTTTTTCTGAAATAACTACACATCAATCGTACCTCCGGCAATGATCCGATAGGCAATTTCCAGCAGTCCGAGATTGGCAGCTGCAAAGATCAGCAGATATACAGGCATAACGCCGATGCCTACCGCCTGCTGGATGTTTCCGAAAACCATCGGCATGAGGGTGCTGCCGAGATACGCGGAGGCCATCTGCAGCCCGATCACCGCGGCGCTGTATCGCTTCCCGAAATTCGATGGCGCCATATGCTGAATGGAAGGGTAGACCGGTCCCATTCCCGACCCGATCACCACAAAACCCGCCGCCGTGATGATATACCCCTGTACCGGCAGGAACACCAGCAGGATGCCAAGCAGTTCCACGCCGATGCCGATGCGGATCAGGCGCCTGTCCCCCAGCCGGTCAGAGACAAACCCGGAGATCAGCCGGCCCAGCATCAGCCCTCCGAAGATCAGTGACCCGAACGACGCAATGATCTCATCGCTCAATCCCGTTTTCGTGCCGGCAAAAAAGCTCGGCGTCCACAGGAAACAGGTAGCCTCTCCCGCGCAATAGGCAAAGAAAGCGATCAGCGTCAGGAGGACGCCGGGAACCTTCAGCGTCTCCCGGATTCCGGCACCGTCCCCGCGATCCTCCTCCGTCTGCTCCTCATTGCGTTTCCAGAGCGGCAGCGCCAGCAGGCAGACCAGAAGGATCGCCATCTGGATGTATGACGTCCAGCGGTATCCTTCGTTCCAACGGGCCACCCTCAGCGCAAGGGACATGATCGCGGGACTGACGACCGCGCCGACGCCGTAAAAGCAATGCAGGAAGTTCATCACGGATGACGGATAGTGGCTGGCCACATAGTGATTGACCGCAGAATCAATGGATCCCGCCCCAAGACCATAGGGGACCGCAAACAGAAAGAGCATCCAGTAACTGCCGGACACGGAGAAGCCCAGCAGCCCCAGAACCGTCATGGCAATGGATACGATTACGATCCACTTTGTATGAAATCTGCGGATCACGCGGGGACTCAGCAGTGCAGAGACGACCGTCATACAGGAGATCGTCATGGATACATATCCGGCATAGGATGACGGCACGCCAAATACCATCTGCATCTTCGGCCATCCCGCGCCAAGCAGGGAATCCGGCAGCCCCAGACTGATAAAAATCAGGTAGATTACCGCCAACAGCAAAGAACCCATCGAACCATGTCGCGGCGTTCCCTCTGACGGAGGAGAACGTCCGCTTTTCCTTTCCAGATTTCTCACCAGCATTATACTCGCTTTCCATGCAGTATATCAAGTAAAACAAATGTAGATCCCTGCGTTTTTTCCCGAAGACAGTTCCGAAGTACGCAGGTCCTTCTCCATGGCTCCGGCCGTCCCTCCGTGCCAGCCCCGGAACAAAAGCTGTTATTTCCCTTTCGACTTTCCTTGACAAACCAAATCTTCCAATATATTCTATATTATGTTGCTTTGTATGCACGAAAGAAGCAGACAGAATAGAGGGAGAAAAATGAGCAAAAACAGTACTATTTTCCGTTTTCTTTGGTGTTTGACTCTGGCCGCAATGCTGGTCAGCGCGTTCGGGTTGTCCGCGCTGGCCGTGGATGCCGTCCCCAATCCGGAAGCCGGCGGAATTGAGGTCCTTGCGCCTTATGAGGAGGAAATCGAAGGTTCTTCGATAAACGCCATCCGGCTCGACGCATCCGCCGCACAGCCCACCATTTCCTGCAGGTCCGCAGTCGTGGTGGATATGGACAGCGGGAAGGTCATCTATGATTACAACGGCAGTAAGGCGATCTATCCCGCCAGCACCACGAAGATCATGACGGCATATTCAGTTTTCAAGTAGCGCGAAGTGGCGCTCCTTGTCGGGAGGAGAACCCCTTCAAAAGGTAATGGGAATAACTCGATCATTTTTTAGGGTCCCTCCAAAAAATTTTTTGGCATAAAAAAGAGCCAGTCCGTCGTCAAAACGAACTGGCTCAAATAGCAATTTATATACGTTTTCCGGCTTTTCGCGGTTAGCCACTGGCTACCATTAAAATCGCCTCTGTGCAACCAAACGGCCTTTTCCCGGCTCTCGCGGTTGCACGGCGGTTGCACGGCACCATTCCCGCTAACTCGTCAAAACCCTAAATTGCCTGTAATTACAGGGCTTTTCGGCGTTTTTTGTGCAACCAGCAAGCCTTTACGTTCTACTCCCACTCGATCGTTCCGGGCGGTTTGCTTGTGATATCGTAGACGATCCGGTTGATGCCGGCAACCTCATTGACGATGCGCACCGAGACCCGGTCCAGCACGTCATAGGGGATCCTGGCCCAGTCGGCTGTCATGAAGTCCGACGTGGTTACGCCCCGGAGCGCCAGGGTATAGTCGTAGGTCCTGCCGTCGCCCATGACGCCCACGGACCGGGTGTTGGTCAGCACCGCAAAATACTGGCTGATCTCCGTGTCCAGGCCGGCGTTCGCGATCTCCTCCCGGAAGATGGCGTCCGCCTCCCGCAGGGTATCGGCCTTTTCTTTGGTGATGTCCCCGATGATCCGGATGGCAAGTCCCGGCCCGGGGAACGGCTGTCGCCGGACCAGATACTCCGGCAGGCCCAGTTCCCGGCCCAGCTGCCGGACCTCGTCCTTGAACAGCATCCGCAGGGGCTCGATGATCTCCTTGAAGTCCACGTAGTCCGGCAGACCGCCCACATTGTGGTGACTTTTGATCACCGCCGCGTCTCCCGCTCCGGACTCGATCACGTCGGGGTAGATCGTTCCCTGGACCAGATAATCCACAGAACCGATCTCCTTTCCCACTTCCTCAAAGACCCGAATGAATTCCTCGCCGATGATCTTGCGCTTGTGCTCCGGCTCGGATACCCCCGCCAGCTTCACCAGGAACCGGGTCTCCGCGTTGACCCGAATAAAATTGATGTTCCAGCGGGAAAAGGCGGCCTCCACCTCGTCGCCCTCGTCCTTCCGCATGAGACCGTGATCCACGAACACGCAGGTGAGCTGTTTGCCCACCGCTTCCGCCAGCAGCGCCGCCGCCACGGAGGAGTCCACGCCGCCGGAAAGCGCCAGAAGCACCTTGCCGTGTCCCACCTTTTCCCGGATCTCCCGGATGGCAGTTTTGCAGTAATCCCCCATGGTCCAGTCTCCGGCCGCGCCGCAGACCTCATAGAGGAAATTCCGGATCATCTGCACCCCATTTTCCGTGTGGTTGACCTCCGGGTGATACTGGACGCCGTAAAAGCCTCTCGCCTCGTCGCAGATGGCCGCCGTGGGGCAGGCGTCGGTGTGCGCCGCCAGAGAAAACCCTTCCGGCACCTTGGCCATGTAGTCCCCGTGGCTCATCCAGGTAACGCCCTCCGCCGGGAGGCCCCGGAACAGCCGGCAGTCCGTGTCAAAGAAGGTCTTTGTCTTGCCGTATTCCCTGGCCGTGTCCGCCTGGGCCGCCGTGACTCTGCCCCCCAGCGTGTGGGCCATGAACTGACAGCCGTAGCAGATCCCCAGCACCGGCACGCCCAGGTTGAAGATCTCCGGATTGCAGAGCGGCGCGTCCTCGGCATAGACGCTGCCCGGTCCACCGGTGAAGATGAATCCGATGGGCTCCATGCCTTTAAGTTCCTCCAGTGGCGTGGTGTAGGGCTTTACCTCGCAGTACACCCCGCATTCCCGGACCCGCCGGGCGATCAGCTGGTTATACTGACCGCCGAAATCCAGAACGATAACCATTTGGTGCTTCATGCGCTTTCTCCCGCCTTCGCTGCGCGGCCTGCGGAGACCGTGCCGTGTTTTTTGTTATCATACCCGATTGCGGAAAAAAACGCAATGACGGATCTTATGGATTTTTCCCGCTTTTTTCATCTGTTTTTGTAAGGATTTCCCGCGCCATGTCCCGAAAAAATCCGGGGACCGGAGGCCCCGCCTCCGATCCCCGGGAATCGTCATTTTCTGGTTTTCTCATCCGCCTGCCGCCGCAGGATGGAATACTCCGGCGCGGGGACCGGCAGGGTCATGCGGATTTCCATCTCCGGATGGGGGCAGTAGTCGATGGACTCGCCCTCCGCGTTTTTCATCTCCCCCACCGTAAACGCCACAGGCTTCCGTCCAGGAATCAGCAGCTCCAGGGTATCGCCCTTCCAGAACCGGCCCCGCTGAGTCAGTACCGCGTTCCCCGCCTCGTCGCAGGAGACCACGTAGGCTGCCACGTCCCAGTCCCGGATATACCGGGCGTCGTCGTAGAACTGCCCCGCCTGGGGCTGGCCGTAGTAAAATCCGGTGTAATAGTACCGGTGGCTGATCTTGTCCACCTCGGCCCGCCAGACCGGGTCCAGCGGTTCGCCGACCGCAGCGGCATCGATGCCGTGCCGGTAAGCGTTTGTGACGCAGGCCGCGTAATAGGCGGACTTGGCCCGGCCCTCGATCTTGAAGGAGTCGATGCCCGCCTCGATCAGCTCCGGAATATGGTCGATCATGCAAAGGTCCCGAGAGTTCATGATGTAGGCTCCGCCGTCGTCTTCCTCGATGGGGAAATACTCCCCGGGGCGCTTTTCCTCCATCAGCGCGTATTTCCACCGGCAGGGCTGGGCGCAGGCGCCGTGGTTGGCGTCCCGTCCCGCCAGGTAGTTGCTCAGCAGGCACCGGCCGGAAAAACTCACGCACATGGCGCCGTGGACGAAGGCCTCGATCTCCAGGTCCTTCGGGATGTTCTCCCGGATCTCCCGGATCTCGGGAAAACTCAGCTCCCGGGCCAGCACCACCCGGGTGGCGCCCATGTCGTACCAGGCCCGGGCTGTGTCCGCGGAAACGACGCCCATCTGGGTGGAGATGTGCCGTTCCACCTTCGGTGCGTACCGTTCCGCGGTTTTGAACACGCCCAGATCCCCCAGGATAAAGGCGTCCACTTCCGCATCCTGGCACAGCTCCAGGAAGGGCGGCATCTGCCGGATCTCCCCGGTCCGGGCCAGAATGTTCGCGGTCACATAGACCTTCACGCCCCGACTGTGGCAGAACCGGACAGCCTCCCGCAGATCCTCATCGCTGAAATTGCCGCACTTGGCACGCATACCGTAGGACTTTCCCGCCAGATACACCGCATCGGCCCCGTAGCGCACCGCCATCTGCAGCCGTTCCGGGTCTCCCGCCGGCGAAAGCAGCTCGGGTTTATTCCTCATCCTCCGGCTCCTCTCCGTCATCCGGCACCTGTTCAAAACCTTCCTCGTCTTCATCCTCCTGCTCCTCCGTCTCGGGTTCAGACACAGGCTCCGGCTGCGGCTGCGTCTCCGCCAGATCCGTCTCGATCCCCATCAGGAAGTCCTGCTGCTCCATATAGGTCTCGAAGAACTCGTGGTCGCCGTCCTCGGACAGGGCGTAGAAGAAGAAATCGGTATCCTTGGGATAGAGGGCGGCCATAATACTGGCCAGACCGGGATTTGCAATGGGTCCGGGGGGCAGGCCCTTGTTGCGGTAGGTGTTATAGGGGCTGTCCACCTCCAGGTCCGCCTCCGTCAGCGCGCCCTCGTGCTCGCCCAGGGCGTATTCCACGGTGGCGTCGATCTGCAAAAGCTCATGGACATGGGTGGTCAGACGGTTGTAGATGACAGACGCGATCAGGGAACGCTCCGATTCCGATCCGGCTTCCTTCTCGATGAGGGACGCCAGCGTCACGATCTTATACATATCCATCATGGCACCCTGGATCTCCTCTTCGGAGAAGGTGCCCTCTTCCTCCATCCGGCTGCGGATGTCGGCGTTGCGGTCCTCGATGGCGGCGATCATGTCCTCGCTGAATTTGTCCTCGAAGTTCCCCAGCAGACGGTTGATGACCCGCTCCGGATCATCGTCCATATAGAACTCATAGGTGTCCGGGAACAGATAACCCTCCAGCCGGTTTTTCTCCCCGTAGGGCCGGTCCGCCAGGAAGTCATAGTCGAATTCATAATTGGCCGCGGCGTCCTCCAGCTCCTCCAGGGAGCAGACGCCGTTGGCGTCCAGCATGGAGAAGATCTGATCGCAGGAGTAGCCCTCCGGGAAGGTCAGCGTCACCGTCATGCGGGTCTCGCTGGTGTCAGACAGGCCGTTGACCAGCGCGTGGTAGTCAAACTGCTGATTGAGCTCAAAGGTGCCCGCGTGAATGTCCTCCTCCGCGTGGCTGAACTTGCCGTAGAGCAGGAACAGCAGCTTATAGCGGATCAGTCCGTGGTCCTTGAGGTTCCGGGCCACGTCGCCCAGATCGTCATCCTGACCGATGGTGATGGCGATGACGTTGTCCGGCTTGGTCAGTGCCAGTACGTCATCCGCGGCGAACCACCCGACGACAGCCAGGATCACTGACGCCACCAGCACTGCCGCCATATAGATGGCCGTCCGGCGCAGGGTCCGGTTCTGAGGCGACTCCTCGTCGTCCTCATAATACTCGTCGTCCTCGTATTCTTCGTCGTCATAGTACTCGTCATCGTAGTACTCGTCGGTCTCGCCGTCGTATTCCTCATAGGCGCCGTCGTAGCCGCCGTTCTCCTCTTCATAGTAGAGCCCGTCGTCGTAGTACCGGTCGGTATCCAGATACTCCAGCTCGCCGTTTTCCAGCGGTTCCTCCGCGCCGTTTTTGCGCTTCTTTTTCACTTCGCGCCGCCCTCCGTTCTGCAATGGATCACGGTGTCCTCTGTGACCACCGCATCCACCGAAATATCGTGTTCCTCCACCGGCACCGCGTCCGCCGCGTGCCAGCAGATCCCCATGGTCCTGCCGGAACACTCCGACAGGAACCGGTCATAATAGCCCTTGCCCCGGCCCAGCCGCCGGCCCCGGCCGTCAAAGGCCATCCCCGGCACCAGGATCAGGTCGATGCCCGCCGGATCCGCCTCCGGCAGCTCCGGTCCCGGTTCCCGGATCCCGAATACGCCGGGAATCAGCCGGTCCGGATCCTCCACGATCCGGGCGGAGAGCCGGAATCCCTCCTCGCACCGGGGCAGGACCAGACGTTTGCCCTGTTTCAGGATCTCCCGGATCACCAAATCCAGATCCGGCTCCGAGGGCATGGCCACAAACGCCATGACTGTTTTTGCCCCGGCAAACCAGGGATCCTCCAGGATCCGGGCACAGACCGCCCGGTCGTCTCCATGGAAGCCCTCGTCCCGAAGGCGCTGCCGCATGGCCTGCTTAGCGCCGGGCATAGACCATATATCCGGCCACCTCGTCCGGGGCAAAGCTCCCCGGGAGCGCCCCCGCCAGACGAAGACCAAACTCGATGGCCGCACCGGGAGCCCGACCGGTGATGAGCTTTCCATCCGCCACCGCTTCCTGCTCCGGATGGACGATGGCCTTGCCCATCTGTGCTTCCATGCCGGGGTAGCATACCGCATGCTTTCCGTCGATCCAGCCCCGCTTGCCCAGGATCGTGGGCGCGGCGCAGATGGCGGCGACATACCGGTCGTTCTTCAGAGCGTATTCCACCGCAGCCATGGCTTCGGCGCTGGCCTCGATGGACTCCACGCCGCCCATGCCGCCGGGCAGGACGATCATATCCATGTTGCTGAGATCCATCTCCTCCGCGGTGATGTCCGCCTGGAGGGTGATGCCGTGGGCACCCTCCACCAGCCGTCCGCCAATGCCCACATACTGCATGGGGATCTGGGCCCGCCGGAGCACGTCGCCAGGGGCAACGGCTTCTGTCTCTTCAAATCCGGTTCCAAGCATAATATAAACCATTACAAGATCTCCTTTACCGCACTGTACACCTCGTTGTGGATCTCCTCGATGGAGCGCATGACTCCGTCTCTGACACAGGGGATCCGCCGCCAGCCGAACTGTTCCGCTGCCGCCATGGCTGCGGTCCGGCACTGACGGAGATACTCTGTGTCCCGTTCATGAATGTCGGCGGAGGTATTGGTCTCGGCCTCCCGCCGCTGCATATTCTCCTCGGTCTGCTCCACCGGCACATCCAGATAGATCACCAGATCCGGCGCGGGCAGACCCATGAGCCTGTATTCAAAATCAAACAGCCACCGGAAGTATTCCTCCCGCTCCCCGGGGGCCAGCTTGCCGCCCTGGTGGACGGCGTTGGAAGTGGTGTACCGGTCCGCCAGGACCACGCCGCCGTCCTCATAAAAACCGCCCCAGTCCTGCTTGAAGGAGGCATAGCGGTCCACCGCGTAGAAAGTAGACGCGGCGTAGGCGTTCACGTCTGAGGGCCGGTCCCCGAACTCGCCGCCCAGATACATCCGGATCAGGGCGGAGGATTCCTCCTTGTACCGGGGAAACTCCACCGTCCGGCATCGGATACCCTCCGCTTCCAGCCGCTCCAGCAGCCGTCTGGTCTGCGTGGCCTTTCCGGAGCCGTCCGTACCCTCCAGCACGATCAGTTTTCCCATGGTCTCATCCTCTCATTCGACGGGCAAGCACCCGAAGCATGAATTTCGGCAGCCGCATCATCCGCCCGATCCGCCAGGGCTCCTTGATGAGCCGGTAAAACCACTCCAGATTGCAGCGGATCATCCAGCGGGGCGCCCGTTTAACATTGCCCGCGAAGCCGTCGAGGCTGCCGCCCAGGCCCACCGCGAAGGACGCCTGCAGCGCCTGCCGGTTCCGGACCATGAACCGCTCCTGCTTCGGGGCGCCGAGGCACACGAACAGCACGTCGGGTCTGACCCGGTTGATCTCATCGATCACCGGACCATCCTCCTGAAAGTAGCCGTCCCGGGTGCCGCAGATCCTCAAGCCCGGGAACCGGGCCTTCATGTTTTCCGCGGCCTGCTCCGCCACACCGGGCTTACCGCCCAGAAAGTAGAACGTCCGCTCCGTGCCGGCCAGCCGCTCCATCAGATGGGTGCCGAACTCGATGCCCGCCACCTTCTCCTTCACCGGAGTCCCGAGAATCTTCGCCGCCAGTACCACACCGGCCCCATCCGGCAGCACCAGCTCCGCCGAGGAAAGGGCCTCCCGCAGCGCCGGATCATCCATGGCCTCATAGACGATCTCCGCGTTGGGCGTCACACACAGGGCGCAGCCCGGCTCCGCCATCAGTTCCAGGGCCCGGTCCAGAGCCTCCTCCATGGTCACGCTGTCGAAGGGGACTCCCATTATATCCGTTCTCATCGGCTACCAGCACCCCTTGACACATAATTTCATAGGTCAAAATATTGTATCATACTTTCCGGGCAATGTCCACGAAAAAATCCCGGGGCGCCGGGCGAAAAGAGGCTGCCGCAAACCCCGTTTGCGGCAGCCTCTGAAATTTGGTTCAGCCGTTGAGGAACCGGCTCAGGAATTCCTGGGTCCGGACCTGCTGCGGATGCTCGAATACCGCCTCGGGTGTACCCTCCTCGCAGATCACACCCTCGGACATGAACACCACGTGGTTGCTCACGTCCCGGGCAAAGGCCATCTCGTGGGTCACCACGATCATGGTCATGCCCTCCCGGGCCAGATCCCGCATGACCGAAAGGACTTCGCCCACCATCTCCGGGTCCAGGGCGGAGGTCGGCTCGTCGAAGAGCAGCAGCTCCGGTTCCATAGCCAGGGCCCGGGCGATGGCCACCCGCTGCTTTTGGCCGCCGGAGAGCTGCCGGGGCCGGGCGTTGATATAGGGCGCCATGCCCACCTTTTCCAGGTACTTCATGGCATTCTCTCTGGCCTCCTCCTTGTTCTTCCGGAGGACTTTGGTCTGGCCCACCATGCAGTTTTCCAGCACGGTCATGTTGTCAAAGAGGTTGAAGGACTGGAACACCATACCCACCTTAGTCCGGTAGGCGGATGCCTTCACGCCCTTGCCGGTGACCGATCTGTCGTGGAAGAGGATCTCGCCGCTGGTGGGCGTCTCCAGCAGATTGATACAGCGGAGCAGGGTGGACTTTCCGGAGCCGGAGGCCCCGATGATGGTGGTCACATCGCCCTGAGACACGGTGAAATCGATGTCCCGAAGCACCACGTTGGCGCCAAAGGACTTGGACAGGTGGTTCACCTGCAGGATCTTCTCTCCCATCTCAGCGGTCCCCTCCTTCCGTGTACTCCAGATTCCGCTCATCGAAGTTGCTGCCCTTGCCGGGGTGGTTCATCATGCCGGAGGTGGTGGCCAGCTGGTCGCTTGTGGCCAGGGCGTAGCTGTCGTCCCCGTCCAGCTTCTTCTCCCACCGCCGCAGCAGGAACGAGGCGATCAGCGTCATGCACAGATAGCCCGCCATCTCGATGGTGGCCGACGGGAAATAGAGATAGGTGGCTCCCACAGCGCCCCGGTGGGCGGCGAAGAAGTCCGTGAAGGAGATGATGAACATGACAGAGGTATCCTTCACGTTGATGATGAAGTTGTTGCCGATCTGGGGCATGATGTTCCTGAGGGCCTGGGGCAGGATCACATGGAGCATGGTCTGGAAATGGTTCATGCCGATGGCCTTGGCCCCTTCGGTCTGGCCCGGATCGATGGACAGGATGCCGCCCCGTACTGTCTCGGCCATATAGGCGCCGGTGTTGATGGAAACCACCAGAATGGCCGCCAGCCAGACATTCTTGAACTGCATGGCGCCGCCTGTGAAATAGGGCAGTCCGTAGTAGACGAACACCGCCTGCAGCACCATGGGGGTTCCGCGGAACACCTCCACATAGACCCGGACGATCACCCGGATCAGGGCCAGGATGAACCGCTTGATCGGGTTGTCGGTCTTGGCGTGGGGAATGGTGTTGAGTACGCCGCAGATAAAGCCGATGATACATCCGATGATCGTGGCCACCAGGGCCAGTACCAGCGTATTGCGGACGCCGCTGAGATAGGAGCTGGCGTAGCGGCTCCAGAGCTTGGCAATATCCGCGCCAAGCTGCGCGATCTGATTCACGACAGACTCTCCTCTCTTTTCATTCTTCCCGAACAGGGACTAAGGCGAGAGGATTCCTCCTCTCGCCTGGCCCTATGGATTTTTGTCTCTTATTCGCCCACAGGCTGGATCTTGATGGCCTCGGCCATGAGGCTGTTGAAGTCGTCGGCGGTCATCTTGGACAGCACGGCGTTCAGAGCCTCCACCAGAGCAGTGTTGCCCTTCTGGACAGAGATGCCGATGTTGACGTTCTCGGCCCGCTCCTCCTCGGAGAACTGGAAGTCGCCGTCGGTGCCGGAGAAGTCCAGGATCTTCAGGTCGGGATAGGCCGCCACAGCGCCCTGGGCGGTGGGCATGTCGGTGCAGACGAAGTCCACCTGGCCGCTCTCCAGAGCCATGAGCATGGCGGGCGCGGTCTCCGCAGCGGGCTGGATGTTGGCGCCCTCGATCTGAGGCAGGCAGGTATCATACCAGATGGTGGCCAGCTGGGCAGTGCAGGAGCCGCCGGACAGATCGGCGATGGCCTTGGCTTCGGCGTAGGGGCTGTCAGCCTTGGTCAGGCACACGATGGTGGCGTAGAAGTAGGGGCCCGCAAAATCCACCTGCTCAGCGCGCTCAGCGGTCATGGACTGGCCGGCGATGGCCGCATCGATGGTGCCGGTCTGAACCGAGGGAACCAGGGAATCCCAGTCAGAACGGATGACCTCCAGCTCCCAGCCGTTGGCCTCGCAGAGCTTCTTGGCGATCATGATGTCGTAGCCGTTGGCAAAGTCGCTGGAATCCTTGATGGGCACGGCGCCGTTGGCGTCGTCGGTCTGGGTCCAGTTGTAGGGCGCGTAGGCGCACTCCATGGCGATGGTGAACACGCCGTCCTCCAGACCGGGGATCGCGGCGCTCTCCTCCGCGGCGGAAGCAGGCGCTTCGGCGGAAGCGGCGGAAGCGGCCTCCTCTGCGGCAGGTGCGGAAGCCTCACCGGCGCCGCAGGCTGCCATCGCCAGAAGCATGGCCGCGGCCAGCATCAGGGCAAACAATCTTTTCATGTTGATATTCCTCCAATTATGAATTTTAAAAATAAAAGTCAGTCATGGGCGAGGCCATGGCTGACGATACGACTGCAGGTATCCGTGCCAATAGCGCTCCACATTCCGTGGCAGTCCGCCGGATCTTCTCCGACGGCCCAGGCAACCGCGTTTTCAGGCATTTCGCGGCCCTTCGGCGAATTTCCCTTTCCCCCACGGGATGCCTGTCCCGGACCAGGGGTACTGATGATCTCCGCGCCTCAATCAGCTTAATTTGCAAGTATCTTATCACGTTCTTGCACAGCCTGTCAAGGCATCCCCGGATTTTTGTGAAAAGGCCACAGAAAACCCGGCGGGATCCCCTGCTTTCCCGCCAAATCGCACATCGGCAAAAGATGTGCCCGGAAGCCCTGCTCCCGGACACATCCGTTCTCTATTTTCGCCGGGCTCCGTCCCCGGTGCGGGACCGCTCCCGGACCGAGTCCCCGCCGCAGCCGCAGCCGTCCCGGTCGCCGCACAGCGCGGTCTCTTCGTCCACCGGGAAAAAGGCGCTGACGGGAAACTGCATTCTGGCAAAGGCCTCGCATGGATCCTCCGGGCAGCCGCAGTCCCCGGAAAGACACGCCTTCTCCGGCATGCAGTAGTCGTAGCTGGGCATCAGAAGCTGGGTCTGCCGCTCCAGCCGCATGAGGCTGAACTGGCCCAGCGTCACCTGAAGCTGGCTCTCCATGCCTTCCAGCACCAGGCTGTCATCGAAGGCAGCGGCTACCGCTTCCGGCAGCTCTCCCACCGCAATCGCCTGGGGCTGGCCAGGCTCGATCTCCGCGATCCCGGCGGATAGCACCATGGGATCCACCGCCTCCACCACGCCGACGGGCTGCTGCATCGCGGGGGTGCCGTCGCTGGTAAACGTCCCGGCGGTCCCCGCGCCGCCGTAAAGCATAGCCTGCTTGCAGGTGGTGGCCAGCCCGTAGATGGTCACCGGACGGACTCCGCAGGTCACCGCGTCGGCGATGACCCGGTAGAAAAACTGGCAGCTGACACAGTAGTAGCCCTCCTGATACGGAAGGGGCTCCACCTCCACTTCGGCGAGGAGCAGCTCCGCAGACCGGGCCTTGACGGATGTAGCGTTTTCCAGTGCCTGCTGGCTGTCCGCGGTGAGAAATACCGGTACGTTCTCCGAGCAGTCCTGATCCCGGCAGGCGTCCATGATCTTCCGCACATTGACGCAGACCGCCTCCCGCACATTGGTAAAATCGGAAACTGTATTCATGCAATCAGACATTCTGGTTCCTCCTGTCGCGCATATCGTGGATGGCATCCACTGCATTCTATGCGCCGGGAGAAAACAGGTTCCGTTTTCGGCAAATATTTCCCCGGCCGGAGAAAAAAAGGACCGGCGCCCTGCCGGTCCTTTTTATTTCTCGGACTTGTTGAGATCCGACTTGATCTGCGTGGAGCTGATCTCCGGCGTCCGGGCCAGGTAGACCACCTCTACGCCCTCGTCCTTCAGAAAATCGAATTTCCCCCGCCAGTCGTCACCCATCACAAAGGTATCAATGTGGTATTCGTGCATATCCGTTTTCTTCTGTTCCCAGTTCTCCTCCGGTATCACCAGGTCCACATAGCGGATCGCCTCCACCAGAGACTTGCGCTGCTCATAGGTGAAGTAGCACTTCTTGTGTTTCTCATTCCAGTTGAATTCATCCGTGGACAATGCCACGATCAGATAGTCCCCCAGGGCCTTGGCCCGCCGGAACAGATTGATATGTCCGTAATGGAGCAGATCAAAGGTCCCATAGGTAATCACTCGTCTCATGCCGCCATTCCTTTCTGCGCGTTTCCTCTACTGTACACGATACCGCACCGGATGTCAAAGCGTTTTTCGCCGTTTTCATTGCGGAATCCCGGGAAATGTGGTATAGTAACGCTATTCTATGGAATCCCGGCCTTTCGTGCCGGGATCCTTCACCGTAAAGGAGATGCTTTCTATGGCAAGAAAATGGGGAGACCGGCGGGATGGAACCCTGCTCCGGAATATTGACTCCATGCATTACATCATGCCCCTGATGTATCCCAACCGCTGCGACAACGAGGCCTTTGTCTCGGAACAGATCGACCTGACCGCAGCTAACGCCTATCTCGCGCGGAAAAATGCGGATGGCCCGGAATACCGATACAATCTGTTCCAGCTCATCGTCACCGCCATTCTGAAAACCATCACCTTGCGGCCGAAAATGAACTACTTTGTGGCAAATTATAATATGTACGAACGCAACGAGGTCTCCGCCGCCTTCACCATCAAGAAGATCTTCGCGGACAACGGCGGCGAGGCGCTGGCCTTCCTCCACTCCAAGCCCACCGACACCATCGACACCATCCACGACGAGATCTTCCGTCAGGTATCCTTCTGCCGGGGCGACGAGAACAAAGACCCCTCCACCGCCAGCATGGATGCCCTGCAGCGGCTGCCCCTGTTCCTGAAGAAATGGCTGGGCCGGTGCGCCCGGTTCCTGGACCGCCACGGCTGGATGCCCAAAAGCGTGGTGGCCACGGACCCCTACCAGTCCTCCTGCGTCATCGCCAATCTCGGCTCCATCAAGCTCCATTCCGGCTACCATCACCTGACCAACTGGGGCACCACCTCGGTCATGTGCATCATCGGGGAGAAGAAGCCCCGGCCCTTCTATGACGAAGCTGGGAATTTCGAGATGCGGGACAGCATCGACCTGGGCCTGACCATCGACGAGCGGGTGGCCGACGGATACTACTACTCCAAGACCATCCGGCTGCTGCGGCACCTTCTGGAGCATCCGGAACTGCTGGAGACGCCGCTGTCGGAGCCGGTGGATTTCTGATATGGCCCGCAGAAAAGACTATCCCCTGTTCCGGCTGATCAAATTTCTGGTCTGGGTGTTCTATCCAAAGACCACTGTGGAGGGCGCCGGGCATCTGCCGGAGGAGCCCGCCCTGATCGTCGGCAACCACAGCCAGATGAACGGCCCCATCGCCTGTGAGCTGTATTTCCCCAGAAAGCGCTACACCTGGTGCATCGGGGAGATGATGCATCTGAAAGAGGTACCGGACTACGCCTTCCGGGACTTCTGGTCCCGGAAGCCACGGTCGGTCCGCTGGTTTTTCAGGCTTCTGTCCTATGTGATCGCGCCGCTGTCGGTGTGCGTGTTCAACAATGCCGACACCATCCCGGTCTATAAGGACGCCCGGCTCATCCGCACCTTCCGGACCACCATGGACACGCTCTCCGCGGGATCGGACGTGGTCATCTTCCCGGAGGAGGACGCCCCGTACAACCACATCCTCTGTCAATTCCAGGATAAATTCGTGGATACCGCCCGGTTCTATTACAAAAAGACCGGTAAGGAGCTGTGCTTCGTGCCGCTCTATCTGGCCCCAGCCCTGCATAAAATGTTCCTGGGGGAGCCCGTCCGGTTCCGGCACGAAGCCCCCATCGAGGAAGAGCGGCAGCGGATCTGCACATATCTCGCGGAGGAGATCACCCGGATGGCCGAGGCCCTTCCCCGCCATCGCGTGGTCCCCTACAACAACATCCCCAAACGGGATTACCCCTACAGCAGGATCGAAGAGGTGAGTTCGAATTGAAACGTCCCTTGGTCGACTACCGGGGATTCCGCCCGAACCGCATCCGGGAGCCGGAATACCGTCATCTGCTTCTGATCGTCGGCTGGATCGTCTATTTTATCTTCTTTTTCCTGACGGAAAACCTGATCCCCCTGGAGCGCTGCCATCTGGTTCACTGCCGGTTGGATGATCTGATCCCCTTCCGGGAGGAATTCGTGATCTTCTATTGCTTCTGGTATGTGCTTGTGTTCGGCTCCCTGCTGTATTACCTGCTGTTTGACGTGGAGCGGTTCTCCCGCCTGCAGGTCTATATCATCATCACGCAGGTCGTGGCCATGGCGGCGTATATCCTCTGGCCCAGCCGGCAGGATCTCCGGCCGGAAGTCTTCCCCCGGGAGAACTTCTTCACCTGGGTGCTGTCCCTCATCTATGCCTTTGACACACCCACGGGGGTCTGCCCCTCGCTGCACGTGGCCTACTCCATGGGCATTGCCTCCACCTGGCTGGGAGACCGCCGCGCCTCCCCGGCCTTCAAGGTCTTCGTCACCGCCTCCGCAGTGGTGATTTCCCTGTCCACCATGTTCGTCAAGCAGCACTCGGCGGTGGATGTGATCGCCGCCGTGGGCCTGGGGATCCTGACGGAGATCGCCGTCCGGTATCTGATGCCGAAGCTGCCCTTTCAGTCCGCATAAAAAGCCGCCCGCCGGGCGGCTTTTTCGCGTTACAGACCGGGGATCTCCATTCCGCTGTGCAGCGGATGGAGCTTCGGGCCCATGATCTTTTCCATAATCTCAAAGGCGGGGATTCCGGTGCAGTGGCCGGTGTAGAACTCCGTATCCATCTCCCCCAGTTCCCGGGCGGTATCCTCGATGTCCCGGATCTCCTCCGTCGTGTAGGCGCTCCCCTTCATGAAGTGGAAACCGCTGATGACCAGGTCCGGATCCCTGCCGTACACCGCCCGAAACCGGTCCAGGAAATTCAGGATCCCGTTGTGGGCGCAGCCGGAAAACAGCAGATATTTCCCGTTCTGCCGGACCACCAGCGCCTGCTCATGGTCGAAGCTGTCCTGCACCATCCGGTCCCCCTCCCGGCGCATCAGCCGCAGGTTGCTCTTTGACCAGCAGCGCCGTCCGGTGATCCCCGAGAGAATGGAGACCTCCTCGTCCACCTCCACACTGCCCTCCAGCAGATGGAGCCGGGGAAGATCCAGAATGGCCTTATCGATGCCGATATAGCGCGGCCCCTCCTGGTCCAGACCGTAGTAGTCCAGTCCGGCGGCCTTCTGCATATAGATTTCCGCGCCGGGGCAGGCCGCCGAAAAGGCCAGGATCCCGCCTGCGTGGTCATAGTGGCCGTGGCTCAGGAACAGCAGATCCACCGCCCCCGGATCCACCCCTGTCAGGGCGGCGTTGTGCGCAAACGCGTCGCTGGCTCCGGTGTCCGCCAGGATCCGGTGCCGCTCCGTCTCCAGATAGACGCTCAGTCCGTGCTCAAATCTGCATCCCGGCTTCCCGGGAGAATTCTCGATCAGGCAGACGATCCGCATACCTCCGCCTCCTCAGGGACAGCCGCGGCTGCCGCAGCCGTCCTCGTGGTGATGCTCGTGATGGCCGCAGGTGGCCACGGAGTTCTCCAGGAGCGTTCCGTCCAGCAGAGCCCGTACTGCCCCGTCCGCATCGCCGGAGGCCCCGGCGTTGGCCATGGCCATCTGGGCGCCGGGTCCGATGCCGCCGCAGATCAGGACATCCGCCTCCAGCGACCGGAGGAAGCCACCCAGGGCGCTGTGTCCTGCGCCGTTTGTCTCCACCACCCGGCTGTCCCGGATCTCTCCCTCCTCCACGTCATAGACCTTGAACGCCGGCGACCGTCCGAAATGCTGGAACACCTGACCGTTTTCGTAAGTCACTGCAATCTTCATGCTGTATCATTCTTTCCGGAATCGATTCGATCTGATTATTCAAAGAGAGTAATGTCCTGCTTTGCCGCGTATTCCAGCAGCGGGGCAAGGGCAAATACGCAGGTATCTCCGGGATCGCCGTCGGCAGCGATGGTCAGCGTCTCCCCCGAGGCGTACTCCACATAGAGGTAGTAGCCGGACTTGTTCACCGCGTTGGTCATATAGTAACCGTTGAATCCGGCCAGGTCCTGTTCCCGGATCAGCGCCGCAAGACCTTTCACATAATCCGGATCCACGCTCTGATGGAACTGGGCCACCATATAGGAATCCCCGGAGATGGAGAAGTCCATGACATAGCCCTCGTCCCGCCGGTCGATCTGCCAGCTGTAAAAACCCGATTCCCATTCGTCTCCCAGGTCATACCGGAGGTATCTGAGATCAAAGGTCAGAGAGAAATACTCGATCTCCTCAGACCGGATCTCCTTGGGCGCATCGGGATCTGAACGGTCCTCCGCTGCCAGCGCCGCTGCCACATCCTCTTCCCGCATGAACTTGAAGGTATAGGAGGGTCCGTCCAGGACCATCTCATAGGCCTCCAGCGTGCCGTCGTCGCAGACTCTCAGATCCGACATGATCCCGAAGCCTTCGGGCGCTTCTCCCACTAAATACTCATAGCTGCCCTGCCGCTCCGCCTCGAATTTGTAGGTATCCGACCACTCCCCGTAGGACAGGGTCAGTTCCTTCCCATCGATGTCCAGGGTGTGATCCCCGTTGAGATCCACCCAGTGGCCCTGGACGGCCTCCAGCGTGCCGGAGGCTTTGGCCGGCGCAGACGCTGCAGGGGCCTCCGCCGTGGGTTCGGGCGTGGAAACGGCGGGCGCGGGGCGCTGTTCCCAGGCGCATCCGCTCAAAAGAATCAGGACTGCCAGCAGCATGGCCGCTTTGATCTGCCTTCTCATGTGATCGCCTCCCTCACGGCTATTATACGGAAGCGGAGCGCCCCTGTCAAACCCGGCGGCAAAAGCCGTAGCCACTTGGCGCGGTTTGTGCTATAATGCAGAAAAAGGAGGTGCCGCAATGCCCTTTCAAATCGTGCGGAACGATATCACCCGAATGAACGTGGACGCCATCGTCAACGCAGCCAACAGCTCCCTGCTGGGGGGCGGCGGCGTGGATGGGGCCATCCATCGGGCGGCGGGTCCCGGTCTGCTGGAGGAATGCCGTACCCTCCGCGGATGTCCTCCCGGTCACGCAAAAATCACCGGGGGATACGACCTGCCTGCGAAATATGTGATCCACACCGTGGGCCCCATCTGGCAGGGAGGCGGCAGCGGCGAAGCGGAGCTGCTGGCCGACTGTTATCGAAACGCCCTGTCTCTGGCGGCGGAATATGGCCTGGAAAGCGTAGCCTTCCCGCTGATCTCTGCCGGGGCCTATGGGTATCCGAAGGCAGAGGCACTGGAGATCGCCGTGCGATCCATGGAGACCTTCCTCCGGGATCACGAGATGGAGATCTATCTGGTGGTATTTGACAAGGCCAGCTTCCGGCTCAGCCGGGAGCGGATGCAGGACATCCGGGAATATATCGACCAGCGCTATGTGGATGAGCATCCTGCGGACCGGTCCAATCGGAACATCTGGTCAGAGATGCGCTTCGGCGGGGTCCCTTCCGCCGCCCATGCCCCACAGGCCCCACAGGCTCCGCAGGCACACCAGGAGCCCCAGACCGCATCCGGGCGCAAATCTTCCAAAAAGTCCGGCTTTTCCCTGCCCTTCGGCGGGCGAAAAGAGAAGAGGGAAGAGGATGAGATCTGCGATTCCGCCCTGCCGGAGAATGCGGATCTGGAAGCTCTGCTGTCACAGGTCGACGAGAGCTTTTCCCAGATGCTGCTCCGGAAAATCGATGAGTCCGGCATGACCGACGCCCAGTGCTACAAAAAGGCCAACATCGACCGGAAGCTCTTCTCCAAGATCCGGGGAGACGTCAACTACCGGCCCAGCAAACCCACCGCCATTGCCTTCGCCATCGCCCTGGAGCTGAGCCTGCCGGAGACCCGGGACCTGCTGTCAAAAGCGGGGTTTGCCCTGTCCCACAGCAGTAAGTTCGACATTATCATCGAGTATTTCATCCAGCGCCGGAACTTCAATATCTTTGAGATCAATGAGGCCCTCTTTGCCTTTGACCAGAGCCTGCTGGGGGCCGGATAAAATGTCGCCTGCCGGGCGACCATACCAAGCGAAAAACCTCCTATACTATAGCCGTAAGAACAAAACACACGGCTTAGTACAGGAGGTTTTTATCATGAAAAAGAATCTGACGGAACTGGTTTTCATCCTCGACCGCAGCGGCTCCATGAGTGGACTGGAGCAGGACACCATCGGCGGCTTCAACGCCATGATCGAGAAGCAGAAGCTGGAGCCCGGCGAGGCATATGTCTCCACGGTCCTCTTTGACAATGTGTCCGAGGTGCTCCATGACCGGGTGAAGCTCCCGATCGTGCCGAAGATGACGGACCGGGATTACACCGTCCGGGGCTGCACCGCTCTGATCGACGCCCTCGGCGGCGCCATCCATCACATCGCCAACATCCACAAATACGCCCGTCCCGAGGACGTACCGGAAAAGACCCTGTTCGTCATCACCACCGACGGCATGGAGAACGCCTCCCGCCGTTATACCAGCGACGAAGTCAAGAAGATGATCGAGAAGGAGAAGAACCAATACGGCTGGGAGTTCCTCTTCATCGGCGCCAACATCGACGCGGTGGAGACCGGCGCCCGCTTCGGCATCGGCCGGGACCGGGTGGCCAACTACGTCTCCGACAGCCAGGGCACCGGCATCCTCTACGACAGCGTCAGCGAAGCGGTGAGCCAGGTGCGCAGCTGCGCTCCGCTTTCCGCGGATTGGAACCGGCTCATGGAAAACGACAAGAAGAAGCGGGGTTAACCCCGCTTCTTTTCCTGTTCCTTTTTCCATGCCTTGATCTGCTCCAGCCGGGCCTTGCACCGGGCCTCGGCTCCCTGCTCCGTGGGACGGTAGTATTCCCGTCCCAGTAGGGAATCCGGCAGGCACCGCATGTCCGTGAGCTTTTCCTCCGTATCGTGGGCGTACTGGTATCCCTTGCCGTAACCCTCCTCCCGCATGAGCGACGTGACGGCGTTGCGAATGTGCAGAGGCACCGGCTCGGAAAGCTGGGTCATGGCGTCCTTTTTGGCGGATTCGTAGGCCATGTACAGGGCGTTGGACTTGGGGGCCAGAGACAGATACACCACCGCCTGGGTCAGGTGGACGGTACACTCCGGCATGCCGATGAGATGGCAGGCCTGATAGGCCGCCACCGCCAGCTCCAGGGCCCGGGGATCCGCCAGTCCCACGTCCTCGCTGGCAAAGCGGGTCACCCGCCGGGCAACATACAGGGGGTCCTCCCCCGCCTCCAGCATCCGGGCCAGCCAGTACACCGCCGCGTCCGGATCGGAGTTGCGCATGGATTTGTGCAGGGCGGAGATCAGGTTGTAGTGCTCCTCCCCGGTCTTGTCGTAGAGCAGGGATTTCCGGGAGGTGCACTGCTCCACCGTCTCCGTTGTGACCCGGGTGATCTCCCCGTCCATATCTCCGTTCAGGACTGCCATCTCCAGGGTGGAGAGGGCGGTCCGCGCGTCTCCGTTTGCAAAGACTGCGATGAGCCGCAGCACGTCCTCGGAAATGTCGATTTGCTCGTCTCCGAATCCCCTGGGACTTTCCACCGCCCGGCGGAGCAGGACCATCAGCTCCTCCTCGCTCAGCGCCTTCAGAACAAAGACCTTGCACCGGGACAGCAGCGCCCCGTTGACCTCAAAGGACGGATTCTCCGTGGTAGCGCCGATGAGGATGATGCTGCCCTTTTCCACAAAGGGAAGGAACGCGTCCTGCTGGGCCTTGTTGAACCGGTGGATCTCGTCCACAAAGACGATGGTCTTTTCCCCGAAGCGGCGGTTGTCCTCCGCCTGCTGCATCACTGTGCGAATCTCCTTGATGCCGCTGGTGACGGCGGAGAAATTGATGAAGCTGGCCCGGGTGTGGTTGGCAATGACATTCGCCAGTGTAGTCTTTCCCACCCCCGGCGGGCCCCAGAAGATCATGGAGGACACCGCGTCCTGCTCGATGATCCGCCGGAGGATCTTTCCCGGCCCCAGCAAATGCCGCTGCCCCACGATCTCGTCGATGGTCCGGGGCCGGAGCCGGGCCGGCAGGGGCTGGGGAACAGTATGCTCCATCATGGTAATCTGTTCGTTCATGGCGTACCTCCTTCTGCCGTCAGATCTGCACGATCTCCTGCCGGCGGATCCTTTGGATTATGTTCCGGATCTCCTCCCGTTCCCCCTCCCGGCAGATGCAGACGATCTCCGCATGGGCCTCGGGGAAGGGCACGTCCCAGTAGCACAGATTTGGGGCGTCATGGCCCTCGATCACCTTGGTCAGAAGGGCAAAGCCCTCACCCAGCTCCAGATGCACCATCAGCGTGGCGATGTCGGGACAGCGCACCGCCCGCCGGAAGGGGATCTTTCTGCCCCACTGCTCTACGCCCTCCAGCAGGTTGTCCCCCGGCAGGATCAGCTGGGTGAACTCCGCCAGATCCTCCACCCTGATCTCCTCCCGCTCCGAGAGGGGATGCCGGGTGGAGAACACCACCTGAAACTGCTTTTTCTGCAAAACCGTGGCCTGAACGCCGGGCCAAAGCCGCCAGTCGTTGGAGGTGGTCAGGCAAAGATCCAGCTTGCTGTCCAGCAGGCCGTTCCGGAGGGCCACAAAATCCATCAGCTGGATGTCCAGCTCCATCCGGGGGTACTGCTGTTTCAGGTATTCCGTCACGGGCAGGATGATATCCTTCCGGGACAGGGCGGACAGGAACCCCACCCGCAGCAGTTCCTTCCCGGAGGCGTCCAGCTCTCTGGCCCGGCGGATGCTCCCGGCGATCTGCCGGTTGATCTGGGTGAAGTCGTCCCGGAGAATGCTGCCCGCCGGGGTCAACTCAACCCGCCGGGTGGTCCGGTAAAACAGTTTGACCCCCAGCTCCTCCTCCAGCGCCGCGATCTGCCGGGTCACCGCCTGCTGGCTGATATACAGATTCCGGGCCGCGGTGGAAAAGCTCAGGCAGGCCGCCACCTCCAGAAAACACCGGATCCGCTGATACAACATCCAACCTGCCTCCAATTCCTATCATTCTTCTATGATTAACAACTCTGTTCTGTCAATTTACCCTCGAATATAGTATATATCAACAATTATTATTTGTAAATAGGACTGCAGATTGTTTCTCTTTTTCAGGATTTCCCGGTACAATGGAATCAGGAATTTATAAAACAGGAGGAGTACATTATGATTCATCTTGGCAAAGACGTAACGCTGAACATCTGTCCCATTCTTGTGACGTTGCACCACGACTATGTTTTTGAAGGCCCCTGCCGCATGGGCAAGGACTTTGAGCTCACCAAGGAGTTCGACGACATGGCCAACGCCCAGCTCATCAAGGACGCCCACGAGGAGATCGCAGAGAACCTGACGAATCCCCACTTCCATGTGACGGAGCCCATCTGGATCGACCGGAACGAGGAATTTCTGGTGACCCCCGGCATCCTCGACACCATGCTCCAGGGCAAGGACGACGTGGACATCTATCTGGTGGGACCCATGGGCCGGCTCTCGGATCTGATCATCGACTTCGCGCAGAAGGCCAAAAAGCCCGTCATCACCATTCCCGGCCCCCAGTGTATGCAGACCATCCTCATCGCCTCCATGCGTTCCCGGGGCCTTGAGAGCTACGCCTACCGGACCTGGAAGGAGACCGTGGACTTCCTGGAGGTCCTCCGAGTGGCGAAAATGCTCCGGCAGACCCGGGTGCTCTGCGCGGCCCGGTTCGGTACCGCCCGCTCCGTCAGCGACATGGGCAACTTCGTGAATCTGGAGCAGGTGACAGATGTACTCGGCACCCAGTTCACCTTTGTGAACCTCCATGAGCTGCTGGACCAGACCCACATTGGGGACTCCGGCAAGAACTATACCCTCCCTGGCCGGGCCGCCCTGAACCCCACCGAGGAGGACGTTCAGGAGATGGAGGCTCTGGCCGACGATCTGATCGGAAACGCCGTGGAGTGCGACATGGAACGCAAAGAGGTCCTGAACTCTGAGCGATTCTACGTCACCGTCAAGAAGATGCTGGACTACTATGGCTGCAACGCCTTCGCGGCCCCCTGCCCGGACGCCTGCGCCACCCGGCGTCTCAATGAGGAGCGCATGACCTTCTGCCTGACCCATTCCCTGCTGGGCGAGATGGGCGTACCCTCCGCCTGCGAGTACGACATCCCCGCCTGCCTGTCCATCGCCATCCTCTCCTGCATGGCCGACAAGCCCGCCTACATGGGCAACACCACCCATGACGCCAAGGCCATTGCCACCGGCCGCTACGGTCTGTCCCCCTTCTTCCACACGGACATCAACGACAAGTGCCTGGACGTGGTGAAGGCGGATCCTGACAACGTGGTGCTGACCTGGCACGCGGTGCCCCGCCGGAACATGCAGGGCTGGGACGCCCCTAAGGCGCCCTACGCCATCCGTCCCTTCGCCGCCAGCGGCTTCGGCGTGACGCTCCGCTACGACTGGAACCGGGACGTGGGCCAGACCATCACCATGGCCCGGATCTCTCCGGACTGCAGGACTCTGTTTGTGGCGAAGGGCGAGATCGTCGGCGGCGTGGGCTTCGGCGACTACTCCTGCTCTGAGGGCGTGTTCTTCCGGGTGGCCGACGGCAACGATTTCTTCCAGAAGCAGCTGGAGGTGGGCAACCATGTACCGCTGGTCTACGGCGACTGCTTTGACCAGATCTGCGCCCTGGGCCGTCATCTTGGCCTGAAGGTCATCACAGCCTGATGGAGACCCGGGAGAAGATCATCGCCCGCATCGCCCGAGCCAATGAAACCATCACCCGGTACGCGCCCGCGTACCGGGCTTTGGAGCGTCGGGACTTCGATTCCGTCTATCCCCTGGTGTTCGGCTATATCCGGGACCGGTTTCTCCTGACCCGGGATATGTGCCGGAGCGAAGACCTGCTGGATCTGGCAGATGCGAGTCTGCGGCAGCTGCTGGAACTCAAGCGCCGGGGCATTGACGCCGGAGAAATCGCCCGGTCCTGTTCCGGCGCCTCCTCGGTGATCGCCAAAAAGGTGCTGCTGATGAAGGCGGTCCAGGATGTGTTTTCCGTGTCCATGACCCCGCAGGAATTCGCTGACATCGCCACGGTGTCGGATCTGGCCCGGTTTCTCTGTGCCGGCGGCGGGAACGCCGTGCCGGAGACGGAGGCGCCCTCCGGTTCCGGCCTCACGGATGGCTTCGACCCGGAGCGCGTGCGCGGGGACTTCCCCGCCCTGTCCGAGACAATCTACGGTCACCCCCTTGTTTATCTGGACAACGCCGCCACGGCCCAGTGTCCCCGGACGGTGCTGGAGGCCGTCCAAAGGATCGAGTCCTGCCGGGGCAACGTCCACCGGGGGATCCACACCCTGTCAGACCACTGTACCGAGGTCTTTGAGCAGGCCAGGCGCACCTGCGCCGCCTTCCTCGGCGCCCAGCCGGGGCGCCTCACCTTCACCTCCGGTGCCACCGACGGCATCAACCGGGTGGCGGCGGCCATGGCGGGACAGCCCGGCGGCATTGTGGTCACCG
The DNA here is from genome assembly GCA_017469795.1 of Oscillospiraceae bacterium. Lineage (GTDB taxonomy): Bacteria > Bacillota > Clostridia > Oscillospirales > Oscillospiraceae > HGM13006. Next base: position 60,421 of record JAFUFT010000049.1, read on the forward strand.
CTCTGGAGCACCACTCCAATTTTGTGCCCTGGCAGCAGCTGTGCCTGCGGGAGGGCCGGCCCTTCCGGGTCTGCCCGGTCCTGGCGGACGGCTTGCTGGATCTCAACGCGCTGGACCGGATGCTGGACGGGGACATCTCCCTGCTGGCCATCACCGGATGCTCCAACGTTCTTGGGACCGTTCCGCCGTTGGAGAAGATCATTCCCCTGGCCCACAGCCGGGGCGTCAGGGTGCTGGTGGACGGTGCCCAGTCCGTCTGCCATATAGACATTGACGTGGAGGCGATGGACTGCGATTTCTTCGCCTGTTCCGGCCACAAGCTGGGCGGCCCCTTCGGCATCGGCCTGCTCTACTGCAGGGAGCCCATTCCGCCCGCAGTTTTCGGCGGCGGGATGGTGGAAACCGTCACCCAAAGCCACACCGATTTTCTCCCCACTCTGGAGGCCGGAACACCCAATGTCTCCGGCGCGGCGGGACTGGCCGCCGCCATCGAATACCGGTCTGCCCTCCCCCGGGGCTGGCAGGCCCATGAGGCCGCCCTGCTCCGTAGGGCGGAGACGCTCCTTTCGGAGCTGCCCGGAGTCCGCATTCTCGGGTCAGGGCCCAGGACCGGCTGTCTCTCCCTGGCGCTGGAGGGTCCCTCTGTGTTGGAGGCCGCCGCTCTAATGGACCAGACGGGCATCGCCCTCCGTTCCGGCAATCACTGCGCCCAGCCCCTCCACGCCGCCATGGGAACGCCTTTTTCCCTGCGGATCTCCCCGGCGTTCTACAACACCTTTGGGGAAATCGAAGCCCTCTGCGCGGGACTGCGGCAGATCCTTTCCGGCCGCATCGCCGGCCTCTGACCGGGCGTTTTTGTTTCCCCATTGCGCCCGGCCCGGCTTTTTGCTAAAATGAATACGGAATGATACACCCCCGTCTGCGGAGAGGAGGTCCGTCTATGCTGCGCCACCGGGCAATAGACCCCCTGTGGCCCTTTTTGGGCTTTCTCCTGCTGGCGGGGGTGATGTATTCTTTTGAGACCTCGTTTTCTTCCTTTGGAAGGACCGTCCTGTTCTGTCTGGAAAACGTCATCTATATGGGTCTGCTCCTGTTCTGGACCCAGTCTCTGCGGGAGCGGTTGCTCCCCTCTCTGGCCCGGCAGAGCATGCTGGCCGCGGCGGGATTCATGATCGCCTTCCTTCTGATCCGGATCATCAAATACCGCGTTCTTCCCTCCGATTCTGTCCTGATCCGCTACGCCTGGTACTGCTTTTATATTCCCCTGCTGATGATCCCCACTCTGTTCTTTACCAGCTGCGTCGGCGTCCTTCGTCGGGATCACCCGGGACGGTTTTTCCCGCTGATCTTCCTGCCGCCACTGCTGCTGGCCGCCGGGATTCTCACAAACGACCTGCACCACCTGGCCTTTATGCCCTTCCCGGGCGTTGACCCATTCCTCGGCGATGTGGGCAATTACGCCTACGGGATCGTATATTACGCGGTCTGCGTGTGGATTTCCCTGACTGTAGCGGGGGGCGTGGCAATGCTGGTCCGGTTCTCCCAGTGGACCGAGAACCGGATCGCCGCCATCCTGCCCCTGTGCTTTCTTCTGATGATCCCGGTTTCGGTGTATTTGCGGGCGCTGCTGCGCACGCATACGCCCCGCTGGCCCTTCGCAGACCCGGAGGCCATGATCTTCTGCCTGCTGGGCGTGTTCGAGTCCTGTATCCGGCTCCGGCTCATTCCCCACAACGACAACTACGGGGCCTTCTTTGAGAACCTGCAGGCCCCCGCCATCATCACCAATCAGGATTTTGTCCCTATATACCGGACCGCAACACCGGTGGCGGCAGAGCAGGCGGATCTGCCCAAAGCGCTGAACTCCACTGTCTATATCCGCGAGGGAGTCCGTCTGTCCGGCATGGATATCCCCGGCGGACATGTGTTCTGGGAGGTGGATGAACGGGAACTGCACCGGATGAACCAGCAGCTGGAGGACGCCAATGAGATGATCGCCACGGAGACAGAACTGATCCAGGCTGAGGCAAAGCTGAAAGAGGAGATCGCCCGGGTGGAATCCCGGGGGCGGATCTACCGCCGGATCGCCGAGGAGATGTATCCCACCCAAAAGCGGATCGGGGAACTGCTCTCCGCCGCCCGTCCCGGCGAGGATTCCTTCCCGGATATGATCGCCTCCGTCGCGCTGCTCAACGCCTATGTTAAGAGAAAGTCCAATCTGCTGCTTCTGTCGGACGAGGCGGAAACCGTAGACTCCAGGGAGCTGTACCTGGCCCTGAACGAGTCGGCCAGGTATCTCAGGTACCGGGGCGTGGAGGCCTCCGTGCAGGATCTGTCCGCCGGGGAGATTCCCTGCGGCGCGGCCCTTTCCCTCTACGACACCTTTGAAATCCTGACGGAGGCGCTGCTGCCGGAGATCACGCAGCTGATGATCTCCCTTTCCGACGGCGGACTGCGGCTGACGTCGGACCTCAGCGGGATCCCCGCTCTGCCGGAAACGCCGCTGCCTGTAACGGCGCTGGTGGATGAAGGTCTCCTCTATCTGACCGTATCTCCCGGGAAAGGAGGCGCGGCATGACGGCACTGATCCTATCCCCCCTGCTTCTGCTCCGGATCCTGACCGTTTTTCAGACGGTTCTGACCCTGTTCCAGCTCTATCTCTGTATCACGGCCTTCCATCAGCACAGGACGCGGGGCTTTACTGTCCTTGTGACGGCCCATTTTCTGGCCGGTCTGGCCTTTTACTTCGTCCTGCTGGAGGGTGTTCACCCCCTGTACCTGCAAGGGAACTTTGTTTCGCCTCCCGCCCAGGTGACACGGATCCTCGCGCTGCCCTGGCTTTTCTTTACGCTGACGGAACTTCTGTCGGCGATCCTGTGCCTGCTGTGCGCCGGAAGCGGTCTTTGGTACACCCGTTCCCATCTCTCCTCAGGCAGCATCAAGCGCGCCATCGATCTGCTTCCCGCCGGGATCTGCTGCGGGGAAAAGGACGGCGCTGTGTGTCTGGCAAATCTCCGGATCAACGAGCTGTGCCAGGCCATCACCGGCCATGCTCTGACCAACACCCACCGGTTCTGGGAGCAGCTTTGCATGGAGGGAGAAGCCCGGAACGGAAGTCTTTTGGTGCGTCTGAAGGACGAAAGCGTCTACCAGTTTGAACGGCAGAACATGACCGCTGGCGGGGTGACCTACGATCAGATCACCGCTTCTGACGTGACGGAGCAGTACCGCATCACAGCTGCCCTGCAGGCCAGAGGCGCCCAGCTGCGGGACATCCAGCTCCGAACGAAGACCTATCACGCCATGGCCGCGGACATGGTGATCTCCCAGGAGATCCTGAACGCCCGCCGCACCGTACACGACGGCGTGGGCCACGCGCTGCTGACCCAGCAGTACTATCTGGAGCATCCGGAGAAAATAGACGAAGCCACACTGCTTCAGCTGCTCCGGCAGACCAACACCTTCCTGCTGCGGGAGGCGGAGGAGACCGATGACCAGGCCCGGGACGGCTATCTCGAGTCTTTGAAGCTGTCCGCCGCCATCGGCGTGGAGGTCCGGCTCGACGGCCCGGTTCCGGAATCGGACCCGACCCGGTCCCTGCTCGGTCAGGCGATCCGGGAGTGCGCCGCCAACACAGTCAAGCACGCCTGCGGCGATCTGCTGACGGTGTCCCTTTCCCGGGAGGGCGGCCTTTGGACCGTTCACATCTCCAACAACGGCTCTCCGCCTGCCTCCCCCATCCGGGAAACCGGCGGTCTGCTGTCGCTGCGGCAGATGGTGGAACGGGCCGGCGGAACCATGACAACCGTCTCCGACGGCGGATTCCGCCTGACGCTGACCCTTCCGCAGCATCATTCTCCATAAGTCCCCTCCGGCTGCCCGACCGCAGCCGGAGTTTTTTGTATAAAACAACGAATTTCCTGCGACCTAATCCAAAGAGATGATGGAAAACGCACAACATTCTGCTATGATGAGAATAGGTTATTCTGTTAAGATCTCTTTTCAGATATTCAGTGCAGAAAGGAGCGGTGATGTCATGTGACAAATCCAGCCAGAGTCCTCGTGGTGGACGATCAGAACGTGGCCCGGGGATTCTTCGAAATGCATGTCAATTCCTCCGCCGGTTACACCTTGGCGGGCTCCCTTCCCGCGGCGGAGCTGGCGCCGGAATTCTGCGATACCCATCCGGTGGATCTGGTCCTGATGGACGTGATGATGCGCTACGGCACCGACGGCATCACCGCCGCCGCCCTGATCAAACGGCGTCACCCGGAGATCCGGATCATTCTCACCACCTCCATGGCAGAGGTCCAGTGGGAGCGGCAGGCCCGGGAGGCCGGGGTGGAGAGCTTCTGGTACAAGGAATACGGGGAAGCACCCCTGCTGGAGATCATGGACCGGACCATGGCTGGGGAATCGGTCTATCCCGGAACTCCGCCGAAGGTCCAGTTCGGATGGGTCACCCGGGACGAGCTGACGGAGCGGGAGCTGGACGTACTCCGGGAACTGACCGCCGGCGCCACCAACGAGGAGATCGCGGACAAGCTCTGCATCTCCGTCAATACCGTCCGGACGCACATCCGGAATCTGCTGAACAAAACCGGCTTCAGCAGCCGGCTGGACCTGGCCATCCACGCCAAATCCCTTGGTCTGGTGGTCAGCGACAGAGATCGGATCCAACCGTAATCACACAACACCGAGAGGAGAAATCATTATGGGACTGTTCGACAAAAAATACTGTGACATCTGCGGCAACAAGATCGGCCTCCTGGGGAACCGGAAGCTGGAGGACGGCAACCTCTGCAAGGATTGCGCCAAAAAGCTGTCTCCCTGGTTCAGCGAGCGCCGGCACAGCACCAAGGCCAGCATTCAGGAGCAGCTCAACTACCGGGAGGCCAACCGGGAGGCCGTAGCCGCCTTCCACACCACCCGTTCCCTGGGCAAAAACACCAAGGTGCTGCTGGACGAGGACAACCGGAAGTTCATGGTCACCAGCGCCAGCAATCTTTCGGAGGCCAACCCCGACGTCCTGGACTACAACCAGGTCACCGGATGCGACCTGGAGATCGACGAGAACCGCTCTGAAAAGAAGCGCACCGACAAGGACGGCAAGCAGGTGAGCTACGTGCCGCCCCGGTATGAGTATTCCTACAACTTCTATGTGACCATCCATGTGAACCATCCCTATTTCGACGATATGCGCTTCCAGCTCAACAGCGGCTCCGTCCAGACCGGCGAGACCTCCATGGGCGCCGCCTCCGGCGGATGGACCACCAACCGGGCCGCCACCGGCATCCGGGCCGGCATGGGCGTCACCGAATACAACGAGTATGTGAAGATGGGCAACGAGATCAAGCGGGCCGTAGACGGAATGCGCAACGAGATCCGCCGGGAGGTCCGTGCCCAGAGCGCCCCCAAGGCCGCCGTGACCTGCCCCTGGTGCGGCGCAACGACAACGCCGGACGCCAGCGGATGCTGCGAATACTGCGGCGGCTCGGTGAACGGATAACAGAAAGGAGTATTCCCGTGAAACGACTCATTCCCGTTCTGCTGGTTCTCTCCCTGCTGCTGGCCCTCTGCGCCTGCGGGACGCCCAGCGAACTGAGCTTCACCAACAACCTCGACTCCGTCATCCACAACGTCTACATCAATCCGTCGGATGTCGCCGACTGGGCCGACCCGATCACCTATGCCAAGCTCAGCAAGGGCAGCACCATCCATTTTGACTTCGAAAAGATCGGCGAAGGACCCGGGATCTATGACATCGGCGCCATCGACGAGAACGCCATGAACTACGACGCCTATGAGGTGCCGCTGGCAGTGGGCGACAGCATCGCCGTTTCGGGTTCCAAGGACGGTGCCTCCATGGTGATCACCCACGAGGACGGAACGGTGGACACCTATGACGTATACATCTATGCCAACGGCGAATAACCTGCTGGCATCCGGAAGGAGGTATGTTTTTTGAAACGTATCTTAGCTATGCTTCTTGCGCTGGCCATGCTTCTTGCGCTGTCGGCCTGCGGCGGTTCTCCCGCGGAGTCAGCAGGAGCGCCTCCGGACGGCTCCAGTCCGGAAACGCCCGACGCTCAGGGATCGGCCGCAGAGGAATATGTGGAGACCACCGCCTCCGTCAACGCCCTGGATCCCGGCACGCCCATTCCCCCGGACACCGGGACTCTGGAGCTGGTGGAGCAGACCTTTGACATTCCCCAGCTTACCATCGCAGGCACCGCGGACATGAAAATGGAGGCGGTGGAGGACGGGGTGACAGTCACCTCCGGCGACGGCGTATGGACCATTGCATTCCTGCCCTTTGAGAATCATCAGAAGGCAAATCTGGTCAACGCCATCACCAACTACTACATCTCCGCCGGTGTGGACGTGTTCCCCGACCGGAGCGAAGCCGAGACCACTCTGGCCGGGTTTCCTGCTCAGGTCTACGCCCGGAATGTCCACGAGGAGTATCTCAAACCCGAGGACGAGGAATACGTGCCTGCTCTGGAGATCCTGCTCGACTACGGCTCCGCCCAGGTGGGAAAATGGGCCGGTCTCCGGATCCGCCTCACCAGCAACGATTTTGAGAACTACGCCAACATCTACGACGTGCTGCAGCTTCGGCACGTCCGGGCGGTGCTGAACAACTTCAGGGTCAACGAAGGGGACTCCGGCATCACGGTCTCCGCCGCCGGCATCACCGTGACCTTCCCCAGCATCTGGGAAAGCCACGAGGACACCAACGGTCCCTGGTCGGGCATCTTTGAGAGCAGCGAACTCCTCGGCGCCGTGTACCTCAAGCCCGCCACCCCCGCCGACCCCCATGAGGCCGCCGCCGCGTCCGGCGGTGAGACCTTCGACTGGTCCTGCGACGGCATTGACTATGCCGGAGAGCTCCGGAACTGGGCACGGGAGGGCGAGACCCCCAACTACCAGCTGAATCTGTACACAACCTTCAGCAATGACCGCTGCCTGGCTGTGACCCTGTCCCTGTTCGCGGGGAAGGAGGATCCGGCGGTCCTGAAAGAGTACATTGAGACGGATAACTTCCGGAATGTGATCCGCACCATTGCGCTGGATCCCGCGGGGATCCCCGGGCTGTGGATCAGCGTGGACGACACCGGCCTCCGGCGGAACGCGGACGGCGTGATCACCGGCTACGACGGCACCGACGCGGAGATCGTGATCCCGGAGGTCATCTCCGGCGTGGAGATCAAGGGCATTGGCTACGGCGCCTTCGGCGGGAACACCACCATCACCAAGGTGACCCTGCCGGAGACCCTGGAATATATTGACGAGTATGCCTTCCACAACTGCTCCAATCTGGAGACCGTGGAATTCGCCTCCACCCGGACCATCGAGGAGCAGGCCTTTGAGGGCTGCACCAGCCTCCGGGACGTGGTTCTGCCGGAGACCGTCACCTATGTGGGCGGCTATAACTTCGCCGGACTGGGCCAGGGCACCTTCACCGCCCTGGGCGCCACCAAATACGGGGTGGAGTGCTTCTCCGAGAGCACCTTTGAGACCATCTCCATCGGCCCCAACAGCGATCTGTCAGACAATATGATCTTTGAGCGGGTCCATGCCAGGCAGATCCAGCTGGGCGACGGCATCACCACCATCGGGTTCGGCTGCTTCGCCAACGCCTCGGATTTGAAGGCGGTGAACATCCCGGACTCCGTCACAGAGATCGGCGAGGCCGCCTTCAACTGGGCCGGCATTCAGGAGCTGCGCATCCCCGAGGGCGTCACGGAGATCCACCCGAGCACCTACTCCACGGACAGCGGCATCGCCATCCTGCCCGCCAGCGTTCAGCACATTGAGACCCTGGGCATCACCGCTCCGGTAGTTATGCTCCAGAGCAAAGACGTGGAACTGGATGAGACCGCCATCGACACGGACGTCCTGCTGCTGCCGGGTGTCTACAGCCGGGACGACGTGGGCTTTACCCTGGACAAACAGCATTTGTATGTGAGCCTGATGATCCTCATCGCCATGGACGCCAGCCGCGACCAGAGCAACGCCTTTGACGACTATCTGATTGAGCAGGGCTTTGACGACATCTCCTGGTTCGGCCTCAGCGCGGCTCACGCCCACTACAACATCGACGACTTCCGCTTTGAGGAGAAGACCGTGGCGGAGTACACCGGCAGTGATACCGACCTCTGCATCCCGCTGCTCAGTCCCGATCAGGAGTACTGGGGCTGGCGGCTGGGCGACGGACTGTTCGCCGGAACCGGCATCCGCAGCATCACCTTCCACAGCTATACGCGGGAGATGGGCTCCAAGGTCTTTGACGGCTGCCAGGATCTCACCGACATCTGGTTCACAACGGACATCCTCAGGTGCTCGGATCCAGACGCCTACGACTACGCCTCAGACGCCTTTGCGGGCATCCCCGGCGGCGTGACGGTCCACGTCCCCGCCTGCCTCACCGATGAGGAGCGCGGCAACGTGGAGTCCTACCTCAAGGACGCCGGCCTGCCGGATACCGCCGTATTTGACTACTACAGTCTGAAGTAATTCAATAAAAAAGGAGAAACCATTATGAAACGTACCCTATCTATTCTGCTTGCAGTCATCATGCTGCTGTCCCTGCTGACCGCCTGCGGCGGCAAGGCCGATCCCAATATCGGCGTCTATAAGCTCTCCGGCGCCATGGGCTATTCCCTGGAGGAGTTCGCCGGAATGATGGGCATTACCGAAGAGGAAGCCGCCGACATGATCCAGATGGAACTCAAGGACAAGGGTGTCCTCGCCCTGACCTTTGACGGAGAAACTGAGACCGGAACATGGTCGGCAGACGGTGAGACGCTGACGATCGAGGACGCAGGCGAAAGCATCACCGGCACCATCAAGGACGGCGTGATCACCATCGAAATCGAAGGCGAGAGCATGACGCTGACCAAGGTCGAGTAAACATACGCAAAGCGCCTGAAGCCATAAGGCTTCAGGCGCCTCTTTTTTTGTTACGGCAGCACCGTCTTCAGCCGGTCCAGAGCCAGGCGGATGGAGTCCTCCGGGCAGGCCAGATTGAACCGGATATGCCCTTCGCCCCCCGCGCCGTAGTCTGTGCCGTTGCTGACGATGACCTGGGCCCGCTCCAGCCGGTCCATGAGCTCCTGCTGGGGAAGTCCGAGCGCGCGCAGATCGACCCACTGGAGATAGGTTCCCTCCAGCGGCGTAAACGCCGCCTCCGGCACCAGGGCGCTGAGTCCCGACAGCAGGAGCTCCCGGTTGCGCCCAAGCTGCTCGAGCAGCTCATCCAGCCAGGGTCCGCCGGTCTCATAGGCTGCAGTGGCGGCGGCGTAGCCGAAGGTGTTGACATAGAACCCCACCGTCTCGCTCAGCTCCTTCCGGATCCGCTCCCGGAGCGCAGGATCCTCCACGATGGTATTGCTGATGGCGCAGCCCGCCAGATTGAAGGTCTTGGTGGGGGCAGTGCAGACAATGGTCCAGGGCGTCAGCTCCGGCGCCGCCTGGGTCAGCACCAGATGCCTGCCTGTATGGTCCAGATCGAAGTGGATCTCGTCGGACACCACCCAGAGTTCCTCCTCCAGACAGATCTCCGCCAACTGCCGCAGCTCCTCCCGGGTCCAGACTCTCCCCACGGGATTGTGCGGTGAGCAGAGCAGCAGCATCTTTGCCCCTCTGGCCTTTTCCCGCAGATCCTCAAAGTCCATGGTGTACCGGCCGTCCCGCAGCACCAGCGGGTTTTCCACGATCTTCCGGCCGGCGTTCCGGACCTCCTCGGCAAAATGCTGGTAGACCGGCGGCTGCAGGATCACGCCGTCCCCCGGCGCCGTCAGCGCCCGGATCGCCGCTCCCATGGCCACCAGTACGCCGCTGCTCTGGATGGCCCAGTCCGGGGATATCTTCCACTTATGGCGGCGGAGCATCCAGTCCGCCAGTGCCGCGTCATAGCGCTCCTTGTCCGGCGGCGCGTAGCCGAAGCAGCCCCGGTCCACGATTTTGTGCATGGCCTCAGTGATGCCCGGCGCCAGGTTGAACCGCATCTCCGCCACGGAGAAGCTGATGATGCCCGGGTCTGTCACGCCGTGGGACGCGGCAAAGGGGTGAACGCCTCCCCCGGTGTTCAGCGTGGTAAAATCAAACTGCATGATCATTCCTCCCATGAAAGCGCCCCGGTGGGACAGGTGTGGACGCAGGCCGGAAGTAGTCCTGCCGCCCGTCTGCCGGCGCAGCCGTCGCATTTTTGTACTGTTTCTTCTATATAAGTGATCACGCCCCGGGGGCATGCGTCCCCGCAGGCCCGGCAGCCGATGCACAGCGATTCCTCTGCCGTGACCGTTCCGCCGTTCTTTTGAAGGCATCCTGTGGGACATACCTCCGCGCACGCGCCGCACTGGCTGCAGGATACCGCCCGGAACCGCCCCGGCACCTCCGCCGGCTCCACCCGGAGCAGGGGCAGCTGTCCCTCCAGGGGCCGGATGTCCCGCTGGTCCAGACATGCCATCTGACAGGCCTGACAGCCGGTACAGCGGTCAGATTCAAACACCAGACTCATTCTGCCGCCTCCTTTTCCATCCGCTCCACCCGGCACCGGATACAGCGGTATCCGGGGAAACCGGAATAGGGATCCCGGTGATCCCAGGACAGGAGGCTGTTGGCGTCCGCCTCCCGATACCCGTGATACAGGCTCACCATCCCGGCCGGCATGACCGGCGTGGGATTGGCCTTCACCGTCACGCTGCCCCGGGCGGTGGACAGGCGGATCCAATCCCCCGGACCGATCCCGAGAGCTTCGGCGTCCTCCATGCTCAAATCCGCCATGGGCTCCGGCCGCAGGGACCGGGCCGCAGGGGTGTCATGGAGCCGGGAGTGGAGTCCTCCGGGGATCCGGATGCCTGTGGAGAGGATCAGTGGGAACTCCGCCGGGTCCGCCTCGTCCTCGGAGGACCGGTAGGTGGGCAGCGGATCCAGTCCCGGGGCGTGCAGCTCCGCCAGAATGGTGGAATACAGTTCGAATTTCCCTGTGGGCGTGTCAAAGCCGTGCCGCCCCACCGGGGTGATCTGCAGTCCCTCGATCTTCTGCGGCATCTCCGGATGCTCCCGCAGCGCCTCCAGATCGATGGGCGTATCCCGGAGCATATACCACAGGCAGTCGTCCCGGCTGCCCCGCAGCAGGGGATCCTCCACCGAGAGGCGCCGGGCCAGCTCCAGGATCACCTCGTCGTCCCGCCGGGACTGGCTTAGCGGCGGGATCACCGGTTCCGTGTACTGGGCGTATCCACCGCCGAAGACCTTGAATTCGTCCCGCTCCAGGGAGGAGCAGGCCGGCAGCACGATGTCGGCATATTTGGCGCTGTCCGTCAGGAACAGGTCCATGTCCACGAAAAACTCCAGCTTCTCCAGCGCCTGGGCCATCCGTCCGGAGTCCGGGAACATCCGAAAGTTCATCCCGTGGGCATACAGGGCCCGGATGGGATAGGGCCGGCGAGTCAGGACGGCCCGGTGCAGGTCGCAGGCCTGCATCTCCCCGATGAGCTTTCCCCACAGGGGGAACCGCTCGCAGCCCACAGGGACGGGCCCCTCCGCGGGGTATCTCTCCGTGGAGAACTCCGGCTCCCGCGTCTCGAAGCCGCCCATGGAGTGGGCATAGGTCAGGGGCGCGGGGATCATGCCGCCTGGCCGGTCGTAGCTGCCCGTCAGCGCGCAGAGGGCCATGACGGCCCGGTGGTTCTGCATGCCGTTTTTGAAGTGGACCAGCGACGCGTTGGAGGGGTTGATGGCCAGAGGGCCGTTCTCCCCGATCAGCCGAGCCGCCCGACGGATGTCTGCCGGATTGAGGCCCGTGATCTGCGCCGTTTCCTCCGGGGTGAACCGGGCCACATAGGCGGCATATTCCGCAAATCCATAGACATTTTTTTCGATGTAGTCCCGGTCAATCCACCCATTTTCGATCAGCTCCCGGCCCAGGCACAGGGCCAGGGCCCCGTCGGTGCCGGGGCGGATCCGCAGATGCAGGTCGCAGTCCCGGGAAGCCGGGGTGATCCGGGGATCCACGATGATGACCTTCATGCCCCGCTGCCGGTTCTTCTGAAGTCCGATGTTCATCAGATAGCCGGAGATCCCCGGGTTGGCGCACCAGCCCAGGAACACTCCCGCACGCCCCAGATCCGGCCGGACCATCTCCGCGCCGGTGGCGCACTTCCAGGACAGGATCGTGGAGGTAAAACAGGAGGAGGACTCGCTGCCGTAATTCACCGAGCCGAAGCTGTAGGCCAGCCGCTGCAGAAAAGGCCGGTACCACTTGTTGTAACCGGAATAGAAGGCCACGGAGGAGGCGCCGGACTCCGTCTTGAACTGATTCAAACGGGCGGCGATCTCCGTCAGCGCATCCTCCCAAGAGACGGCCTCAAACTGTCCGGATCCCTTGGGTCCCGTCCGGCGCAGGGGCGTTTTCACCCGGTCCGCCCGGTAGATGTAATCCCGCATGGCAATGCCCCGGGCACAGAGCTTGCCGCGGTTCGCCGGGTGGGCGTCGGTGCCCTCCACTTTGACGACGGTCCCGTCCTTTACATAGCAGGTCACGCCGCAGTGGGGTCCCGGCGCGCAGATGTCGCAGAAGCTGTTCCGAAGACTGATCCCGGTGTCCATACCCGGGAGCTTCGCCCGAGTCCTCTCGCGCAGATCCACATCCTCACCTCCATATGGCCTTTTTTCTATGATAGCAAACCCTTCCGCAGAAAACAACCGTCTTTCCCGCCTTCGTTCCGCGCATTTTTTAACAGAAACAACACAAAGGAACCTTTGACAAATGCAAGCCTTTGGTATATTCTATATGCGAGGGTATTTTGGAGACGAAACAAATGGATATCCCGTAAAACGAATGGAGGCGTCACGAACAATGGCAAAAGCCGATATCCTGTTTGACAAAACAGAATTTGTCCTCCGCATGGCTGACAAGCAGGCCATGACCATGGACATTCGGGCGGATCAGATCACCACGATCACCTTCCAGCCCACGGAGGAAAAGGGCGGCTTCCTGGGGCTGAAGAAGGTCCCCTCTGAAGTCATGATTCTGAAGATGAAGGGCGGCGGCGGTCCCGGCCCCGGCGGTCCCGGCGGCGGAAGCGACGGCATGCCCGTGCTGAAGCAGGCCTTTGAGGCCAAGGAAAAGGGTTCCTGGGATAAAATGAAGGCGCAGATGCTGAAATTTGCCCATGACAACAACATCACGCTCCACGAGGAGAAAGAGATGTGGCAGCCCCCGCAGATGCAGGGCGGTATGTAAAAAGAACCGGAAAAGACGCAGGTTTCGGCCTGCGTCTTTTTTGTTTTGATATCTGGTGATTTGTCCAAAAACCGAGAGAAAAGATTATGCGCTATTCCAGTAGACAAACGAAACCGCAGTTCGTACAATTGTGTTGTAATTGTTAAGAAAATATTACAATTACAACAAAAAGAAGGGAGATATGACCATGTCTAAGAAATGGATCGCCATGATGCTTGCCCTGTGTATGGTGCTGGCTCTGCTGGCCGGCTGCGGCGGCAGTCCTGCGGGAAGCGCTCCGGCCTCCGGTGCGGAGGCGGCGCCTTCCGAAGAGACGGCGGAGGCTCCGGCTGCAGAAGAAGCGCCCACGGAAGCGGCTCCGGCTGCAGAAGAAGCGCCTGCTCCGGAAGAGGCTTCCGCGGAAGAACCTGCCGAGCCGGAAGTCCAGGCCCCCACCAACGAGTTCTATTCCGAGCATATCGGCGTCAGGGACTACGACCTGCCGCTGTTTGACGGCGAGGGCTACACATTCTCCATCTTCTGGGTGAAGCTCGGCGCCATGGGCGGCGCGGAGCAGCCCGACAAGAAGGACCTGCTGTTCTGGCAGCGCGTCCAGGAGGAGCTGGGCATCACCATCGACTTCCAGCAGCGCTCCGAGGCCGTCTGCGCGGAGCAGTACAACCTGATGATCGCCTCCGGCGACATGACCGACCTGATCTATGAGTCCAACTGCGGGCAGATGGGCTCCACCTCCGTCTACAACGGCGGCTATGACAAGGCCATCGAGGACGACGTCTATGTGGACCTGACGGATCTGATCCCCGAATATGCCCCCAACTACTACGACATTCTTATGCACGACGAAAACCTTCGGAAGGATCTGACCACCGACACCGGAAAGCTCTACTCCATCGCCATGATCTACGATCAGCCCCAGGGCGTCCGGGAAGGCCCCCTGGTCCGTAAGGACTATCTGGAGGAAACCGGACTTCCCGATCCCGTCACCTGCGAGGACTGGACGGAAGTATTCAAGGCCATGAAGGCCAACGGCGTTCAGTATCCCATGGGCGTTTCCAACGGCGGCGACATCCGCGGCGGCTTCTTCTGCAACGCCTTCGGCACCTCCGGCGGCCACGCCTTCAAGGTGGATCTCAAGACCGGCGAGCTGGTCTACGACGGCACCTCCGACGAGCTCCGGGACTTCGTGGAGTTCTTCTCTGAGAACTTCCAGGCCGGCATGATCGACCCGGATTACGCCTACGCCCAGATGTTCGACACCTCTCTGCAGACCTCCGGCGCCACGGCCCTCTGGGGCGGCATGGACCGGGATCTGGTGATGATGAAGGAGTCCTACGATATGGACCTTAAGGCGGTCCCCATGACCTACCCCGAGGGCAGCGAGGCCCCCAAAATGTACAGCTATGAATACGCCAAGCAGCGCAACTCCGGCATGAAGAACACGGTAGTCACCACCTCCTGCGAGGAGCCGGAAAAGGTCCTGACTGTTCTGGACTGGTTCTTCAGCACCGATGGCGCCTCCGCGGTCAACTTCGGCTTCAACGAGGGCGAGAGCTATGAGGTCGTAAACGGCGTGAAGCAGTGGCTCCCCTTCCTGAACGAGCGCAACGAGGACATGGTCAGCTACGAGATCATCTATGCGCTGGACGAGGGCCCCGGCTTCCAGATCGTCAACAAGCGGAATCCCGTTTCCGCGGACTATGTGATCGAGGCCAAGCAGATCTGGCTGGATGTGGACACCAGCAAGGCGCTCTATTCCGCTACGCCCACCCTGGCCTTTACCGCCGAGGAGTCCGAGGACATGACATCCGTCAACACGGACATCTGGACCACGGTGGCCACGGAGATCTCCCGGTTCATGATGGGCGAACAGCCCCTCACCGACGAGACCTGGCAGGCCTACTGCGACCGGATCGATTCCATGGGTCTGTCCCGGCTGCAGGAGTTCTATGAGAACGCCTACGCCCGGTATCAGGACCGCTGAGTCATAAATGAAACGGCGGCGCGGAGTCCGCGCCGCCGTTTCCCCCGCCCGAATATTACGAGTCCATAAGGAGGTAACCCATGCAGGATTTCAAAACCGTTTTTCCCGGTGTTTATTCCGACCGGGAGCAGAAAATGCTGGATGAGACACGGGAAAGGCTCCAGTCTCAGATCGGCAAGCCCACCATGTTCCCCGTGACCCCGGCGGATCCCACTCTGATGAAGCTCTATGCCAACGCCTGGGATCCCTGGAATCCCCTGTTCAACGACGAGGCCTACGGAAAAAACACCAAATACGGCTCCATCATCGCCATCCCCTGCTGGAAGGAGCCGGGGGCCATGTTCCCCATGCTGCCCATGGATTTCGGCGACAGGCTCCAGCGGGCCAACGACGGCGGCGCCTTTGAGATGTTCGCCCCCATTCTCCCCGGCGACACCTTCACCACCGTCTGCGACGATATGATCATCGAGGACCTGACCCCGCCCGAGGGCTCCACGGGCCGGTATATGCGGCTGGAGGGCCGGGGAAGCCTATACAACCAGCGGGGCGAACTGGTGATGCGGGGCATCACCAGGGGCCACAACGTCTTTTCCTTCTACCGGGACGACTATGACGGTCCCAGAGGTCCCCTGCTGGGCGGCGGTCCCGGCGGCCCGGGCGGGCCCGGGAAAATGCCCCGGATGCATCACCCGGAGGTCCACCGCTACACCGAGGGGGACTGGGAGTTCATCTCCGACATGTGGGATCATGAGGTGATCCGCGGAGCGGATACCCTCTACTGGGAGGACGTCAGCGTAGGCGACCATCCCGCGCCCATCTGTTCCGGCCCCTGGACGGAGATGGACATGATCAAGGGCCACGGCCTGCAGATCATGGGCCAGAGGCCCCTGCGGGACGTGATCCGCACCAAGGAGGGCCGGATGCGCATGGCGCCCTTTGCAGACGATTACGGCATCTACTACTTCGACACCGCCGCCCACTACTGCCACCGGAACCAGCCCGGCGGCCGGGCCATGTTCTACAACACCACCGGCCGAAATATGCTGATCCGTCTGCTGACCAACTACATGGGTGACGACGGCTGGCTGCGGTACATTGACTGGCACTTCATGAGCGACGACGGCGCCCCGGACTCCTTCCTGGCCCAGGTGCCGGAGACCGCAGGCCGGTGCGTGGATCACCACGGCATGGCCTCCGACTGCATCATTGGCCGGGGCTATGTGACGAAGAAATACGTGAACGACCGGAACGAGCACTGCGCCGACCTGATCTGCTGGGCCGAGAACTGGCCCGACGGCGGCATTGCCCAGGTCATCGCGGCCACTGTGATCCTTCCGTCCAGAGGCTGACCCATCAAAAAGCCCCGGCTCCTCGGGAGCCGGGGCTTTTTTCAGTTCTGTTCCCGGGCAAAATCCCGGAGCATCTTCCGTCGGAGTCCTGTGGCCAGCACGGCGCTCATGGCCTCGGAGATAACCACTGCCAGCCACACCGGTTCCAGTCTTCCGCCAAGGCTCAGCAGCCACGCGATGGGCACCATGAACAGGAGCTGCCGGCACAGGTTCACCAGCAGGGTGTACCGGCTACGCCCCAGGGCCTGGAAAGAGGAGGAGAAGATCAGCACCACTGCGCCGAAGGGCAGGCTCAGACAGGTCCGCCGCAGGGCCACCGTACCGATGGCGAACATGTTCTCCGACGCGGAGAACAGGGTCAGTAGCACAGCCGGGAATGCCTCAAACAGGATCGTCAAAAGCACCATCAGCCCCAGCGCCACCGACAGCGCCAGCCGGACAGACTTGTGGACCCGGTCCATATTGCCCGCGCCGTAGTTGTAGGCCACCATGGGCGTGACGCCGTTGTTGAGACCGAACACCGGCATATAGGAAAAGTTCTGGAGCTTCAGCCAGATTCCAAACACCGCCGTGGCGGTGGTGGAGAAGGCCAGAAGGATCTGGTTCAGGCAGAAGCTCATGGCCGAACCGAGCCCCACGGTGATGATGGACGGCACTGCCACAGAGTAGATCTCCTTGAGGGACCGCCTGTCCGGGGGCATGGCTCCCGCATGGATGCGGACAGAGCGCTGCTTCGTTTTCACCAGCGTGAAAGCCACGATGGCCGCCACGATCTGTCCCAGCACCGTGGCCGTAGCCGCGCCACGGACGCCCATGGCCGGGAAGGGCCCCACGCCGAAGATCAGCAGTGGGTCGAAGATGATGTTAAAAACAGCGCCGGTGGCCTGGGAGGCCATGGAGGCAAAGGTGTTGCCCGTGGCCACCAGCAGTTTCTCAAAGTTCTGCCCGAAGAACGCACCCGCCGAGACCACGCATACAATGCTCAGGTACTGGATCCCCAGCTCCACGATCTCTCCCACGTCGGTCTGCATCCGGTAGTAGGGCCCCACCAATGCAAGGCCCACCGCCACAAACACCAGACTGTAGCAGCAGGAGAGGAATACCGCCACATTGGCGATCTTTTCCGCGTCCCGCTGCCGGCCCTGTCCCAGATACCGGGGCACCAGGGCGTTGACGCCCACACCGGTACCCACGCCGATGGCCGTGATGATATTCTGCACGGGAAAGGCGATGGAGACCGCTGTCAGGGCGTTCTCGCTGATCATGGCCACAAAAATGGAATCCACAATATTGTACAGCGCCTGAATAAAAAATGAGATCATCATGGGAATGCTCATCACCGCCAGCAGCCGGCCGATGGGCATGGTTCCCAGTTTGTTGTTCTGTTCCATGGTGTTCCTCCCTTGGGTTGACCTTCATATTATAGCGGATTTTTGCCGGAATGAAAAGGAAAATCGGCTTTTTCCCGGGGTTCTGCCGGATTTTCCTTTGTTCAGAAAAAGTTCACATGAAATCCCGGAATAAATTGTGCAAAATGACACTTGTACAACGCCTGCCTTTGGGCTATGATATATTAGCACTCAAAAAGATCGAGTGCTAAAACGTGTAAAAACATGGCATCCCTCCGGATGCCTATCACATCATAAGGAGGAACCTATTATGAAACTCGTACCCCTTGCTGACAGAGTCATCGTGAAGATGGTCGAGGTGGAGGAGACCACCGCTTCCGGCATCATTCTGGCTTCCAGCGCCAAGGAAAAGCCCTCTGTGGCTGAGATCGTGGCGGTCGGCCCCGGCGGCGTCGTGGACGGCAACGAGGTCAAAATGACCGTGGAGGTCGGCCAGAAGGTCATCCTGGCCAAATACGCCGGCACTGAGGTCAAGCTGAACAAGGAAGAATACACCATCGTCCGTCAGAGCGACATTCTGGCGGTAGTCGAATAATTGGAGGTAATTTCTCATGGCAAAACAGATTATTTTCGGCGAGGACGCCCGCAAGAAGCTGCAGTCCGGTATTGACCAGCTGGCCAACACCGTAAAGGTTACCCTGGGCCCCAAGGGCCGCAATGTGGTGCTGGACAAGAAATACGGCAATCCCCTCATCACCAACGACGGCGTGACCATCGCCAAGGACGTGGAGCTGGACGATCCCTTTGAGAACATGGGCGCTTCCCTGGTTCGTGAAGTGGCCACCAAGACCAACGACGTGGCCGGCGACGGCACCACCACTGCCACCGTTCTGGCTCAGGCCATCGTGTCCGAGGGTATCAAGAACGTGACCGCAGGCGCCAACCCCATGGTCATGAAGAAGGGCATCTCCAAGGCCGTTGCCGCCGCTGTGGAGGCCATCAAGAGCCATTCCCAGATGGTCAGCGGTTCCTCTGACATTGCCCGGGTCGGCACCGTCTCCTCCGGGGACGAGACCATCGGTGCCCTGATCGCCGAAGCCATGGAAAAGGTCTCCTCCAACGGCGTCATCACTATTGAAGAGGGCAAGACCGCCGAGACCCAGCTGGAGGTCGTGGAAGGCATGCAGTTCGACCGGGGCTACATCTCCCCCTACATGGCCACCGATTCCGAGACCATGGACTGCGTCATGGATGAGCCTCTGATCCTCATCACCGACAAGAAGATCTCCGTGATCCAGGATCTGCTGCCCCTGCTGGAGCAGGTCATGAAGTCCGGCCAGAAGCTGCTGATCATCGCCGAGGACGTGGAGGGTGAGGCCCTGACCACCCTGCTGCTCAACAAGATCCGCGGTGTGCTGAACGTGGCCTGCGTCAAGGCCCCCGGCTACGGCGACCGCCGGAAGGAAATGCTCCGGGATATCGCCATTCTCACCGGCGGCGAGGTCATCTCCTCCGAGCTGGATATGGATCTGAAGGACACCGATCTGAGCCAGCTGGGCCGCGCCCATCAGGTTCGGATCACCAAGGACGACACCACCATTGTCGACGGCTTCGGCGACTCTCAGGCCATTGCGGCCCGCTGCGCCGAGATCCGCGGTCTCATCGAGCTCACCGAGTCCGAGTATGACAAGGAGAAATACAACGAGCGTCTGGCGAAGCTCTCCGGCGGCGTGGCCGTCATCAAGGTCGGCGCCCAGACTGAAACCGAGATGAAGGAAGTCAAGCTCCGCATCGAGGACGCCCTGAACGCCACCCGCGCTGCGGTGGAAGAGGGCATCGTGGCCGGCGGCGGCACTGCCTATGTCAACGCCATCCCCGCGGTGGGCGAGCTTCTCGCCACCCTGGAGGGCGACGAGAAGACCGGCGCCGCCATTGTGGCCAAGGCTCTGGAGGCTCCTGTCCGCCAGATTGCCAGCAACGCCGGCGTGGACGGCAGCGTGGTCTTTGACCGGATCTCCAATTCCGGCAAGGTGGGCTACGGCTACAACGCCTATTCCGAGGAGTACTGCGACATGATTGCCGGCGGCATCGTGGATCCCACCAAGGTGACCCGCTCCGCCCTGGAGAACGCCGCTTCCGTGGCCGCCATGGTGCTGACCACTGAAAGCCTTGTCACCGACAAGCCCGATCCCGCGCAGGATGCCGCCATCGCGGCCGCCCAGGCTCAGGCTGCCGCCGGTCAGGGCATGTATTGATCCGAGCTTCGGAAAATATCACCGGGACGCAACCGCGTCCCGGTTTTTCATTGCTTTTCTCGCTCTGCAATACTATAATAGACCCAGATTCTGCAAAAAGAGGGGATTTTTCGTGGCATCTTCCGCCGCGCAGACCAACGATTTTTCCGTGGGCAGCGTCCGGGGCTCCATCGTCCGGATGGCGATCCCCATCACGCTGGCCCAGCTGATCAACATACTCTATAACATTGTGGATCGGATGTACATCGGCCACATCCCCGGGGCCGGGGCCATGGCCCTGACGGGGCTGGGACTGTGCCTGCCTGTGATCTCCATCGTCATGGCCTTTGCCCGCCTCTCCGGCATGGGCGGTGCGCCCCTTTGCTCCATCGAGCGGGGCAAGGGCGATCTGGATGCGGCGGAGCATATCCTGGGCAACTCCTTTTCCCTGCTCCTGATCTTCGCCGCAGCACTGACGCTGCTGGGAGAGGTCTTTTTGACGCCGCTGCTCTATGCCTTCGGCGCCAGCGCCGACACCATCGGCTATGCCGTGGACTATGCCCGGATCTATCTGGCAGGCAATCTGTTCGTGCTGATCTCTCTTGGCATGAACAGCTTCATCAATGCCCAGGGCTTTGCCCGGACCGGCATGATGACTACGCTGCTGGGTGCGGTGGCCAACATCATCCTTGACCCCGTTTTTATCTTTCTGCTGGGTTGGGGCGTCCGGGGTGCGGCGCTGGCCACGGTGATCTCCCAGGCGCTCTCCGCCGCATGGGTCATGCGGTTTTTGACTGGGAACCGGGCCATTCTCCGGCTCCGGACCCGGTATCTCCGGCTCCGCTGGCGCTGGGTCCGCAGAATCCTCGCCCTCGGCTTCTCCGGCTTTGTCATGGCAATGACCAACTCCGTGGTTCAGGTGGCCTGCAACACGGTGCTCTCAGCCTTCGGCGGGGATCTTTACGTGGGCGTCATGACAGTGATCAACTCCATCCGGGAGGTGGTGAGCATGCCGGTCCAGGGCATCACCGGCGCTGCCGAGCCCGTCCTGGGCTTCAACTACGGCGCGGGGAAGCCGAACCGTGTCCGTCAGGGAATCCGCTTCATCGCCGTCACCTCTGTGGGGTATTCCCTTCTGGTGTGGCTGCTGATCCGGCTGCTGCCCGGTCCGCTGATCCGGATCTTCAACAGCGACCCCGCCCTGATTGCCGCCGGAATTCCCTCGCTGCACCTGTACTTCTGCGCGTTCTTTATGATGGCGCTGCAGTTCGCCGGCCAGAGTTCCTTCGTCTCTCTGGGCAAGAGCGGCCGGGCCGTGTTTTTCTCCATCTTCCGGAAAATCATCCTGGTGACGCCGCTGACGCTGCTTCTGCCCCGGATGGGCCTGGGCGTTTCCGGCGTGTTCTGGGCGGAGGCCATCTCCAATGTGGTGGGCGGCCTCGCCTGCTTCGGCACCATGTTCTTTACCCTGTATCGCCCCCTGGGACGGGAATCTGAGAAAAAGAAGGCGTCTTTATGAAGCATCTGTTCCTGATCAACCCCCATGCGGGAAAAGCGGACCGCACCGGAGAAATCACCGCTGCGGCCAAAGCCCTGTGCGGCAGGCTGGGGGACCCGTTTGAAATCTGCGTTTCCGCCTATCCCGGCCACCTGACGGCTCTGGCCCGGCAGGCCGGTCAATCCGGTGAGGAGACCAAGCTCTATGCCTGCGGCGGCGACGGCACTCTCAATGAGGTGATCTGCGGCGCGGCGGGATATGACAACCTCTCCGTCACCTGTGTCCCCTGCGGCTCCGGCAACGATTTCATCAAGCAGTTCGCCCGGCCGGAGCTGTTCTCTGACCCAGAGGCATTCCGGCAGACGCAGACCCGGCGGATCGACCTGATCGACGCCGGCGGGCGGAAGTCCGCCAACATCGTCTCCGTGGGCTTTGACGCCCGGATCGGCACCTCCATCGACGCCTACCGCCGCCATCCCCTGCTCTCCGGCACACGGGCCTATCACGCCAGCGTGCTGGTGAATCTCATCAAGGGCGTGTCCAAGCCCTGCCGGTTGGAACTGGAGGACGGCTTCGCCGTGGAGGGCGATCTGACGCTGGTGTGCGCCTGCAACGGCAGCTGGTACGGCGGATCCTACCATCCGGTGCCGGAAGCCAGTATGTTTGATGGGATCCTGGACGTACTGGCGGTCAAGCATGTGTCCCGTCTGACCGTGGCCAAGGTCATCGGCGCTTACCAGAAAGGCCGGTATGCCGAATTTCCGGAGCTAATCTCCCACTACCGGACCCGGTCTCTCCGGATCATCACGCCGGAGGAGGAGCCGGTGAACGTGGATGGCGAGCTGATGATGCGCCGGGATCTGCGTATCACCGTCGAGGCCGGAACCCTGCCGTTCTTTGCGCCTGAGGGCGCCTGGGCATGACGCTTGACTTCTCCGGCCGTTCTGTTATACTAACTTACATCGCGCATTTGCAAAGGAGATATCTATGAGCAACGAAATCGCAAAGGACATGACCAGCGGTCCGGTCCTCCGGCAGCTGGCGGTTTTCGCCGGACCGGTGGCGCTGGCCAATGCCCTCCAGGCCGTCTACTCCATGGTGGATATGGTGGTGGTAGGCCAGTTCGTGGGCCCAGCAGGACTTTCCGCCGTAGGCATCGGCGGTCAGCTTCAGTTCGTATTCCTGGCCTTCGGCATGGGCTTCAGCGTGGGCGCTCAGGTCCTGCTGAGCCAGCAGGTCGGCGCCAGAGACCGGGATCTGCAGCCCACCATCGGCACGCTGATGACCATGGAGCTGATCACAGCCCTGCTTCTCACTGTCCTGGGGATCGCCCTCTGCCCCCAGCTGCTGCACCTCATGAACACCCCGGAGGCAGCGCTGAAGGACGCCTGGGGCTATACCGTGATCTGCTGCTGCGGCATGATCTTTATCTACGGCTATAACGCAGTCTGCGGCATACTGCGGGGCATGGGCGAAAGCAAGCTCCCCATGATCTTCATCGCCATCGCGTCGCTGGTGAACCTGGTGCTGGATCTTATTTTTGTGGCAGGGCTCCATATGTCCGCCCCCGGGGCCGCGCTGGCCACGGTCATCGCCCAGGCCGTGAGCTTCCTGGTGGCCATCGTCTACCTCTACCGCAACCGGGACCGGTTCGGCTTTGACTTCAAGCTCCGGTCCTTCCGCCCCCGCCGGGAGCGTCTGATTCCTATTCTCAAGGTGGGGATTCCCTATATCGCCCAGATGCTGATGATCACCTGCTCCATGATGTTCGTCAACGCCCAGGTCAACCGGTACGGCGTCACGGCCTCCGCCGTGGACTCGGTGGGCAACCGCCTGAATTCCGTGGTGAACATCGTCATCGGCGCCGTGTCCATGTCCGGTGCCACCATGATGGGCCAGTGCTTCGGTGCCCGGAACTATGACCGGATCCGTCAGTGCCATCGGGCGTGCCTTGCCATCTGCATGATCTCCCTGGTGGTGCTGGGCGGGGCCTATTTCCTGTTCCCGCGGCAGATCTTCTCCCTGTTCACAAAGGACCCGGACGTCATCTCCATGGCCCCGGAATACATGGTCATCGCGGTGGTCTGGCTGGCCTCCATGTGCACCATGACTCCGCCCTACGCGGTGATCGACGGCGTAGGCCACGCCATGCTGGGACTGGTGATCTCCATCATGGACGGCGTGGTGGCCCGGATCGGCCTGTGCATCCTTCTGGGACAGTTCCTGGGGCTCCACGGCTTCTGGCTGGGAAACGCCCTGGCCGGCTTTGTGACCACGCTCATGGCGGGCGTCTACTATTACTCCGGCCGCTGGAAAACCAGAAGGCTGCTGCTGGAACGGGAGGACGCATGACAACAGCGGACCGGTTCTCCGGTCCGCTGTTTTGCATACGAAACACTTGAAAAAAAATGATATTCCATGTATGATATTGGTACACTGGAAGAAAGGAGGACATGGCCAATGGAGGATCGCCTGCAGGCAGAACTCGAAGCGCTCCGGGCGGAAAACGACGCGCTGAAAAAAGAGGTCTCCCGGCAAAGCCGGATCGTGGAAGAGCTGACCCGGGAGGAGTTTCTCTCGGATCTGATCGGCAATAATCAGCTCTCTCCGGAAGAATTTGAAGAAAAATGTCGGGAACTGCGGATGAATATGTCCTCCGGCCGGTTCGCCGTCATGTCCATCGAAGTGATCTCCGATGAGCCGTTCCAGCTCCAAAACGCGCCGAACAATCAGGAGCACCTGCGGTATGTGCGGTTCCTGATCCGCAACGTGCTGGAGGATCTGATCCGGGAAAAGAACGAATGTCAGCTCATGGTGGTCCGTGGAAATCTGGCGGCGCTGCTGACGCTGCTGGAGCCCGGCGAGGCCGCCATGGACTCTGTCGCCGCCGCCGCAGACCGGGCCGTGGCGCTGTTTGAAGAGCACTACGACACCGTGGTGCGGTTTTCAATCTCCGGGGAACATCTCGGCTACACTGCCATCCCCGACGCCCTCTCCGAGGCCAAGGCGCTGTTGGACTACCGGGCCATGGCCGGGGACGAATCGCCGGTACTGCGCTATGACCGGCAGACGGAGAATCACCTCCCCAAAGAACGGGTGGAGCATTTTGAGTTCGAGCACGCCCTTGGCAGCTATATCCGCAGCGGCGACTACGAGTCCGCCCGGGTGCTGGTCCACCGGATGCTGGAGGCGGAATTCGGCCACGCCCGGCCCACCGTGCAGGTCTACATGATCCGGGCCTACGGCATCATCAACGACATCCTCCATGTGTTTGACTCCCTGGAGGAGGAGTTCTCCCCGGAGTTCCTCGTGGAGCTGCAGGCCGGTCCCCGGATCGTCCGCGCCGGATCCCTGCAGGAGATCTCCCGGGAGGTGGACGCCATTTTCGACGCCATCATCGCCCGGCAGCAGCAGGAGGAGCAGGAGCCCAGCTGGGTCCAGCGGGCTGTGGAATACATGGATAACAACATCACCGACCAGAATCTGAATGTGGCCGGGGTCGCCGACGCGGTCAGCATCAACCCGGTCTACCTCAGCCGGATGCTGAAAAAATACCGGAACATCCGGCCCCTGGAATACATCCATCAGAAGCGCATCGCTCTGGCCAAGGATCTGCTGGGGCAGGGCGTGACGGTCAAGGATACGCTCTCTCAGGTGGGCTACACCAGCGCACTGACCATGAATCGGGCCTTCCGGAAGTTCGAGAACACCACCCCCGGCGCCTTCTACCGGGATCCGAAAAACTGAAATCGGGTAGGAGGTCACCCATTAGTTGAGTGACCGTCCTCCCACACCACCGTGCGTACCGTTCGGTACACGGCGGTTCAATCGCATAAGTGCAGATGCTCGTACAGGCCAAGGGCGCTTACAAGCCCGGCCTGTGCGAG
>JAFUFT010000050.1 GCA_017469795.1 Oscillospiraceae bacterium
ACTCGGGGATGCATCCCAAGGCGCGACGGCAGGCACTCCTTGTCGGTCCTACCCGAAACGAGGTGGAGGCCAACCCACAGCCGCTCACGGAGTCAAGCGGCGACCACAGATTATCTTCCGAGCGCCCGACGGCGTAACGAGTCATGTCACGCGGGCGGGATTCCAAAGGGCAAGGCCCTTTGGCTGCTCTTGCATACTTCTGTCAGGGCAGAAGTAGGGAACGCGCGCCCACTGCTGTCGCAGTGGGTCCCATCGCACGGCATGGCCCCCGGAGGGAATAAAAAGAGCTTTACAAACTCCGATCTGTATACAAAAACCCCCACGGAATACTCCGTGGGGGTCATTCTGTTTTTTACCGCAGAAAACCTTCGAGAATCTTCTGCTCCGCCTCTTCCGCGTCGAGACCAAGCGTCATCAGCTTGAGGATCTGCTCTCCGGCGATCTTACCGATGGCCGCCTCGTGAATCAGGCTGGCGTCCACATGGTTGGCGCTAATCTCCGGGATGGACCGCACCTTCGCGTCACCCATGATGATGGAATCACACTGCACATGGCCAAAGCACTGATTGTTTCCCTGGACTCTGGGGTAAAATACCTGTTTGGAGGCATCCTTCGCCACGGACCGGGAAGTGATCTGGCAGCGGGAATCCACACCGTTGAGAAATACATCCACCTCGGAATCGGCAGTCTGCTCTCCGTGGGTCATAAGCCGCTCCAGAATCTGCAGCTCCGCCCTGTCGTCCAGCTCGCACTTGGTATAGCGCCGGGTGGAATCCACGCCGCCGATCTGGCTCATATCCAGATAGACCTCGGAACCCTCGCCAATATACAACACCGTCTGGGGATCCAGGATCCTTCCGCCGGTGCCGTCCCCTGCGCCGTAGTGCTTCTCCTGATAGCGCACATGGCAGTTTTTCCCCACATAGAATGTGTGAATGCCGTTGTGCTTGGAGTCGTCGCATCCGCAGTTGTGGATACCGCAGCCGGCCACGATGGTCACGTCGCAGCCGTCGGCAATATGGAAATCATTATAGACCAGATCGTCCATTCCACTCTGATCGATGACCACGGGAATGGAGACCGTTTCACCCTTTGTTCCCTCTTTGACGTAGATATCAATGCCGGGCTTGTCCTCCTTGGGAACGATGTCGATGTGCTCGGAGGAGTGCCGCACAAAGCCTTTTCCGTTGAGCCGAAGATTATAGGCACCCTCGGTGGGCATCTTTGCCATATCCGCCACTTTTTGCAGCATCATCTTCTGGACTTCTGTCAATTCCTTCATGTCACGCCTCCTCCAGATAACTGCATGCGCCGGTGGTATTGGCCAGGATCTTCGGGAAGATCTCCTCCACCGGACCCTTCTCCGTGATCCGTCCGTCCGACACCATAATGATCTCGTCCGCCAGCCGGATGATCCGTTCCTGATGGGAGATGATGACGATGGAGGCGTCTGTATTTCTGTGGATGGACTCAAAGGTTCCGGTCAGACGGCTGAAGCTCCAGAGGTCGATCCCCGCCTCCGGCTCGTCAAAGATCATCACATTCCCGCCCTTGGCCAGGATCGTTGCGATCTCGATCCGCTTGAGCTCACCGCCGGAGAGACTGGTATCCACGTCCCGGTCGATATATTCCCGGCTGCACAGGCCCACCTGAGTCAGATACTTGCACCCGTCATCATGGCTGAGGGTCCTGCCGGCGGCGCAGGACAAAAGATCGCTGACCTTCATGCCCTTGAACCGGGGCGGGGCCTGAAATCCGTAGCTGATGCCCTTCCGGGCCCGCTCGGTCACACTCAGATCTGTAATATCCTCCCCATCGAGGTAGATTTTGCCCTCTGTGGGCCGCTCCACGCCCATAATGACCTTGGCCAGGGTGGATTTTCCGCCGCCGTTGGGGCCGGTGATCACAATAAACTTTCCATTGGGGATCGTCAGATCGACATTTCGGAGAATCTCGACGCCTCCGGTCTCTCCCTTTGCGGAAAAACAGATGTTTTTCAGTTCCAGCATATTGATCCTTCACTTTCATATAATTGTTCCATTTTTATATCATATCGTTTTACTTGATTTTGTCAAGCACTGGTTCACAGTTCCGGCAAAATATCCGCCGGAAGATGAACTATAATATTAAATAAAGTATAGAGGCCATTTTTGTTGATTTCAGACGAAAAATCTGATATAATAACGTGTAAAACTTTTTTCTTCCGCGAGACGTCTATTTTTCCATCAGAGAGGAGAAATCTTATGGCCTCCGCCACCTTTATCTGGGCAAAAATACTGACCTACATCGAGCAGCATCACACGGAAGCTCTGGTGAGTACCTGGTTCGACGATGTGGACGTGGTAGAACTCCGGGACAACACCCTGGTGCTGTTCACGCCCAATCCCTTTCGGAAGCCCATCCTGGAAACCCAGTGCATCCCCTACATCACCGAGGCTATGCTGGCCGTGGGCCAGCAGCAGATCCAGGTGGAGATTCTCGGAGAGGCGGAGCTGAAGGAATACCAGAACCGCAGCAAACAGGGCGGCGAGCTGGACGCAATCCAGAAAGAATTCACCTTTGAAAACTTCGTCGTCGGTCCCTCCAACCGGTTTGCCCATGCGGCGGCCAAGGCGGTGGCGGACCGGCCGGCGGAATCCTACAACCCGCTGCTGATCTACGGGGAAAGCGGACTGGGAAAGACCCATCTGCTCTACGCCATTGCCAACGTGATCCAGCAGCAGCATCCGGAATTTCACATCGTCTACGTCAAGGGCGACCAGTTCACAAACGAGCTGATCACCGCCATCGGACAGGGCAAAAACGTGGAATTCCGCAGCAAATACCGCTCGGCGGACCTGTTTCTCATGGACGATATCCAGTTCATCGCCGGCAAGGACAGCACCCAGGAGGAGTTTTTTCACACCTTCAACACCCTGTATGAAAACAAAAAACAGATCGTGCTGACCTCCGACCGGGCGCCGGATTCCATGAGCAAGCTGGAGGACCGGCTGAAAACCAGATTCCAGTGGGGCCTTCTGGCGGACATCCAGCCTCCGGACTATGAGACCCGCGTGGCGATTGTGGAGAAAAAAGCCGCTTCCATCGGACTTCAGCTTCCCCAGGACGTGGTGGCCTATGTGGCGGAAAACGTCACCTCCAACGTGCGACAGCTGGAGGGCACCGTGAACAAGATCCGGGCCTATCGGGACATCAACGGGCTGGAAATCAACCTGATCAACGTCTCCCGGGCCATTAAGGACATGTTCCGCGGAAAAGAAAAGATCCTTCCCACTCCGCAGCTGATTATTGCCGAGGTCAGCTCCTACTACAACATCTCCGAATCCGTGATCCGCGGCACCGCCCGGGACAAGAACACCGCCGAAGCCCGGCAGATCTCCATGTACCTGATCCGAAAGCTCACTAATCTGAGCTATGAGGACATCGCCGGGGAATACGGCAAAGACCACACCACCGTCATCCACTCCGTGGACAAGATTGAGAGAAACCTCGGTTCCAACTCCCATCTGCAGGTGGTCGTGAAGGAGATCACGGCAAATGTCAACGGAAAAATGTAAATTCCACCTTTTTTTCCACTTTTCCACCTGAAAAGTCCCGTGGAAAAGATGTGAAAACTTCGGATTATCCGAATTTCCCGTTTTTTCTGTGGAAAACCCCCTCTGTTATCCACAACGAAAAACGAAAAGTTTTTCCCTGAAAATCAAAAGAAAAACCAGGTTTTCCACCAATTCCACCGGCCCTACTGCTATTTCTAATCTATCTTTATCTTTCTATGTAACAAACAGATCCAGTCGGATCGTTTCACGGCATTCAAAACCGGTCAAGCCCGGCTCCATGCCGCGATCAACATGAAAGGAGCACTGCAATGATCCATTTTTCCTGTGAAACCAATGA
Source organism: Oscillospiraceae bacterium (assembly GCA_017469795.1). Lineage (GTDB taxonomy): Bacteria > Bacillota > Clostridia > Oscillospirales > Oscillospiraceae > HGM13006. The sequence goes on from JAFUFT010000050.1 coordinate 3,895, forward strand.
ACTGATCTCTGCCATCTCTGTGGCCTCCCGGACGGTATCTCAAAAAAGCACGATTCCGGCACTGGAGGGTATTCTGGTCACCGCCGGTACGCTCCTGACTCTGACCGGCTACAATCTGGAGACCGGCATCTCCGTTTCCATGGACGCCAACGTCAAGGAGATGGGTGCCGCTGTTTTCCCGGCCAAGCTCTTCGGCGACATCGTCAGAAAGCTGCCCGGCGATACCGTCACCATTCAGGTAGACGAGGGCTATCGGGTCAAGATTCTCTCCGGGATCAGCTCTTTCTCTATTATGGCCTCCGCGGCGGACGATTATCCCGCCCTGCCGGACGTGGAATACGACAAGGCCATTACCATCCCTCAGAATGTACTGAAGGACATGATCTCCGGCACGATCTTCTCCGTCAGCGAGAATCAGGCCCGGCCCATTCAGACCGGCTGCAAGTTCGAGATTGATCCGGAGTGCATTACAGTGGTGGCGGTGGACGGCTACCGGCTGGCCCTGCGCCGGGAAAAGATCGACAATCCGGAGGGACGGACACTGTCCTTTGTGGCGCCGGCTCCAGCCCTCAGGGAAGTGGAAAAGATTTTGGGAGACTGCGACGATGATGCCTCCTTTACCCTTGGCACCCGGCATATCATGTTCAAGATCGGGTCCGCGACCCTGGTCTGCCGGCTGCTGGAGGGAGAGTTCCTGGATTGGCGGCGTGTGGTGCCGACGGACAACCCAATCCGTCTGGCGGTGAACGTCCGGGAGATGACCCAGTCCATGGAGCGCGTGAGCCTGATCGTCTCCGAGAAGCTCAAGAGCCCGGTCCGCTGCACCTTCGGCGAGAACGTGGCGGCCTTCCGGACCTCCAATTCTCTGGGCAATGCCTACGACGAATGCAAAACCGCGGGCAACGGAAACGACATGGAGATCGGCTTTAACTGCAAGTATCTGCTGGAGGCGCTCAAGGCGGTTCCCACGGAAAACTTTATGCTGGAGCTGAAGACCAATCTGTCTCCTGCTGTCATCAATCCCTGCGAGGGAAACAAGTTCACCTATATGGTGCTGCCGGTACGGCTGAAGGCGGAGTAATACGGCTTTAGAATAGATTGGAGATTGTTGAACTCTTTAGAAGCCTCCGGCGGCCCTATTTCTTGATTCGCCAAGAAATAGGGGAAAGAATCGACCCAAGGCGTTCCCCCTTGGGGAACCCCCGACGCCAGGGACAAACTATGCGGGATCGAACGCTCGACTGAGACATTGGTGTGCGGACTCCGCGCTACCAGCTCGCGCGTCGCCGCTGTCGGCCTTTTCGCCGTTTTGTTCCCACGCTCGGGGGTGCATCTAAAAAACGGGAGAATAAAGTAGACAAACTCCAATTTGATGAAGGAGAACAACATGAGAATCAAAAAGACAACCGCTCCTGTGGAACAGAACATCCCAATTTCCACGGATTTCATCAAGCTGGAGGCATTTCTGAAATTCTCCGGCGCGGTGGAGACCGGCGGAGAGGCAAAAAACCGCATTCAGAACGGGGATGTTTTGGTGGACGGTGCGGTCTGTACCATGCGGGGAAAAAAGCTGATCCCCGGCATGAAGGTGGAGCTGGACGGCAGCGTCTGGAACGTGACCAAGTGAGAGTTTCACGTCTGCAGCTCCAGAATTTCCGCAGCTATGAGACGCTGGACATGACCTTTGATCCCGGCGTCAATCTGATCGTGGGAGATAATGCCCAGGGAAAGACCAATCTGCTGGAATCCCTGGTGTATCTCAGTCAGGGAAGCTCCTACCGGACCCGGCGGGAGGATGAGCTGATCCGGTGGAATCAGGACTACGCCAGAATGGAGGCGGAGATCCAGAACGCCCGGCGGGATGTCGGTTTGGTATACGTGCTGTACCGGGGACCTCGGCGGCGGCAGATCCTCCTAAACGGCGTAAAGCAGAAAAACGCTGCGGAAGCGGAGGACAGTCTGACCACGGTGCTGTTCTGCCCTGAGGACCTGCAGATCCTCAGGGCGGGGGCCTCTGTGCGCAGACGGTTTCTCGACAGCGCTATCTCCCAGCTGCGGCCCAAATACAAGAAGGCCGTCAGCGACTATCAGAAGCTATATGAGAGCAAAAGCCGGATTTTGCGGGATCATTTTATGAAGCCGGGTCTTCTTGAGACGCTGCCGGATTTCAACCGGCAGATGGCCATCACCGGCGCGGTGATCGTCAGCTACCGGGCGGAATACTGCAAAAAACTGGGTCTTCTGGCAAAGAAGTATCACGGAATCTGCTCCGGCGGGAACGAGGATCTTTCTATCTCCTATCAGACCGTGTCCACCATCAACGATCCCTTTGCCTCCCGGCAGACGCTCTATGAGAAGATCATGGCCCATCAGGAGGTCCATTACCGGGCGGAGCTGGAGAGCGGCCGGTGCCTGACCGGCCCTCACAAGGACGATTTCGAGGTGTTTCTGGACGGCCGGAGCCTTAAGAGCTTCGGATCCCAGGGACAGACCCGTACCGCGGCCATCGCGCTGAAGCTCTCCGAGCGGGAAATTGCCCGGGACGACACGGGAGAGGAGCCGGTGCTGCTGCTGGACGACGTGCTCAGCGAACTGGACCGGGGCCGACAGGACTTCATTCTCAACGAGATCCGCTCCGGACAGGTGTTCATCACCTGCTGCGAGACGGAAAAGATCACCACCGCCGGAAGAGTGTTCCATGTGAAGGACGGCGCGCTGACGGCAGATTGAAAGGACAAATCCATGTATATCAACATCGGCGGCGATATGGCCGTCCGGGACCGCAGCCTCATCGGGATCTTTGATCTGGACGGGGCGTCCCTGTCCAAAAAGACCATGGAATTTCTGAAGTCCGCCGAGGAAGAAGGCGGGCTGATCAATGTCACGGAGGACGTGCCAAAATCCTTTCTCCTGACGGAGGAATACGGCATGGAGCGGGTATATTTCACCCAGCTCTCCGCCGCGACCATCGAAAAACGAACAAAATAAAAACCGTTATGCAGGGGCGCGCATTGCGCGTCCGGAGTCTGTCGCCGAACGGGTGATGCGCACCCCTGTATTTCAGAAAAGGAGGTCAATGTATGTCAGAAGAAGAGATCAAGACATACGGTGCCGAACAAATTCAGGTGCTGGAAGGACTCGAAGCGGTCCGGAAGCGCCCAGGTATGTATATTGGTTCCCAAAGCTCCGCAGGTCTGCATCACCTGGTGTACGAGATCGTGGACAATGCCATCGACGAGGCCATGGCCGGCTTCTGCGACCACATCCAGGTGAAGATCCTGGAGGGAGACATCATCTCTGTCCGGGACAACGGCCGCGGTATCCCCACCGGCATCCAGCCCCAGACCGGAAAGCCCGCCCTGGAGGTGGTGTTCACCGTGCTGCACGCCGGCGGCAAGTTTGGCGGCGGCGGGTACAAGGTCTCCGGCGGTCTGCACGGCGTGGGCGCGTCGGTGGTCAACGCCCTGTCCGAATGGCTGGAGGTCCGCGTCCACCGGGAGGGAAAGATCTATGAGATGAAGTTCTCCCGGGGCCATGTGACCCAGGAGATGACCGTTGTGGGTGATACGGACGATCACGGCTCCGAGATCATCTTCAAGCCCGACGGGCAGATCTTTGAGACGCTGATCTATGACTACGCGGTGCTGGAAAAGCGACTCCGGGAGCAGGCGTTCCTGAACGCGGGCGTCCGGATCGAGCTCTCTGATGAGCGCATCAAGCCCGAGGGGGAAGAAAATCCTCACGCGGACATGTGCTATGAGGGCGGCATCCGCTCCTTTGTGGAGTATATCAACCGCACCAAAACACCGCTTCATCAGGATGTGATCTACCTCTCCGGTAAAAAGGAGGGGGCCCAGGCGGAGGTGGCGCTGCAGTACAGCGACAGCTACAACGAGATCCTGGTGTCCTTCGCCAACGACATCCACACCACTGAGGGCGGCATGCACGAGACGGGCTTCAAAACGGCCCTGACCAGCGTCCTCAACAGCTACGGCCACAGCAAAAAGCTCCTGAAGGACGACGAGACCATCTCCGGCGAGGACAGCCGGGAGGGTCTGACGGTGGTGATCTCCGTCAAGCTGGAGGAGCCCCAGTTCGAGGGCCAGACCAAGACCAAGCTGGGCAACTCCGATATGCGGTCCCTGGTGGACGGAGTGGTCCGGGAGGGCCTTGCCACCTTCCTGGAGGAGAATCCTGCCGTTGGCAAAGCCATCATCGAAAAGGCGCTGATGGCCTCCCGGGCCAGAGAGGCGGCCAGGAAGGCCAGAGAGTCCGTCCGGCGCAAGACCGGGCTGGAGTCCGGCCAGATGCCCGACAAGCTCCAGGACTGCAACGAGCGGGACCCCTCTCTCTGCGAGATCTACATCGTGGAGGGTGATTCCGCCGCAGGCTCCGCCATCCAGGGCCGGGATTCCCGGTTCCAGGCGATCCTTTCCATGTGGGGCAAGATGCTCAACGTGGAGAAGGCCCGGGCGGATAAAATCTACGGCAACGATAAGCTCTATCCCATGATCGTGGCGCTCGGAGCCGGCATCGGCGCGGAGTTCAACATCGAAAAGCTCCGCTACCACAAGATCGTCATCATGGCCGATGCGGACGTGGACGGCGCCCATATCCGGACGCTTCTGCTGACGTTCTTTTTCCGCTATATGCGGCCCCTCATTGAAAACGGCTATGTCTACTCTGCCGTGCCACCTCTTTATAAGCTGATCCGGGGCAAGCAGCAGCGGGTGGCCTACTCCGACGAGGAGCGGGACCGGATCTCCGCAGAGATGCGGGCGGACAATCCCAATGCCAAGGTGGAGATCAGCCGCTTCAAGGGTCTGGGCGAGATGGATCCCCACGAGCTGTGGGAGACCACCATGGACCCCGAGACCCGGACCCTCCGGCGGATCACGCTGGAGGACGCGGTCCTGGCCGACCAGGTCTTCACCGTCCTCATGGGCGAGCAGGTGGAGCCGAGAAAACAGTGGATCGAGCAGAACGCTCAGTACGCCGTCAACATTGACATTTAAGAAGGAGGAGATGGAATATGGCACATAATCGCGACTATAAGCCGGAAGACATCGCCTTCCCCAATCAGGTCATCACAGAATCCGAGCTGGTCAAGGAGATGCAGACCAGCTATATCGAGTACGCCATGAGCGTCATCGTGGGCCGGGCCCTGCCGGACGTGCGGGACGGCTTGAAGCCGGTCCACCGCCGGATCCTCTACACCATGTATGAGGACAACCTGACGTCGGACAAGCCCTTTAAAAAATCCGCCACCTGCGTGGGCGACGTGCTGGGTAAGTATCACCCCCACGGCGACACGGCGGCCTATGACGCCCTGGTGCGGCTGGCCCAGGACTTCTCCATGCGTTATCCGCTGGTGGAAGGCCACGGCAACTTCGGCTCCGTGGACGGAGATCCCCCCGCGGCATACCGTTACACTGAGGCCCGTCTCTCCAAGATGTCCAATGAACTGCTTCGGGACATCGAAAAGGAGACCGTCAACTGGGACCCCAACTTCGACGAGAGCCGGAAGGAGCCGAGAGTGCTGCCTTCCCGGTTCCCCAATCTGCTGGTCAATGGCTCCTCCGGCATCGCCGTGGGCATGACCACCAATATCCCGCCCCACAATCTCCGGGAGGTCATCGGCGCCTGCATGGAGGTGCTGGACAATCCGGAGGCGGATCTCAACGATCTGATGGAGCATGTGAAGGGCCCGGATTTCCCCACCAAGGGCATCATCATGGGCCGCAGCGGCATCCGTGCGGCCTACGCCACCGGCCGGGGCCGGATCGTTGTCCGGGCCCGCCATGAATTCGAGACCTTCGGCAAGGACCGGACCCGGATCATCATCACGGAGCTGCCCTATCAGGTCAACAAGCGCCAGCTCATCAAGAACATTGCCGAGCAGGTGAAGGACAAGCGTCTGGAGGGCATTTCCGACCTCCGGGACGAGACCGACCGGAACGGCATGCGCATGGTCATTGAGCTCAAGCGCGACGCCAATCCCCAGGTGGTCATGAACCGGCTGTTCGCCCAGACGGCGCTGCAGAGTACCTTCGCGGTGAACATGCTGGCTCTGGTGGACGACCAGAAGCAGCCCCGGATCCTGTCCCTGCGGCACATCATCGACGAGTACCTCCGGTTCCAAGAGGAAATCATCGTCCGCCGGACGAAGTTTGATCTCAAAAAGGCACAGGAGCGGGCCCATCTGCTGGAGGGACTGCTCATCGCCCAGGAGAATATCGCCGAGGTCATCCGCATCATCCGCACCAGCTACGATAACGCCCGGGAGCGGCTCATGGAGCGCTTCGGCCTCGACGAGGTCCAGGCGCAGGCCATCTGCGACATGCGGCTGATCGCCCTGCAGGGCCTGAACCGGGAGAAACTGGAGAATGAATACAAAGAGCTGGAGGAGAAGATCTCCTACTATAATCAGATTCTGTCGGATGAGGGCCTTGTAAAGAGCATCCTTAAGGAGGAGCTGCAGGCCATCTCGGACAAGTTCGGCGACGACCGCAAGACCGAGATCCAGGAGGTCGAGGACGAGCTGGACATCGAGGATCTGATCGAGGAAGAGGACTGCTGCTACACCATGAGCGAAGCGGGCTATATCAAGCGCATGCCCGTGGACACCTACCGGGCCCAGCACCGGGGCGGCCGGGGCATTAACGCCCAGAGTCTCAAGGAGGAGGACTTCGTGAAGAACCTCTTCATCGCCTCCACCCATGATTACGTGCTGTTCTTCACCAACCGGGGAAAGGTCCACCGGAAGAAGGGTTATATGATCCCCGAAGCCAGCCGCACGGCCCGCGGCACCAACATCGTCAATATCCTGCCGCTGGAGGCGGACGAGCAGGTCACGGCCATGATCCTGACCCGGGAGTTCGAGGAGGACAAGTTCCTGCTGATGGTCACCCGGAATGGCACGGTCAAGCGGCTGCGGCTGCCGGAGATCCACACCGCCAGAAAGGCGGGCATCCGGGCCCTGAGCCTGGAGGAGGGCGACGAGCTGATCTCGGTTGCCATCACAGACGGAACCAGGAACGTCATCATCGGCACCCACAAGGGTTTGGCCATCTGCTTCCGGGAGACCGACGTGCGGCCCATGGGCCGGGACGCAACCGGCGTCCGGGGCATCAAGCTCGCGGCGGACGACTATGTGGTCGGCGCGGAGATCGCCGATGAAAACGCCTGCCTGCTGACCGTCACGGAGAACGGATACGGCAAACGCACCGACGTTGCCGAATACATCCGGGGCGAGAGCGGCGAGCCCCAGCACCGGGGCGGCAAGGGCATGAAGAACTATAACATCACGCCGAAGACGGGACTGATCGCCGGGATCCGGATGGTCACCGAGGAAGAGGACGTGATGATCATCTCCAACGACGGCACCATCATCCGTCTGCCGGTCCGGGACATCAACGTCTACGGCCGCAGCACCCAGGGCGTCATCCTCATGCGGATGGAGGAGGGAAGCCGGGTCATCTCCATCGAGAAGGTGGCTTCGGAGCCGGAGACCGAAGAGGAGGCGCCGGCGGACACTGCCGCTGAGGAGTAAGCCATGGATGTGACGATCTATACCGACGGGGCCTGTTCCGGAAATCCCGGTCCCGGCGGGTACGGCGCCATTCTCATGTACGGGGCGCACAAAAAGGAGCTCTCCGGCGGGGAACCGATGACCACCAATAACCGTATGGAGCTGCTGGGCGTGATCACCGCCCTGAAGGCCCTGAACCGGCCCTGCACCGTGCATCTTTACACCGACAGCCAGTATATCGTCAATGCCGTTACCCAAGGATGGGCGGCGCGCTGGCGGGAAAACAACTGGATGCGTAACAAAAAGGAAAAAGCCCTGAACCCGGATCTCTGGCAGGAGCTTCTTGATCTGCTGGACGTCCATCAGGTGACGTTCCACTGGGTCAAGGGTCACGCGGAAAATCCCTACAACAACCGCTGCGACGAGCTGGCGGTGGCGGAGAGCCGGAAATTCAAGGAATATGAAGTATAGGAAACAGCTGGATCCCACGCCCACCCGGGCGTGGGATTACCTCTTGTGGTTTGTTCGGGGATTCTTTATAATAGGGACAGCAAGGAGGTGCTTCTATGGCGGAATTCAAAGCGGCCTGCCGGGGCTGCCACGGCGGGTGTATGTATCTTCTCACCGTGGAGGACGGGAAAGTGGTCAAGGTCCGGCCAGATCCCGAGGGGCCTCTGAACCGGGGCCGGGGCTGCGTCAAAGGTATGAGCATCATCGAGCAGATGTACCATCCGGACCGGCTGCTGCGGCCCCGCCGCAGGATCGGGCCCAAAGGCAGCGGCAGATGGGAGGACATCTCCTGGGAGGAGGCCTACGACGCCATCGTCTCCCGGCTGACGGAGATCCGGGAGGAATCCGGCCCCGAGAGCGTGGCCATCATCACCGGCACGGGACGGCACCATCTGCCCCAGTTCTGGCGGTTCGGAAACGTGCTGAATACCCCCAACGCCACCTCCTCCGGAGCGCTGATCTGCCTGGGACCTCGGAAAAACGCGGGGGATTTCACCGCAGGGCACTTTGCCGGGGTGGACTACTACGGGGACGTGCGGCCCGGCGGCATTCTGGTCTGGGGAGCAAACCCCGCCATCTCCGGGGCCGACGGGGAGCTATCCTTCCACATGAAGGACGCCCTCCGGGAAAAGATCCCCCTGATCGTGGTGGATCCCAAGCCCAACGAGCTGACGGGAAGCGCGAAGCTGTGGCTCCGGCTGCGGCCCGGCACCGACGGGGCCCTGGCCCTGGGAATTCTCCATCAGATCATCGAGCGTGACTGGTACGACCACGACTTTGTGGAGCACTACACCTACGGATTCGAGGCGCTGAAGGAGCGCTGCGCCCGGTGGCCGGCGGATCGTGTCTCGGAGATCACACGGGTGCCGGAGGAACAGATCGTTGAGGCGGCCCGGCTGATCTCCTCCATCAAGCCCCTGGCCATGGAGTGGGGCTGCGCCATCGAGCAGAGCACCAACGCGTTCCAGACCTGCCGGGCCATCTTTATGATCCCGGCCATCGCCGGCAACTATGACGTGCCCGGCGGCTTTGTGGAGAGCATGGAGATCGCGCCCACGGCGGATCTGCTCTTTGACCGGCTGGAGCCGGAGACGGCGGAAAAAGGCATCTACGGGGACTATCCCATCAACGACGGAAGACTGTCCCCAAAAAGGTTTGCCCATCCCTGGCTCACCATGGAGGCCATGCGCACCGGGATGCCCTATCCGGTGCGGGCGCTGATTTCCTCCGCCAACAACACCCTGATCTCCGCGCCGGACAGCCGCCACAGCTACGAAAGCCTATGCAGTCTGGACTTTTTCGTCTACATGGACTTCTTCATGACGCCCACGGCGGAGCTGGCGGATATCGTTCTGCCCGCGGCCCTGTGGCCGGAGGTGGACAGCATCTTCTGCATGCCGGAATTCGGGGACGTGGCGGCCCTGTGTATGCAGAAGGTGGTGCAGGTGGGGGAGTGCAAATCCGATGAAGAGGTCTTTATGGAGATCTCCCGTCGGATGGGCCTCGACTACGGGGCCGAGAGCCAGGAGGAGATCCTGAACGGGATCCTCGCGGAGCTGGGGCGCCGGCGGCCGGAGTACGCCGGCATCGACTTCCGGCAGTTCAAAAAGCTGGGCTGGATCGCGCCGAAACGGGAATATTACGGCTATAAAACCCGGGGATTTGCCACGGAAACCGGGAAATTCGAGCTGTTTTCTCCCAGACTTCAGCGGGCCGGAGCCGACCCGCTGCCGGACTGGCGGGAGGTGCCGGAAAGCCCCGTGAGCCTGCCGGAGCTGCTTCAGGACTATCCCCTGATCCTCACCACCGGCAGCCGCACCATGCCCTTCTTCATCTCCAACAACCGGCAGATCCGGTCTCTCAGAAAACTGCATCCCTTCCCCCTTGTTTCCATGCACCCGGCCACCGGGGAAAAATACGGCATCCGGGAGGGGGATTGGGTATGGATCGAGACCCTTCGGGGCCGGATCACCCAGAAGGCGATATTCCTCCCCGGCATGGACGAGGACGTGGTGTCCTGCGAGATGGGATGGTGGTATCCGGAGGCCGGAGCCCCGAATTATGGCTGGGACGAGTCCAACGCCAACATCCTCACCGTGGGCGCGCCGCCCCACGATCCGGAGGGAGGCGCCTATCAGCTCCGGGCCCTGCTGTGCCGGATCTATCCCAATCGGGAATGCAGCATCGAAGCGCGGTATCAGGCGTGGATCCAGACGGATATTGTTGCAAATCCTCATAAACAGAACACAAATCCCTGAGAAGATCTGTGTTATAATGTTGAATGCAAAACAAATCGGAAAGGAACGATCTCATGGAACTGAAATACAAAGCACTCCTGAGCCCCATCAAGATCGGCGATATGGTGCTGAAGAACCGCATGGTCTCCTCGGCCTCCACCCCCCACTTCCTCCAGGGTACCGAGAAGAACCCCACGGAGAAGATCATCGCCCATTTCGCGAACCGGGCCCGGAACGGCGCGTCCCTTGTGACCATCAACCATCTGTTTGAGAAATCCATGCCCGGCATGCCCGGACAGAAGGTGCTGGACAACACCCCGGCCCATTTCAATCTCTTTGACATGACCGACGCCAATGCCCAGGACTATCTATGTAAGCTCCTCGACGCCATCCACTTCTATGGCGCCAAGACCTGCGGCTACATCATGGGCCCCGCCTATATGGATATGATGCCCGGCATGGGTATGGGCGCCCCCGGCGGCCCCGGTCCGGACGGCCCGGGAGGTCCCGGCGGCCCTGATGGTCCGGGAGGTCCAGGCGGTCCGGGCGGCGATATGCCCCCCATGCCCGGGGAGGACACCACCCCCCAGCACAAGGACTTCGGCGTGGACCTGGACAACGACCTCCATGCCCAGAACGACGGCGGTCCCCAGCAGAGCGTCTCTTCCCTCACCAAGGAATATCTGAACGCCATGATCGAGGACTACTGTCAGCAGGCCAAGGACCTCAAGTCCCTGGGCTTCGACATGATCTCTATCTACTGCTGCTACCGCAACAGCCCCATGTCCAAGCTGCTCTCCCCCATCACCAACGACCGTACCGATGAATACGGAGGCCAGTGCCTGGAGAACCGTGCCCGGTATCTGGTGGAGATGTTCACCGCCCTGCGGAAGGCCGTGGGCCGGGGCTTCCCCCTGGAGTGCGTGCTGTCCGTGGACGAGGAGGAGTTCGGCGGCTACACCAAGGAGGATACCATCAACCTGGCGAAGCTGATGGAGGGCGTCTGCGACATCTTCCATCTGCGCTCGGGAGACATGGATCCCCAGCATCCCCTGGGCTTCACCTCCACCGAGGAAAAGCCTGCCCCCTACATCGATTCCATGGGCTATGTGGGCCGGGAGATCAGAAAGCGCGGCATTCAGATGACCGTGGCGGCCTCCGCGGGCTTCCAGGATCCGGACATCGCCAACGGCCTTATTGAGAGCGGCGGCGCGGATCTCATCTACATGGCCCGCAGCTGGATCAACAACCCCGAATACGGCCGGAAGGTCTACGAGGGAAGAAAAGAGGACATCACCCCCTGCATCCGCTGCAACAAGTGCCACGTGCCCAACGGGCCGGACCTGTTCCGGACGGTGTGCTCCGTGAACCCGATCCTGGGTCTGGAGGACAAGATCGACCGGATGATCGATCCGCCCCGCGGCAAGCGGAAGGTGGCTGTGGTGGGCGGCGGTCCCGCCGGCATGGAGTTCGCCCGGATCTGCGCCCAGCGTGGCCACGATGTGACGCTGTTTGAGCAGTCCGATTCCCTGGGCGGCATGCTGAAGCACGCCAACTATCCCTCCTTCAAGTGGCCGCTGCGGCAGTTCATGGAGTATATGATCGCCCAGATGGACAAGGAGGGCGTGAAGGTGCGCCTGAACACCAAGGCCACCCCCGAGCTGCTCTCGGAGGGAGAATTTGAAGTCCTGGGTCTGGCCCTGGGTGCGGAACCCAGTTCTCTGCCCCTGCCCGGAAAGGACGGAGCCAACGTGGGCTACGCCGCCAACATCTACGGCCACGAGGACACCCTCGGCAAAAACGTCACCATTATCGGCGGCGGCGAGATCGGCGTGGAGACCGGACTGTATCTGGCGGAGCTGGGCCATCTTGTCACGGTGCTAGAGATGCAGTACGACCTGATCCTGGACGCGCCCCACGCCCACTACCGGAACATGGTGGTCAACTACTGGCGGCACACGGCGAACTTCGCCTATCAGGCCGGCGTCACCTGCACTGCCATCGACCCCGACGGCGTCCGGTATCTGGATCCCGACGGCAACGAGAAGAAGCAGATGGCAGACAACGTCCTGCTGGCCATCGGCATGAAGTCAAAATCCGACGAGGCCATGGCGCTCTCCACCGCGGTGCCCTACAGCGTGGTCATCGGCGACTGCGACAAACCCGGCAACGTGCAGAAGTGCATGAGAGCCGCCTTCGGCGCAGCGTCACAGATCTAAACAGAGAAAAACCCCCGGCCGGAATGAACCGCTCCCCGTCAAGTAGACAGTGAAATAATTAAAGAAAAGTTCACAGCGCTGCGGCGCTGTGGCAACCGCAGATTTCGGTAGGCCGCTAAAGCGTCCGACCGGAATTTGCGGTTATTATGCCGCTAAATATAGAT
>JAFUFT010000063.1 GCA_017469795.1 Oscillospiraceae bacterium
CGACGATGGTACAACTTATTTTTGGATTCAAAATCCATTGATAAGGTGCTTGTCATGTTTCTCGTTGTTTAATTTACAAGGTACACTCCGCTTCGCGGTTCTTCACGCCGCCGTCGCCGACAGCCTGATTAATATAGCACATCATCAATTCCCTGTCAAGAAAAAATTTAAAGATTTTTAAAAATTTCTGCCAAGCAAAAGAGGATGTATGCGTATTCTATCAAAACGGGCCATTCTTGTCAACATCATTTTTAACTTTTTATTGAGATTTTTGCGCCGTTGTGATAATATGAAATCCAGTCAATTACAGGGGGAATTTCAATGCCCATCAAGATATCTGATTCGCTTCCGGCGAGAGCCGTTCTTGAAAGCGAGAACATCTTCGTCATGACGGAATTCCGGGCGCTGCACCAGGATATCCGCCCACTTCGCGTTCTGATTCTGAACCTGATGCCAACCAAGATCGTCACGGAGATCCAGCTGATGCGGAAGCTGTCCAACTCCCCGATTCAGGTAGATGTGGATCTGATGTATACCAGTTCCTACAGCAGCCGCCATACCAGTATGGAATATCTCTCCTCTTTTTATACTACGTTTGATGAGATCCGGGATCAGAAGTATGATGGCATGATCATCACCGGCGCGCCTGTGGAGAACTATGACTTTGAGGATGTCAACTACTGGCCGGAGCTGGTGGAGATCATGGAGTGGACCAAGACCCATGTATATTCCACGTTCCACCTCTGCTGGGGCGCTTTCGCCGGCCTTTATTATCACTACGGAATCCAGAAGCACAATTTTGACAAAAAAGTGTTTGGCGTGTTCCCCCATTACGTGCTGGACAACACGGTTCCGCTGTTCCGTGGATTTGACGACGTGTTCATGGCGCCTCACTCTCGGAATACCGAGGTGTTTGAGGCGGACATCCGCGCCTGCGATTCTCTGGAACTGCTTGCAGTATCGCCTGAGGTAGGCGTCTTCGCGGTAGCCACGCCCGACCGGCGCCAGGTGTTTGTGATCGGACATCTGGAGTACGACGCGGATACGCTGGCCAATGAGTATTTCCGGGACGTGAACAAGGGACTTGACATTGCGGTCCCAAAGAACTATTTCCCCAACGACGACCCCACGAAACCGCCCGTTGTCACCTGGCGGGCTGCAGGCCAGCTGCTCTATACCAACTGGCTGAACTATTACGTATATCAGGCCACGCCCTACGATCTCCGGGATCTGTGAAAGCACAGGCAGGAACCGTTCCGGTCCCTGCCTGTTTCTTTACAGCAGCACCGGCTGGATCTGACATCCTTCCAGCGCCAGGATCGCCGCCGCCGGAATCTGACGCAGATCTGCCTTCAAGGACGCGGGTTTCCCCTCCGGGTCATCCTGTCCAAAGGGGACCATGAAGATGTGCTTGCGCTGCATCAGCTCCATGATGTTTGGCCCGCTGGCTCCGAGTCCGTCGTTGGTGGACACCGCCAGCAGCACTGGCCGCTGGTTCCTCAGATGTGCCTTGACCGCCATGGTAACAGTGGAATCCGTGATTCCGGCGGCCAGTTTGCCCAGAGTGTTCCCTGTGCAGGGCGCCACGATCAGAAGGTCCAGGAGCTTTTTCGGTCCGAAGGGTTCCACCTCCCGTATGGTCGTCAGGGGACGCCTGCCGCAGATCTCAGCAATGCGCCGGATGTGATCCTCTGCCATACCGAATCTGGTGTCCGTACCTGCGCTGATCTCCGACAGGATCGGGATCACGGTGGAAAACTGTTTTGCCGTCTCCTCCAGTGCCTCCAGCGCCGGACCGAAGGTGCAGAAAGAGCCGCACAGGGCGAATCCTACGGTTTGATCGATCATTCCAGCGTCCTCCCCTCTCCGGTCAGGCAGTCCCAGACCGCCTCCGCCAGATGTTCCCCTGCGGTCACCGGTACGCAGGTCCCGGGCAGGCCTCTGCCCATCAGCACCGGCAGCTTCTCTGCGAATCCGCCGGGTTCCGAAGCCAGCTCCAACATCACGCAACCCGTGCCGAGGCGCTTTCCCTGTTCCGCGCTGATCACCGGTGCAGGAACGGTGTTGACAACAGCATCGTATGAGAGTCCGTTTTCATATCTTCCGGTGACATCTGACTGCATCCCCATGGTTTCGATCTCCGCCCGATGGGATTCCCTTCGGGCCGACACCGTGACCTCCGCACCAAGCCTGTGGAGTCTGCCGGCAAGCTGTTTTCCAATGCGGCCCCATCCGATCACCAGGATCCTTGCCCCGAGCACGGTCCGGTCCATGGATTCCATCAGCAGGCCCGTTGCCGCCTCGGCCGTGGCTGCTGCATTTCGGATCTGGTAGCGTTCTACCTCCAGTACGCTCCTGCAGCGGATCCGGTTGGCCCGGAGCCAGTCCTCCACCGATTCCGGAAACCATCCGCCCACCAGAATTGCCTCCGGCGCAAGGAGCTCCGGAAGCCTTGCGGCCTCCACCGCCTCGGTCCCAATGCACAGCCGGTCTGCGAAAAAGGCCCGCATGGGCAGGATCAGCAGTTCCGCGCCCTTCAGCGCCTTCTCCAGATCCTCCGCTTCGTCCGGCATCCCCGGAACCCGGAACGTCCGTACCGGCAGACCGCTCTGCCGCAGATATTCCGCCGCCGCAGCATATCTTCGATCGCCCCCGAGCACCCAGGCTCGCAGGGCGTTGCATGCATCCATTCGACACACCTCCCGAAAGCATCTTATGCCTCCGGCGAGATCCTTGCCATCAAGAAACAGGAGGTCCCCATGACGCTCAACTATACTGCCGGTCCCATGGACGCCGGGAAAACGCTCTTTTCCGTTCTCCGCTACCGGCTGAATATCTCCGCCGGCCAGATTAAGCGGCTGAAATACCAGACCTGTATGCTGGTCAACGGGATCCCTGTCCACACCGATTACCGGGTCAGCCCCGGCGACCGGATCGAGCTTCCGCTGCCGGAGGAGCACGCCTCCTTCCCGCCGGAGCCGGGCTCCCTTCAGATTCTGTACGAGGACGAGGCGCTGATCGCGCTGCACAAACCTGCCGGGATCATCATCCACCCCTCTGCCACCAGAAATACCGGCACGCTGGCCAACCAGCTGCTCTATTATCTGGGCGGCGGGACGGTGCATCCCGTCAACCGGCTGGACCGGGACACCACCGGCGTCACCGTGTTCGCAAAGAACGGATATGTCAAAAGCATCCTGACAGAAACGCTGCGTACTGCAAAGATCCACAAGACCTATCATGCGCCGGTCTATGGCCGCCTGCCGGGGGCCTCCGGCGTGATCGATCTGCCCATCGACCGGGTCAGTCCGGATTCCCTTTGGCGAACGATCCGGGAGGACGGCCAGCCCTCCCGCACTGCCTATGAGCTGCTGGAGGAGCACGGCCTCTGGGCCCTCTACGCCTTCCATCCCCTCACTGGCCGTACCCACCAAATCCGACTGCACTGTATGGCCTCCGGCGCGCCGATCCTCGGTGATCCGGTCTACCGGACAGAGGAGTCAGCCATGTACTCCGAAGCGCTGGGACTGACCACGCAGCTATTGTGCTGTGTCGAGATGACGTTTCCGCATCCGCTGACCGGAGAACCCCTGTCCATTACCACCCGGCCGGAATTCTACCCCTTGCCCGGTCTTGGTTGACCTGCCTCAGCAATACTCACGCACGCCGAGAATGATTCTCTCTCAGCGCGAGATTGAAAAGGCACGGTGCAGTCCGTCTGGACTGCACCGTGCCTGCGTTTTTATTTCGTTTACGGCAGAGGGATCGTCTTAGTGGTTCCGTCCGGGAGATAGAACTCCGCATTTCCGCCGTGTACCACAGCAGCCTGCCAGCTGCCGCCGATCTGTCCCTGGATCGCATCCTCCGACAAGCCCAGTACTGTTGTCACAGAAACCGCGCTGCCGGTCTCCTTGTCCAGGATCAGGCCATCATAAATAGTGGAATCTCCGGAACTGCTGTCTGTGTAGACGCCCTTGAGGAGTACGGAGATATAGTCGTCGTCCTCAAAGACCTGTGCCGTCACTGTGCAAGCTGTCAGTGTTTCGCTGGCCTTGCAGCGGTTGAGTACCGTATCACTGAGAGTATTCCGGGCTGCGTTCATCCCGTCGACAACCGCCTTGGCATGGGTGTCGCTGTCATAGGTGGCGCTGGAGAATTCGGGGATCTCCACCTGGCCGATCTCTGTTCCGGCAGCATTTGTCGCGGTCTTCGTAACCGTCGTATGAGAGATCACAACTTCCGGCGACGGGCTCGGACTCGGCTCCACAGAGGGAGACGGACTGGGTTCTTCACTGGGTTCCACTGAGGGGCTCGGGCTCGGCTCCACAGAGGGAGACGGGCTGGGTTCTTCACTGGGTTCCACCGACGGGCTCGGACTCGGCTCCGCAGAGGGAGACGGGCTGGGTTCTTCACTGGGTTCCACTGAGGGGCTCGGGCTCGGCTCCGCAGAGGGAGACGGGCTGGGTTCTTCACTGGGTTCCACTGAGGGGCTCGGGCTCGGCTCCGCAGAGGGAGACGGGCTGGGTTCTTCACTGGGTTCCACTGAAGGACTCGGGCTCG
>JAFUFT010000051.1 GCA_017469795.1 Oscillospiraceae bacterium
AGAAGAGGACAGAGAATCGTAACCTCTTTTACCATATCGCGCGCAGGTCGGCGCTATGCGGCGGCCTTTTTGTGCTGCCATTTCTCTACCTGCGAATTTTTTTAATTTTTTTGCTTGACTTTTTATTTGCAGGCTTGACATACCGGTCCGTATGATGATATAATCGTCAAGCCGCATTGAAGAGGTAAGGCAAGTTGCGCCCTTTTTCGGGCGCCGCCTCCAGAGCGAGTCTATTATAAAGGCAGGTGCAAAGCACATGCAGGCAATCATCAAAACCTGTGGCAAGCAGTATACCGTTTCTGAAGGTCAGCTTGTTTACATGGAGAAGCTGGGCGCCGAGGCAGGCGAGACCGTGGTGTTTGATCAGGTCCTGGCTGTTGTCGACGGCGAGAACAGCAAGTTCGGTACTCCCGTCGTGGAGGGCGCCAAGGTCGAGGCCAAGGTGGTCCGTAACGGCAAGGGCAAGAAGATCCAGGTCTTCAAGTATCGTCCCAAGAAGGGCTCCGCTTCCCGCAAGGGTCATCGTCAGCCCTACACCGCAGTGCAGATCGAGAAAATTTCCGTCTGATGACGACCATCCGGTTTAATCGGATCCATGGCAGGCTCTCGGGATTTTCCTGTCAGGGACACAGCGGCTACGCCGACGCTGGCGAAGATATCGTCTGCGCCGCCGTGACCTCCGCCGTCCGGCTGGCGGAATGCACCATCAACGATGTGCTTCAGGCCGGCGCTCCGGTTTCGGTGGATGAGCAATCCGCTGCGATCACGCTTTCGCTCCCCGTCTCCTGTCCCCGAAGGACAGAATGTGAAGCCGTGCTTCAGGGCATGCTTCTCTACATGCGGGAGCTTTCCAAAGAAAATCCCAACCACTTAACGGTTTTGGAGGTGTAAATCATGCTTAAGATTGGCATTCAGTTTTTCGCGCACCATAAGGGCGGCGGCTCCACCAAGAACGGCCGTGACTCCGAGTCCAAGCGCCTGGGCGTCAAGCGCGCCGACGGCCAGCACGTAGAGGCCGGCAACATCCTGGTGCGTCAGAGAGGCACCAAGATCCACCCCGGCACGGGCGTGGGCATCGGCAGCGACGACACCATCTACGCCCGCGTGGACGGCGTGGTTCGGTTCGAGCGTCTGGGCCGGGACCGCAAGAAGGTCTCCGTCTACGAGGTAGCCGAGCAGTAATTTTGCTTCGAAACGAGGGTGCCGCAGGCGCCCTCGTTTGCGTTTGCCTGCGGCGGGACAATGCGGGATTTATCGATGAAGCAGGAGGCGCTTATGAGTTTGGGATTGCGTCGGGGTACAGTGCTTGTTGAACCTCATAACGCCGAGTGGGACATAATCGCAGCAGAAACTATTTTAGATCTGCATCGTATCCTTCAAGATATTTTAATTGATGCACAGCACATCGGAAGCACAGCTATAAAAGATATCTGTGCAAAACCTATTATCGATATCGTCGCTGGGGTATCTGATTTTGATAAACTCTTGTCCAGGAACAGTATTCTTGAGGAAAACGGTTTTATTTTTCGAGGTCAAGACCATCCCCTGCAATACCTGTATATATGTGGGGACAACGATATCAGGACACATCACATCCATGCCGTGATTTATGATTCGGAAGAATGGAACAACTATGTGGACGTGAGAGATTATCTGAATTGTCACAAAAAAGATGCGGAGGCTTATTCAAAGCTGAAAGAATCTTTGGCAAAACAGTATTCGGAAGACAGAGGAACTTATACCGCATCAAAAAGCGAGTTGATCGGTGAGATTATTGCTAAAGCGCATTATTGGCGAAGAGGTCAAAGAGCTTGACAAATTCCAGTTTGTGCAAATCTCTAAACACCCTTAAAGGAGCAACCAACATGGCACAATTCGTAGATAAAGTCAATATCTTCGTCCAGGCGGGACACGGCGGCAACGGCTGCATGTCTTTCCGACGGGAAAAATATATCGCCGCGGGCGGGCCCGACGGCGGCGACGGCGGCCACGGCGGCAGCGTGGTGCTTCGTGTGGACACCGGGATGACCACGCTGATGGACTTCCGCTATAAGCGCAAGTACACGGCTCCTGCCGGGGGCAACGGCCAGGGCAGCAACATGAAGGGCAAAAACGGCGAGGATCTGATCATCCGGGTACCCCTTGGTACGGTGGTCCGGGACGCGGACACCGGCGAGGTCATCAAAGACATGTCTGACCAGGAGGACTTCGTGCTGGCCAAGGGCGGCCGCGGCGGCTGGGGCAACCAGCACTTCGCCACCCCCACCCGGCAGGCTCCCCGGTTCGCCAAGGCGGGACTGCCCGGCGAGAGCCACGACGTGGTGCTGGAACTGAAGCTGCTGGCGGACGTGGGTCTGGTGGGCTTCCCCAATGTGGGCAAATCCACTCTGCTCTCCGTGGTGTCCGGCGCCACCCCCAAGATTGCCAATTACCACTTCACCACGCTCTTCCCCAACCTGGGCGTGGTGTATCTGGGCGAGGGCGAGAGCTTTGTCATGGCGGACATTCCCGGCATCATCGAGGGCGCCAGTGAGGGCGTAGGCCTGGGTCACGATTTCCTGCGGCACATCGACCGGTGCCGGCTGGTGGTCCACATCGTGGACGTATCCGGCAGCGAGGGCCGGGATCCGGTGGAGGACTTCATCACCATCAACAACGAGTTGTCCCAATATTCCCCGGAGCTGGCCCGGCGACCCATGATCGTGGTGGCCAACAAGATCGACATCCTCCAGGAACCGGAGAACCTGACCCGTCTGCGGGAGTACACGGATTCCCTGGGGTTTCCCCTGTATGAGATGTCAGCCGCCATCCATAAGGGCACCAAGGAGCTGATGCGGGTAATCTACAACCGGCTGCAGGAGCTGCCTCCCATCACGGTCTATGAGACGGAGTACGTCAAGCCTCTGGCGGAGGCGGGCAGCGCCGACGAGCTGCGGATTGAGCAGCAGGGAGACGTGTGGCTGGTGTCCTCGGGCTGGATGGAGCGGCTGCTGGCGGACATCAACTTCGATGACTATGAATCCCGGATGTACTTTGACCGGCAGCTCCGCAAGAGCGGATTGTTTGAGCGGTTGGAGGAAATGGGCATCCAGAAGGGCGATACGGTCAGCATTTATGACATTGAATTCGACTATGAGCCGTAATTTTTGAAAAAGTGCTTGACAAACGAGAATAACCGGGTATAATAAATCATGCCTTTTGAAGAGAGGCATGCATAAAGGGGATTAGTGTAACGGTAACACACCGGACTCTGACTCCGTTTTCGGGGGTTCGAATCCCTCATCCCCTGCCATCGTAAAAAGTACCGCATTTTTGGGTTATTTCCCCTGAAATGCGGTACTTTTTCTTTTGCTTTGTTCGCATCTTTTCCGCGCCCACGTTTTCCACCTCTACGTTATATGTTCGTCTTTGGTGGTGTTTGCGTGGTCCCGTGGCTTAATTTATGGTTTAAGAAAAGTTAATCTGCGCGGCAAAAAAACGCACGATGTACAAATGCTACACCGTGCGTTTTTATTTATTTTTCGCCCATTCCGCTTTTTAGTCCTCGATTTCTCCGTTGTATTCCACATAGCCAACGGCCCAGTCATCGTCCGTCCCGTCCAGCTTGTAGAGCACCAGCCAGGAGCTGCCATACCGGCCCATGCACCAGCAGTATTCCCACGGATTCAACTCTCCGGTCTTGGTTTTCCGGTCCGTATCCTTGTATACAGGCTCCGGGGTGCTGCCGTTGTGGTAGACCTTCGCAGGCTTGAAGTAGGACAGTTTCTTGTCCTCCTTCACGGTCGCGTTGTAGTCGGAACCAGTCGCTGCCTCCGTGGTGCTGCCGCTGCTCTGCTCGGAGTAGAGCGGGTAGCCGTAGCCGTCAATGTCGCTGCTCTTGCGGGGATAGCTTTTCATGGCGCAGCCGCCCCCGTTGCTCACCACGCCACTTGCGCCGGAGGTGTTTCCCTCGATAGTGTAGACGGTGGTATCCGTGTATGCGTACACCAGTCCGGTGTGCGCGTAGTTCCGGAAGAAGATCTGAGCGCCCAGCGTCGGGGTCTGCCCGAATCGGTACACCTGCTTGTAATACTGGGCGGAATAGTAGCAGCCTGCGCCCGCAGATTTCTCCGGCTGGCACAGTACCTTCCGGGCCAGTTCCCAGTCTCCGCCCGCCGCCGTGACGTGGCACCAGTCATAGAACATGTCACACCATTCCGCGCCCTGCTTCTTTGTATTGTAGAAGTTGGGCCACTTATTGTCAAAATCCCGGGCATACTTGGTGTAGTTGTTATACCCGGCATTGCTGGTCATGCTGTCCAGGTCGGCATTGCTCCGCTTCTCCAGATAGCCCACCTGGGTCTTCGCAATGGCGATAACGTCATTTGCAGTATATCCCATGATTATTTCTCCTTTCCCTTTGCTTTCCGCATGACCTGGTCTCCCTTGAGCGCGGCCTGCGTGAAGCTGTTGTTTTTCCACCAGTTCCAGATTGCAACCGCCGCCGTGACGATCCACGATACCGCCGCTGCCACTTCCTCGTCGGTAAATGGGAGGACGGTATGTCCCGTCTGGGTCAGGAGGTTGTTCACCAGTGCCAGCACCAGGCAAATGGTACGGATGATGGTTGCGGTTTCGATCTTTTCCTTATTCATGTTTCAGTGCCTCCTCAATGTCTTTGATTCTATGATTTGCTACCTTGATCTGTTCCTCCACCACCGGCATACGCCGGGCGAAGTTGTTGTGTTCCCGAACCTCCCGCGTCAACTCGTCGATCTTCGTGTCTGTCACGGCCTGCTGAATCTCCAGCTGCTTTGACATTTCATTCCCGGTCTTCTTCCCGGTGTAGATAACGCCCGCCAGAGAAACCAGACTGACCAGGATAGACCCGGCGACGCTGATCCAAGCCACAATCACATCATTCACCGTCCTCACCTCCCTCTCTCACTTCCGGAATGGTGAGACTTTTGCAGATGCTACATGGAAATTCGTCCGGGCGCTTTGTCCGGTCTTTGCAGAATTTACAGTTGCCGTACATCCAGCACCCGTCATTACACTTTGCGTAGCCCATGGCGCATTTGACCGGGCTTTCTCTGCATACGAAAAGCTCCACCATCTCGCCCTTTCCTGTGATCTCCGCTTTGACACGCCGAAGGTGGCGGGTCATTGCTTCGTGGTCCGTCTGTTTGGTCATGCCGATGTAGGTTTCTATCGTTTCTGCCGCTTTCTCCGCCGTCATAAGGTTCAGCCGGTATTTCGCTTTTACGCCCCGTTCGCTCCGCTTGATGCGCAGCGTTGTGGACTTTCGCAGCGTCACACGGCGAGGCCGGACTTTATACCCGACAAATTCCACGCCCTGGCTGATTGGCCGTATGCAGGTCTTTTCATTCAGTTCCAGCCGGAGCCGTGTTTGTAGAAACGTCCGGATTTTCTCTCTCCATTCCTGGAGCTGCCGCTTTCCTTGAAAGAGGATAACCACGTCGTCCATATACCGGATGTAGAAGTGGATTCCCAGTACCCGCTTGCAGAATTGGTCCAGTTCGTTCAGGTACAGGTTTGCGAACATTTGACTGAGCAGGTTTCCGATTGGCATACCCACGTCAAATAGCCGTTCTTCCAGCGGCACTTCCTCCGGTTTCTTGCCCGGCGGCAGGCCGAATGGCGTATGCTTGCAGTCGATGATCCCATCCAGCAGTTCGCATAGGCGCTCGTCCTTGATCTTCTTTCGGATGAGCTCTTTTAGGACTTCATGGCTTACGCGATAGAAATACTTGGATATGTCCAGCTTGAGGTAATACCACTTCGCATCTTTGCGGTCCGCATAGCGCATCCATTCCCGGAGCCGCGTCATGGCACCTAGAGCGCCGCGCCCAGGAATACACCCATAGGAATCCCGGATGTATCCTTTCACCAGCATCGGATTGATTACGCGGTATATAGCCCACTGCACCACTCGATGGCGGAACGCAATGGACATTATCATGCGCTTCTTTGGCTCCTGGATGAAAAAGATGTAATATCGCTCAATTTCATAGGTCCCGTTATAGACCTCTTCGATGGAGCGTTTGTTTTCCGCGTAGACGTCGAACGTATATTTTAGGACTTGACGGTTATACCGCCGTCCTCTTGCCGCATCCTCGTATGCCGCAAGCATATTTTCTTCTGAAAATATCCGGTCGAATACGTTCTTGATCTTCATGCTATCGCGGTTCCTCTCCGTGTATTGCGGCGTTCGCTTTCGCTACTTGCGGCTTCCACGGTTGCGGCCACGCCGCGTCGTTTTTCTCCAGCGGCTCTTGCCGCCGGAGTGGGAGCGGTCTCCTTTATCCCCGCGGTGCTGGACCGTCGCCCGTGAGCGCCGGACTTCTGACCATTCAGGGGTGAAGCGGAGCGGAAGCCAATGTTGCTGTTGGCGTTGGACCGAGAGTTGTTCAGGTTCCAGTTGAACACGCCCGCATTGGCGGCGTTGTTCCAGTTGCCGCCAGCAATCGGCATACGCTTATAGGCCGTTCCCAGTGTTATTCTTTGTCCGCCGTCCGTCGGCGGGTTCGACGGCTTGTAGAAAGCCACCTACCATGGCCCCGATCTCGGAGAGGTAGTCACTGATATTCAGGAATTTCCGCTCTGGCAGGAACTTGAGTTGATATGCCACCAGTACATACGTTTTCGCTTTTGCAACCTCCACGTCCAGGTCCCGGAGCGTTGTTTTCTTGAAGTAGTGCTTGTCTACTTCGATACTCCGCTCCAGCATCCGGTCCATACATTGCTTGATATCCGCCGCCATGGCGTACTTCTCGCTCTTCGGAAATTGCTTGAGTTCCGGGTATGTATAAAGCATCATGTCTATGATCTTCTGTGTGATTTTCAGTGGTTCATATTCCCTTGCCATTGTTTCCTCCCGTTGTTTCTACCTCTCCGGATTTTTCGGGCTATGCGCCTCGCTACCGCGAGGCGTTCAGGTCACAGCGTCTCAGGCACTCAGGTCACAAAAAGCGGAGCGGAAGCCAATGATGCCGTCGGCGCCGGACCGAGAGTTGTACAGGGCCCAGCGGAACACGCCCGCACCGGCGGCGTCGTACCAGTAGCCGCCAGCAAGCGGCATACGCTCTCCGGCCAAGGTCATGTAGCGGTAGTCGCCGCCGTAGTCCCCGCCCGGCTCGTCCGGGTAGATGGTCATAGCCTTGATGATCTCCGGGACCGTCAGGCCGGAAGCCAGGCCAATGGAGGTGAATCCCGTGCTTCTGCCGGCGCTGCCATCATCTGTGACGGTGCCGGTGGTCAGCGTCAGCTTGCTCGACAGATAGTCGAATTTCAGCGTACCGGCGGTGCCGGGGTCCACCAGGGTCCCATCCGCCAGGATCGCTTTCCAGAACGTGGAGTTGACGCCCATGCTGACTTCCGGGTCCATGCAATTGGCGTAGGGGATAAGCTGGATTTCGCCGTCCATCAGCCGGAGTCCGGCCAGCCACTCATAGATATTTCCGTTCATGTCGGCAATGCCGTCCGGAAGCCAATTGTGATTCCATGTGGCCGGGCCGCTGCCTGTGGCCGTCCGCTGCACTCTGCCCTCAGTATCCAGCGCATTGCTCGGAATGCCCTTTTCGTGGGTATAGACGTGGTCTCTGCCGTAGTTGTTGTTGCCCCGCGGCATTGTCCCGTTCTTCCTGGACCAGAGCGCCACAGCCGCCCACAGCGCCGCAGGGGTCAGGCTCCACCCGGCCCCCTTGGTCCGGCAGGCCGTTACGGCAGAGTCAAAGTTAATGCTGGTTTTCGGGTCCTTGAGCGGCAGAGAATAGGCCCGGTTGTTCACAACGACATTCTGGAACTTGGAGAAGTACATTGCGTTCTTTTCCACGCCGTTCACAGAGAAGCCATAGTGGGTATTGTCGCTGGCCCCGGCAATCAGCTCAGAGTTCTTGAGCTTCGCAATGGGGACCATGATAGAGGGGAGTCCCACATCGTCCAGCAGTACCGTGTTCTTTCCGCCGGTCATGGCCTCAACGGCCAGCTTCATATCGTCAAAATTCGCCATATCAGGATGCCTCCATTTCCCAAAGAATCAGCTCGCACCGGTCGATGTCAAACGGTACGGGTTCCGCGTTTGTCTGCCCCTCCTCGTTTCCGGCGGTCTCGATGTATCGCCTGGCCGGAATGACGATCTCCGCCACATACCAGCGGCCGCCCCTGGTGCTTGTCACCAGGCCGCCGGTCTCGTCCTCCACGATGTACAGCCGGACCAGCTCGTCCCGCTCCTTCTTGGAGAGCTTGATTGTCAGTTCCTCGTCGTTGAAAGAGATTACATTCCCGTCGATCTCATAGGAAACGAAATTCTTTCCGGTCTCCGGCTGGTGTTTGATAATCATTTAGTAATACCTCCGTTCCTTTCCCTGTCTGTTCAGGACCTCCCTGCTTCTCGCTGCGGCAACTTCCGCCGCCTCCCGCATGGCCGGGTCCTTGGGGTTGATGCCATAGGCTTTCATGACCTGGCGTTCATCCGCCTTTCTCTGTTCACTTTTAATGATGATGTTCGCCATTTTAGATGCCTCCCCGCACATAGCAGTTGATCGTGACGGACGTTGCCCCGCCCGTGTAGGCCAGCTTAAAGCCGTTCAGGAGCTTGTCCGAAATCTCCAGATCGCCCACGCCGCCGCCCGTGTAGCTGACCACTTCCGTTTCCACGGTATAATCCGCAGTGTTCCGGCTCCTCGAAAGCTGCACGGCTTTCTTGCTGTCATTGAACGGATAGGCCAGTGTGCTTTTCAGCGTCACGGTCAGCTTTTCAGCCTCCAGGCCGTTGATCCCATCCTGCGTCTGCCGGTACATCTGGGCCGCTGCCGCCGCCATCTGGGCCGCCTCGAATGTGCCGAAGTCCATGTTACCCAGATTCGTTGCGTTCTGCGGCGTTCCCGGCTCTTTTACGGTTCCCGGCGCTTTGTCGAGCTGCACAAAGCCGTTTCCAAGATCGGTCTCCTCGTACCGTTTGGGATACTCTACGGCCCGGTCTTTCCAGAAAATCGGTTCTCTCATGCTTACACCTCCGTTTCTGTGATGGAAATTTGAACAACGTACAGAAAACCTTCCTCTACGCTCTCCAGCTTCAGATTCTCGGTTTTGCGGAGCCAGAGATTTTGGTCTGTATCGTAGAGTTGAATTTCCGTAACGGTGCCGCTGGCGCTGCTTCCGGTTTCGATCTTAAAGGTGACTTCCACCTTTCCGTTGTTTACGGTGATATCCTCGATCCCGGCCTTGTAGGTTGCGTTCCCGATTTTGTACATTGCGTATGCAATCGTCCGCTTCGTGTAATTGCAGTAGCCCAGAATGGCAGATGATGTGATCGCACTCACGGTTTACCCTCCCTTCTTCATGGCATATCATCTCCGCACATGGCGTAGCTGATGTTGTATGCATTCCCTGTCACCGTTGATAAAACTCCGTCACTTGCGGTCTTTAGCCCCGTGGAGATTCCCGGTTCTGTTCCTGCCGCCAGATCTTCGCTGGTCATGGGATGCTGCGTTTTATATGCGGATGCTTCCCACTCCGCCGTCAGGCTCTCTCCGACAATCCGGAGGCCGGTGCTGACACCTGGCTCTGTTCCCGCTATCAGGTTGCCGCTGGTCATCTGGGTTTCCGTTCCGTAAACCTTTCCGCTCCACCGTGCATCGACAGTCCCCCGGTGGATTCCCAGGCCGGTGCTGATGTCCGGTTGCGTCCCGCACATTTCATAATCCAGCCGGTAAACTCTTGATGATACGGATATCCCGATCCCTACCCGCTTCATGTAGGCGATATAGTCCGGCCACGCCCTGGCCGGTTTGTATGTTTCGATGGCCTCCACGATCTGGCGGTGGTTCAGCTGCTCCCGCATGGGTGTTGTGTCGATCAGCGCCCGGAATCGGTATGGTTCCCCGCCGTAGTCAAACCACTCATAGACTTCTGCATTTTCGTAGATGTCCTTTAGCGCACGTTTCACAGCCCCCGTGGTCCCCAGTGTTTTGTATACCCGGAAAGCGCTCTTGATGATGTTTCGCTTTGTCTCCGGCGTATAGTCTCCGCTGTACCACTTGATATCCAGGTCATACGCCAGAATATCGAGGATGGATTCAGGCAGGCGGTCGATCTCCATCCATACCCGGACGTTCCATATCTCCGCCGCTATTTTCCGCTTCTGCTCTGCGATTGCTTTTGCCGTCGCATATACGCGCTTGTCGCTTTGGAGCGGCTCCGGAAGGAGCGATTCCCAGTCCATGTCATAGATGGTTTTACGCATCCTCGTCCCCTCCGAATGTCAGGTTGATGTTTTTCGCCATTGCTACCTGATATGTCGAAATCACTGTGTACTCTGGCTGTGTCACTGTCAGGCGTTTGATCCCCGCTCCCATGAGCTTTGCGGCCAATACATCCGGATTTATGTCTCGCCCTATCTCCGTGGTCTGCCATTCCAAGAACTCCGTGCAGGCCGTCTCCAGCCCCGCTTCCATCTGCTCCCTGCTGATTGTGGTTCCTTTCTCCCGATACCACGTTACGTTGATATCGAACGGCACAGCTTCCGGGGCCTTTACAGAAACCTTATCCGTCAGTGGTCGCACATCATCTCCAGACAGCGCTTCTTCCACCATTTCGATCATCTCTATATCCGGTAGACTGCCGTCGGTTTTTAGAATATATACGTCCACGCATCCCGGCTCCGGGCTGTTGACCCGGACGCTCCCCACGCTGCTGTTTGCGCTTTTGGCATGATATATGTATCCTTGGCCCGGTCCTGCGGTGGAATAGGCGCTCATGCTCTCTCGCATCCGCTCATAAAACGCCTCGTCCTCTTCTTCCGCTGCGCCGCCCTCGCTGACGGTCAGATTTTCCACGCTGTCAAGTCCCGGAACGTTGTCCGGGTCCATGCAGATGTTGATGGTCCCCACGTCGAATCCGTTTCCGATGGTTCCCGTCTGGGTGCAGGTCGCGCTTACGTCCACATAGGTTTCTCCCGCCGGGATGTATACGGTTTCGTCTGTGGCAAAAATAACGGTCCCGTCTTTGCTGCACAGCGTTTCCACTGGCACGGCCACGTCCTGTCTGGCGGCTTGGCTCAGTGTAAACCGTAGCGTTGTTGTGGCTGCCGATGCCGGAAGCCGCTCCAGCCCCCAGTAGAAAATCTCTGCCATGGAATCCATATATTCCCCGAACGTATATCTCGGAAGGTTCAGTTTCGCGCTCTCGTTGATCGCCGCATAAAGCTGTGCGTCGATACTGGCCTCCCACGCAAGCAATACGCGGAATGGGTCTGCTTTACCCAGCGTTCGCCCCATGGTGGTTTCCCAGCTCTGAACCATTTCCGCCAGAATCTCGTCCGCCGTCTTGCTGACAAACTCAACATTTGGGAAAAATCTTGTATCAGCCATCTTCGATTTTCACCTCCATGATTGCCGTTGTGGTTCCGCCTGTTGCGCTCCCCTCAAAGTCAACCGTTTGAAGCGCCGCCCTCGGCTCTTGGTCCTGAACCGCCACGAATACGTCCCGCGTCATGATCGCTCGCCCCTGCTGCTCCGGCATACCGAAAGATTTTGTATTGAGGCCAACATCTCTGCACATCGGCCCGCTCTCAAGCGGCATGGTTACAATCAGCCCGATATTCTGCATGATTTCTTCCATTGCGTTTCTCGGTAGAATCTGGATTTGCTCCATTTTCTCCATGCTGACAACTCGCTTCATGGTGCCTCCTTATAGCGTATACCCCTTTAGGTTCAATCCGACCGTCACGGACGATACGCCAATCTGGTCCGTCACTTGGAATTTTCTCGTTGTGCTGATGATGACCCATCTGTACTTTCCGTATCCTTTGTTTCCGATTGTCAGCGGCAGGAGCGTCCCGTTTCTCTCATAGTTAAACAGCGTTACAATCTGCTTCATCGGGTCCACGCCCAGCGTCCTTGACAGGTAGATATCGAATGACATTTGATCGGCTTCCATCCCCACATATTCCAGTGCTGGGTCTTTCAGATGCCGGGCGTGCTCTTCCCATTTTGCGCCGCTGTCCCATTGGATATTGTCTATGGTCAGGATTGTATCCTTGCTGACTTGGAATACCACGTCGCCCAGACTTCCAATAACCACGTTGTTTCCCTCCTTAGATCGCGCCTAGGACGAATCCCTGGCCCGCTCCGTCCTGAATCATCAGGCATACCACCTCGTCCCCATACGTTGGCGTCCATGCGCTGATTCCGTGGCTGTGATATGGGTCTCCTCCGTATCCTGTGTAAGTTGCCCCATTTTTCAGGATCGTCAGTTCTGCCAGCGCTGTTCTGCTGCCCCGTAGACGTACCTTGCAGCGCCGCCCATTGACGCTTTCCACTGTTCCGATTTTCACGATTCCTTCCATCAGTACCCGTCCACCACCTTAGAGATTTCAATTTCCGTCGTGTATGGCGGAATTTTGTGTGTACTTTTGTCCACGGAATATTTCCCGTCGAAGTCGCCGAATCCCTTGAGTTGGATATTTACTCCCGCCACCATGCGCGGGTCTCCCTGCATTTTGAACTTCCCCGTGATTTCGCCTTTGTTGGCCGCCCGAAGTCTGCGTTTCGCAAGCTCCATGGCCTCCTGATTACTCCCCACCTGTTCCGTGACTTCCAGTACCTCTCCTTCTGAATACGCCGTAGGCGGCGTGAATGTCGCTTCGTAGGAGTGTCCCTGGTCATCCTCATAGCTTACATGGCAGCTTGAATATGCCGCCATGGCAAGTGTGGATTCCAATGAAACAGTCTCGTAGGACCCGTCTCCCATGGTGATGGTCCGTATAGCCGCTTTTCCGTCAAAATCTTTGGAGTCGAAAATCACCAGGATTCCATCCGTCACTTTCAGTTTTATTCCGGCTGCTTTGCACCGCTGGTCCAGAAACTCGATATCCGAAACATTGGATTGCAGTACATAGCTATATGTCGGATTGAATGAGCTGGAATAGAGCAGATTGTACCCGCCCGCCGATGCAATGGAGGCCGCAATCTGTTTTAGGCTCGTTTGGCTCCAGCTCCTTGTTTTCTTCACCTTTCGGATTGCGGATTCATAGCTGAGGCTGGTTGCGCTCATTTCCAGCTTTTTGGGTGGGGCCGTGAACCTTACGCTGTCCAGTTCAAATTTTCCGCAGTCAAGCACTCTGTCCGTCCCGTTTCCGTCTACATTCTGGGCGGTAATCACAGCATTGATCTTCGTGTATTTTGCGTTTGGCGTTTTCCTGCCGTCATTCGTGGCCGCCGGTGCCGGTTGGTTCTTTTTGGTGACACAGCTTTCCGCATACCACCCCAAAGAGTCAACGTGTATCGGATAGGGGATTCCGCTTTTCAGGTTCAGGTAGGTGATCTTCCCCACATGGTTGTTTACCTGATACCCGATTCGCGCATTTTGGCCGTATGAGTTTGACCGGGCCCGCCCTGTCACAATGACTTCTTCTCCAATGCTCCATGATTGGCCGGTGGAAGCGGATTTCTGCCCCGCTGACGCCGTGCTCCCGCTTGTCAGCTTTAGGTAAGATGCGCAGCAGTACGCCACCTGTCCGCTGTATCGGATTTCCGCCCACCCATTCACGATCTCATACACATCAACAGCGGTCCCGTAACTCAGTGCGCCCAGTTTCCCGTAGCCCGTCCCGCGTCCTTTTCGGACATTCAGGCCGATTTTCGGCGTAACTGTGTATTTTGTTGTCTTAGGTGCAGCGGTGGCGGCGGAGCTTGATCCGTAGACGCCCCGCGCAATGTCGGCGTTCGCTTGGTCCCGCTGTTCCATCTCCTTTTTCAGCCAGTCCTTTACCCACTTTGCATCCCGGTCATGGATGATGATAGACAGATCATCCGTTTCCCCTTCGCTTGCGTCAGTGTAGGTCAGGCTGATGAGGTTTGCGTTGATATCGCTTGTGATGTCAACGTTGTTAAACTTCACATTTAGCGCCGTCCGCCGCCCAAGGTCCTTTTGGCTCATTCACGTCACCTCCATGGCGGGTTTGTGCTGGCCTCGGCGGTTTCTGCTACTTCCTCTTCATCCGGGAGCGCCAAGGAAATACCTGCGTCGAATACCGCCACGTCCATATATGCCCGGTTCGCCCGGATCAGGTTCCCCATGAGATTGCTGTTCCCCAACCGGAACCAGGCAATGGACTCAAACGTATCTCCCTGTTTTGTGGTGTATCTCTCAGGCATATTTTGTTCTCCTCTCATTTCGCTCTATGTCGGCCTTGAGCTCCATAAACCTGTCTACAAGCTGTTCGTCATACTGGTGCAGCATATCGAGGAGTTCTTGTCTGGTGGTGCCGCCGTTTATCTGGATATTTGGTGCGTAGGAAATGCTCACCTGTCCGGCGGTTCCAGCCCCGCTCCCGATGTATACCGGCGCTTCCGGGGCGCGGTCCGTTGTGGCATATCGGCCCAGTTCTCGAAGCACCGCGCTTCCGTAGTCCGTTAGCCCTCCATACGCATACCCGCTCCAGTCCGCCATCTGTGGATTTTGGTTTGAAGTGTCCTCCACGTCCATTCCCAGCATGGCCGCCGCTTGCTTAACGTAGCCGATATTTTCCTCGCGGTATTGTGGGTTGAAGCTGATAACCGCCTCCACTGGGTATCTCGGGTCCTCACCGGCCAGCTCTGGCCCATGCGTAAATCCACCGTGGGCTTTGCCGCCACTATATCCGGAGCTGGAGATTTGCCCTGCTGCTGCCGCCGCTGCCGCTGCCGCCCGGATTGAAGATATCTGACTCCGTATACCAGAGGCATACGCCGCCGCTGTGGCGGACCCCGCGCTGTACGCCTGGCCGGATTTGTTCATGGACGCAACCATGGCATTCATGTCTGCCGCCACCTGGCTTTCCAGCTCCGCCATTCTTGCCTCGATGTTTGCCGCCATGGTGGTGTATTGGGTCTCCATGTCCGCCGTGGCGCTGGCCGTTGTCTGCTCCTGCTCTACCATGCTCTGGAAAGCGGAGTTCAGTTCGTCAACTCTGGCCTGCGCTTCTTCCGTGCTGAGTGACGCAAGCTCATTCGCCAGGTCCGTGGTGTTTGCCACGCCGTCCGCCGATGTATCGCAATACCGGGTCAGGAAGTCCGTAGACAGCCCATAGCCCTGCAAAGCCTCCATGTTGGAGGTGTAAGTGCTCCAGTAGCTTTCGATTTCCGCCATGTTCCCCAGGGCGTCGTCGATTGTGAGTTTTGTCCGCTCCGCATCCAGGGCCAGTCCCTCAAGCAGGCTCCCTTGGCCCTGGATGGAACCAAGGGCAGATTCATACGCCTTGTCGTATGCCTCCTGCAGCTCGTCCAGTTCTGCTTCCAGGCTCTCAAGCTCCTGCTGTGCCTGGTAGGCGTCCATGGCCTCCAGGCTTACGCCGAATCTTTCGGCGGCGGCTTCTGCGTCAAGATATCCGTTCTCAACTGCAATGTTTGCCGCCGCAAGCCTTTGCTCTAATTCCTCGGACGCATCCAGCGCTTCTTGCAGTTCTTCTTCACTTATGTTCCATACCGCCGCCGCGGCTGCTACGTCGAGCGTTCCTGCCTTTACATCCGCAATGGCCCTTCCGTAACGGTCCAGCATCAGCGCGGATATTCCCGCTGCTTCTGCGTTTCCCTCTGTGGCGGCTGTTGCCTGCTCCTGCGCATACTGATATGCGCGGATCGCCCATTCCGCTTCTCCTGTTGTGATGCCATACCGCGCCATGGCCTCTTCCGCAGTCATGACGCCTGTTGAAATCTGCCCTCCGATGTATTCCGATGTTACGCCGATGTCGGACAGCGAAAGGCCCGCTTCTTCAAGTGCCGGTGCGATAGAATATCCCGCCGTCGCAATCGCGCGGAGATTTGCCGCGTCCTCCTCCATGACGCCGCTGCTGCGCGTCATTTCGTCCATGGCGTCCGAGTAATCCCGGGTGTACACAGCCATGGTGTCCGCGGCTTCCGCCGCCCTGTTTCTGTTCCGTTCAAGCCATTCGCTGACGTCGCTTGGAAGGTCCCAGTCCAGCTTTACGCCGCTGACGCTCTGGGCCGCGTTTTGGATTTCCTGTATACGGGCGTAGAAATCAGAACCTTCGTCAAGGTCGATCTCGATTGTTCCTTTTTCTATATCCCCCGTCAGGCTGTCATACAGTTCTTGTACCTTGGAGATCGTGGTCTGAAAGTCCACATCCTCCAGCCCGCGCATATTGTCCAGGGCTGCATCCGCATTTTCGCTTGCCGTTTCGTAGTCCTCGGAAGCTCTGGCGAAACTGCTTGCCAGTCCTTCCGCGTGTGAAGCAAGTTCGGACAGGTTTTCCTTTCCCGTCGCTTCGATGTTTGCGAGGATCGCCGCCGTGTTGAGGTCCCACGCTTCCGTTCCCGCTTCAAGACTGCCAAGAAGTTCCGGGTACTCTGCTTTGAGTTGTTCGGTGACTTCTGCCAGCCAGCTTTCATATTCTGCCGTTTCCTCCGCAGAAAGGCCGGTTTGTGCCAGTGCGTCCGATACCTCGTTGTATTCTTCGATCAGCGCGCGGTTTTCCTGCCCGACTTGGATTTCCTCAAGCAGTTCGTCCACGCTCCGGCCCGCATCTTTTGCGCTCTCTCCGATATGTACGATTGCCGCGGCAATACCGGCAGCCCCGGCCACGATTGCCGCCGCACCCCACAGTGCCGGATTTGCGAGGATCGTCCCGGCGAATACGGCGTTGAACAGCTTCATCGCCGCCGTAACGGTAGTAACTCCAACGGCCATAGCGCCGAATGCTCCAACAGCAGCCGTAGCCCCTACTACAAGCCCCTGATTTGCAATAACAAAATCGTTCGCGTCATTGGTCATGAGGGTGAGCGTTTCCGCGCTCTTTTGGCCCATATCCAAAAACGCTTCTCCGATGGATGTTTTCAGCGCGTCAAATGCGCTTTCCAAAATGATGACACTGCCCTGGAAGTTATCCAGCCGCGTCCCGGCCATCTGCTCCGCCGCGCCGTCGCAGTCTCGGATGGTTGCGGCCAGTTCGTCGTATGCCTCCTGGGTGGTGTTCACCAGAGCCAGGACGCCCGTCATGCCGCGCTTTCCGGCAATCATGGAGGCATAATGCACTTTCTCTTCCTGGGTAAGGCCGCTGAACGCCTGACGCAGTTGTGTTACCACATCATTGAGTGCGTATGCCGTCCCCTCGGAATCCGCAAGGTGGATGTCGAGTTTTTGCAGCGCCTCCGCCGCTTCTTTGCTCGGGTCTGCCAGGGAGGCCAGAATATTCCGCAGGGATGTACCGGCCATGCCGCTTTTAATGCCGCTGTTTGCCAGGTCCGCCATGGCCGTTGCGACATCTTCAATGCTGTAATTCAGGGCGCCCGCAGTGCTGGAAACGTATTTCAGCGTATCTCCCATCTTGTCCACGTTGGTATTCGCAGTTCTGGCCGTCTGGGCCAAAACGTCGCAGAATCTCGCCGTGTCCTCTGTCCCGTAGCCCAGCGCCATCATAGAGTCCGTGACGATATCACAGACCCGGGACAGGTTTTCTCCGCTGGCCGCCGCCAGGTCCGCCACGCTTGGGATGCCCTCGATCATCTCCTGGGCGCTCCAGCCTGCCAGTCCCATGTACTCCATGGCCGACGCAATTTCTGTGGCGGTGAAAATCGTGGTTGCGCCGACTTCCTTCGCAACCGCCGTAAGCTCCTGCATTTCGGATGCTGTGGCCTGGCTGACAGCCTCCGTTGCGCTCATGGCATACTGGAATCCGCCTGCCGCATCCACGCAGTCTTTCCACGCCTGCCCCAGCTTCTCCACAGCCTGAATGACCACATAGGCTTCTGCCGCCATGGCCTCCATCTCTGCCAGGTTTTGCAGCCACTCATTTTGCTGGTCCGCAAGTGCCTCTTGCTGCTGTTTCAGCTGTTCCGTAGATTGCGAAAGTCGTTCCTGTTCTCCCGCTAGGTTGTCTGTGTTGACGCCCGCCTGCTGGAGTGCGCTCCCCATCTGCTGGAGTTTTGCTTGCTGTTCAGTGAATTTCAGGTTGGCTTTTTCAACCGCAGTTTTCGCTTTGGCCTCCGCATCATTTAGGGCCTGGTCTTTATGGGCCGCCGATTCTGCCGCCGCTGCCGCCCGTTGATAAGCCTCCTGTTTCTGCGCAAGTGTGTTTGCAAGGCTCTGTACCTTTGCCTCTTGCTTTTCGTACCCAGATATATCTTTCAGCAGGGAATTGTTTTGGTTGATCTGCTGCTGGAACTGATTCAGTTCCTGCTTCGCTTTGGAAAAGGCGGCCTCATAACTGGAGTCCGCCGCCGCTTTAATCAGAAAAGTCAGCGTATATTCCTTGCCGCCCGCCATTCCTTTTCACCCTTTCCTCTGCTGCTTAATTTCATCGTTTCGTTTTTTGAACGCCGCATTTGCCGTCTTGATCCATTGGACAAGCTCCGGAATCGGCATTTTCATGAAATATTCAATGGGCGTATGGGTATCGGTTGCCATCAGGAGACTTTGCTCTCGGATGTACCCCATGACGCTTTTCCCTTCCCCTAGCCCAAGCCTAATAAAAAAAGGCGTACCGCATATTTGACATTCAGGAACTCGTTCATTGGGAGTTCCAGAAGTTTGTTCTCCGGTGTGTCTGTGGCCTTTGCCGCCAGTTTCATGCAGTAGTATGTGTCCAGTGCTTCGCCGTTTACGACGGTATGTCCCTCGGCCCGCAGCTCGTTGTCAATGACTTGCCCCAGTTCTCCGTTGAACTTTTGAATTTCCTCTCCCACGGTGTTGGCAAGTTCGCTGTACCCTCTCGACAGGTACTTTCTTGCCTCCCGTTTGATGGTCACACAGTCTCGGAAGGGGAGTGCCAGCAGTACGTCCTTTGCAACGCCGGACGCCTTTGCTGCTGTAATCATCTGGTAGCCGCCGTCGTAGGCGTCATTGCGAACGAATCCGATTCCTTCCTCCTGCATTTCCCGCTCCACCTCCAGGGCGTCATGCCCTGTCAGTTTCCCGAAGTCAAACACGATCTCTGAATATTCCTTGTCCTCATATTCAAAAACTTCTTTCAGGGTCAGCGTGAAAATGTCTTTTCTTTCGTCTGCCATGATCTGTCTCCTTTCGGTTGATTCAGAAAACCACGGGGCGGGGTCCGCCCCGTGGTGCATTCCTTATGAGAGGCCCATAGCCTTCTTCACATCGGCCAGATAGTCAATGCCGTTGATGTAGCACTTGAAGTTAAGCGGATCGATCTCGATTTTCTTTTTTCCGCCCACATACCGCGCATAGTACGATACGGCGTACTCGCCGTTCGCATCTGACGTGCTCGCGGTCTCCAGCTTGCCAAGGCTCAGCTTGATCGGCTTAATTGTCATGATGTGCTTGACGTTCTGGAGCTCTACCTTGCCAGCGGTCATA
Organism: Oscillospiraceae bacterium; assembly: GCA_017469795.1. Lineage (GTDB taxonomy): Bacteria > Bacillota > Clostridia > Oscillospirales > Oscillospiraceae > HGM13006. Next base: position 19,318 of record JAFUFT010000051.1, read on the forward strand.
TTCCGCGCCTGCTGCACTTCGCGCAGGTCGATGGTGTGATCTACAGGTGTCGAGAGCGCCAGTGCGTTCTCGCCGTATGTGTTGAAGTTGATGGTGGTCCGCATTGCCTTGATATGCCCCTTGATGACCTCCTCCACTTCACCGGCGATTCCTGCGCCGGAGATGGTGTTCACCAGGAACTCAATATCCGGGAGCGTCACCTGTGCAACGCCCAGGTATTCCGTGGAATTTTCAAAGATTCTGTACGATACCACAACCTCGTCGAGCTTGCTCATGTTGGTTCCTCCTTTCCTTACGATGCCAGGGCGTTGGAAACATAAGAGCTGTCATACTCTTCGATCCAGTCCACTTCCACCAGCGGGGAGACCGGTGCCATGTAGATGTGTGGCCGAAGGATTCCCGCCATGATATCCACGTCCGTGTTTTCGCTCTCGTTGAACTCCACTCGTCCGCCGTAGATATGCCCGGCGGCTGTCAGGGAATTCATCCAGATCGACGCCGAATCTGCAATACTCTCACACAGCCTGCGATTCAGCTTTTCCCCGATGCGGCTCCAGTAGGTCAGGATCAGGGAGTTGCCTACCCAGTCGAACATCCGGGCGACGGGAATGAAGTATTTGGTGGGATCGGTCTCTCCGGGGAAGCAGGCCGTGTGACTGCCCCACGCCTTGAAGCCGCCAACGAAATTCAGTGCGGTCATGATGCCGTTGGCGTTGAGGTAGTTTGCCCGCTCCAGGTTCATTACAACGTCCGTCCCATCCGCCAGGCACAAGCCGGAAATCCCGATGTCCTTGTTGTCCGGGCTTTCGCTGGGGCAATCGTCGTTTCTCGAATCCACGGTCGTCATGATGGCGGCAATCCGGCTGGACAGGTGCATGATTTTATCCCCGGTCTTTGCCATGGGCCAGCACACAATCTGCTTCTCGCTGTTTATGCCGTTGCTGTTCTTCCAGCTGGGGACGCCGCTGTACACCCGGACAGTGGCGCAGTCCGCATCCACCAGAGTCCGCGCATGGAAAACGCTGTTGAGATTTTCGCACTTTGCCGCCATGGCCGCCGCCACCTGCGGATCGCTGGAGAATCCCGGAGCAATGATAATGTCGGGGTTCACCTGGTATGTGGCGTAGCAGTCATTCACCAGCTCAAGGCCCTTGTTCTGGCCGGTGGTGGTGTCATACCCGCCGATTACCGCAGTTTTCATGTTGGCGGCTGTGAAGGTGAAGCTGTCATAAGCAACCTTCACCGTACTGAGGCTTTCCATGGCACCGCCGTTGATAGCCTCGACATAGCACTTTCCATCCGCATAGAACACGTCATAGTCCGTCCCGGCAACAAGCGCGGTCTCGCCGTTCTTCACAACGATGCTGTTCTTGATGGCGGTCTCCGGCAGCTCCACCTGCCCGCTGACAATGCTCTTGCTGGCCTCAGACACGGCCTGCTTTGCCGTGGCCGGGTCCGCCACATTCACCAGCAGCAGCGGTGCAATCGCTGACATCTTGAAGTGCGAATAGATCACTTCGCACAGGGTATAGGTATTCCAGTCGTCGCTATATCCAAGCTGTTCCACAGCCTCGGCATAGCTATTCGCCAGCACGATGGCCGGATAGCTGGACACCTGGTTGACAGGGGCGGTCCCCACGGCAAAGACAATGCCGCTGGCTGCGGTATTGATCGTCTGGCCGCCCTCTCCTTTGGTGGTTCTCACACCATGAAAAAAGCTGGGCATTTCCTTTTAACCTCCGTTTCTCTTGGTTTCAGATGTAAGCTCCTGCGCCTTGTGGTACAGCAGCTTTTTGGGATTTTTCACATCCCGCATGGCCCGCTCCGTTTCCTCCATCGGGACAAGCAGGCTCTCCACTTTCGGATATCTCTCCAGCACCGGGGCCATAAACTCCCGAATGGAGCGTTCTGTGCCGTAGAGAATCTTTCCGTGTGTCAGTAGCCCGCCCGGGATATTCGGCCCCACATAGGTCTTGTAGCAGGGCTTCTCGTTGTCCTCCTGAGTGGTCTCCGTCTCCGGGATGGTCTCCGGTTCCGGGGTGGTCTCCGGTTCCGGGGCGGTCTCCGGCTCCGGGGTGAGTTCTGCGGCCCCTTTGTCCGCCTCCTCCAGCGCGATGACCAGTTGCGCTTTGTTTCCCGGGTAGGCGGGTTTGATACCCCGCTCCGCGGCCAGTTCCCGCAGTTCTTTCACTGTCATATCGGCGTAGTTCATTCGTTCTCCTTTCTGCGCACGTCCTCTATGTGGAATTCTGATCGTTCGATGATCGGGATGCTCCAGGTCATATTGATCTCTCCGAGGAAGTAGTTTCCTGTGTCATCTGGATAAACCTCTCCGTCGAACGGCGATTGCAGCATGTAGTTTTCATCAAGCAACATTCCGGATTCCAGATGTATTCTTATGCGCTCGATGATTTCAAGGACTTGCAGCCCGCCGTCCTCACCGTCACTACAGTAGGTTGCTATCAGCACGCGCACATTGACGGTTGCTTGTTGGTCCTTCTCGTCCTTGTTGTACCGGTCCTTTACGTTGAGGAATCGTATGATTACATACGGAATCCGGCTGTACCAGTCGGACCGCTCCGGGAGGTTCATAAGATAGACATCCGGAGGCCGTTTCTTCGGCTCTTTCTCTGTCTCCCGGTCCGTTTGTATGTCGGTCCCGCATTCCGGATCGTCCTCCGGCGGCTCCGGCGGCCCCCATTCGTCGTAAGGCTCCAACGGGAGGTTGTGGGCCTCCTCACGCTCGCCGGTAGACGGGTTTACCTCCAGGAGCATACCTGCGAGGCATTTTTTGATTTCAGCTTTCAGCGCTTGCAAGAGCTCTGTAACGCCCAAATCCGCCCCCCCTTAGTACCGACTCAATAGCCGTCCGATCTCATGTTCCAACCGCTGGCCTACAACCTCCTCAACTCGCTTTTTAACAGCTTCTCTGGCCGGTTCGTAGTCCAGCATATCCGCCACGGCAAAGCCCCAGATTTCCTGTATTTCTGCCCGGTTGTTCTCCGTGCTTCCGCCAGTCCTCTTGAAGATTCCGGGGTGTCCGGACTTGAAATTGGCAATAAACCAGTTCTTTCCGCTTTTATATCCCGATGCTTTGGCGTCCATGCCTTTCACGTTGGTATTCTTGAATACCATGCGCCAGACCGGGTCCCCGTCTTCTCCATCCCCTCGAACCGGAACCGGAATCCGGGTGCTTGTATAGCTCCGATTGCCCGGCGACGGTTTGAACCTGAAGAGCGGAACCTTTGGGCCTGAAAACACGATTGCCGCGTCTCCGCCGCCGGATGACCGCTGGAGTCTCGGTTCATTCTGATATTTTTTTACGTTCCCTGCGGATATGGCGTATCTCTGCCTGATTTGCTTGCTGGCCTCAGTTTTTCCGGCGGTTAGACCTCGATTGAAAGCGTTGGACTCCGCAGTTTTTAAGCCGTCCGGAATTCCGTAGAGTAGCTTTTCCGCACGGTCCATCTGCTCGATGCTCAGTCCGATTCGGATTCCCATTACTCTGTCAACCTCCTGATGACCAACTGCACAATTCCAAATTCCACGGATACTTCCCGAATCTGATACTTCACCCCATTGACCTTTAGCGTTCGCATGGCCTTTGGGATCAGCTTCATATCTCGTTGGTTTATCCACAGATATTTGTCATATTGGTACAGCGTCATTTCGTGGTCATTCTTTCTCTGATTGTTGTTTTTGTCGCGTACCGCCGTTCCTTCCTCCTCATATTGCGCCCAGACGGCCCAGGTCTTACCCTGGTATTCCAACTCCATCTTCTCCGCAAAGCTGGATGGAGTCAGGAATACCTGGGTATTGTCCCGGATGATCTGTTGCTTGAGGTCCGGCAGCAGACTCACAGCACCTTCGCCACCAGCCAGCTATCCACCTCATGGGGGACGGTCAGGGGGCGGCTCTGGAGTCCCAGCAGTTTCCGGTCGGGATTGTGTTCCACCCACACAGACGCTACGCGGTCAGCCTCTTCGGTGATGAAGTTCTGCTGGCCGTAGGGGATGTAGGAGATAGAGCCATAGAGCCGGGAGAACCGCGCCGCCGTGCTCATGATGGCGATAGTTCCATCGGGAACGAGCTTCTTTGTGGTGGGGTTCTCCGGATCAGTCCAGTTGTCCAGATACCAGTCGTTGTACTGGTAGAAGTCCAGCCCCAGCTTGCCATAACTGCCGATCCAGGTTGCGCCATTGGGGAGCTGCCTGGGGGCAATTCTCGCCAGGTCATAGTTCCGGATATCCAGCAGGCCCTTCATCTGTTCGCTTGTCACAAGCGCGTGGGCGGCGGTCCGATCCATAATGACCACATTGGGGTTGGTATAGCCGTTCTTCTGGATGGTCTCGCACCAGGTCTCCAGCTGGCCCAGGATATCAGCACTGCCGGAATCCCACTTGTCGGCGGCGGTTGTGATAGTCACGCTCTGCGTGAAATTAAAGTCGATCTCCTCATTGAGGCCGGGGCCAATCACGGGGATTTTGCCGGTGAAGATGGTCTGCGCGGCCATCCATTCCTCCCGGCGGGTGATTGCCTCGTTCATGCGCTGTAGATCACGGGCGATTTTCCCGACAGCGCGGGATGCGGGGGTCCTTCCGGAGTAGATATGCTCTCCTGCCTCGCGGGTCATAAGGTCCTCCGCCGTGGTGATGGTGCTTTCGCTCACCAGCGGAGCCTTGTATTCCTTGGTCTGGAATCCCTCGTTTGCCAGCACCGGCGCGTCCAGCTTTGGATGAACGAACGGTGCCAGCTCCCGGCCGCCCTTCACAATGTCAAACTCCACGGTCTCCGTGGGGAAGGTCTGCACATCGTTGAAAAAGGTGTCCCGCAGGAACGTATTGGCCCGGGGCATACGCTCGATCACGCCCCGAAGGGTTCTGGGGGTATAAAGATCAATAGGCATTTTCGTTTCTCCTCTCTTTCTTACTCAATCAGGTCCTTGATGAAGATGCCGTTGCTCCGCAGAAGCGGGGCCACCGTGCTTACCTCCACCTCGTCCGGCAGGACCAGCTTACTTCCCGCAAACTCGCCGGTCATATAGACCACGACTTTGCCATTTTCCGCATCGGCGGCGGCAATACCATAGGGGACCACGCCGCCGGTTGCGTTTGCCTTTGTATATGCGCTCGCCTTTCCGCCGGAAATCGTGACAAGGCTCCGGGCTACGATGTTCTCCCCATCGTTCACATCCAGCGCCTCTTTGGCGATTTTCATATCCCCCATGATGAAGTTGTCGCCGTTTTTGGTATAGGTGTTTACCTCATACATCGCTTGCGTCCTCCTCTCTTATTTCGTCGGAAAAACATCGTCCAGCACTGCGTTAAGCTCGTCCTGGCTGTTTTCTCCGGCGGCGGGAGTGCTGGTTTCCACCTGGTCAACCTTCCCGTCCTTCACATCCTTGTCCCTGTCCCCCAGGAACTTCTTGCCCTGCTTTTTCTGCCGGGCAACGATCTGAACCGCCACGGTCTCCGCAGTTGCCTCCGGGTCCTCCTTGGCCGCAGAGATCAGGTCCTCAAAGCCTGCCATGCTCATATTGTCAATGGCACTCAGTCTCTCCCGCTCCGCCTGCGCGGCGGCGGTTCTGATTTCGGCCAGAAGCTCCGGATTGTCCTTGGTCAGTTCATCCAGTGTCATAGGCATTTTTCTTTCCTCCGTTTCGTTTTCCGGATTCCCGGTATTATCCTCAACGCCTCCCGCATTTTCGGGTTCCCCGGCCCCTTGGGTTCCCTCCTGCTCCCGGCGCATGAGTTCTTCGATTGGCGGCAATGCCGCGAAGGCCTGCCGCATTCCGCCTGCCATTGCCACAGCGGAGCTTGTGAGCTTTGTTTCTGCGTCCTGGTCCTCCCAGAGAATCGTGTCAGCAAACCCCCGTTCCACGGCCTCCTGTGCAGTGAAGAACGTTTCGTTCCGCATCAGGTCATGTAGTGTCTCCCGGTCCGTCTTGCCCTGGCATTTATACTCATAGGCATTCAGGATGCTTTCATCGACGGTGCGGAGCATCTGCCCTGCTTCGTTCATGTCCTGCTCGTTCCCCCACGCTTGTGAACTTGCCCGGTGAATCATCACGTTCGCCACCGGGGAGATCCGCACCGTGTCCGCGCCGGACGCAAAGACGCTTGCCGCGGATGCGGCGATTGACTGGATTTCAACTGTTACATGGCGCTGGGAGTTGCGGAGGAGCGTGTACATCTCAAGCCCCAGATATACAGACCCGCCACCGGAATTGACCTCAAAAATTAGTCCCTCTTGGTCCTCCGGTGAGTCCAGCGCATCCCTTACGTCCTTAGGACAGCACACGTCGTTGTAGCCCCACCGCCTGTAAACCGCAGCTCGGTCATTGGTTACAACCGTTCCGCCTAACTGCACTCTCATGTATCTTCCTCCTTGTCTCTGCTCCGATTTGTTCCGGACTGCTGCTTGTCCTCCCGGATTTCCTCCATGCCCGCCTCCTGCCGCATGACCCGCTCCTTGGCGATTTGGGCGCAGTTTTCGGCATAGTCGGTACTGGTAAGCTCCATGGCCTCCTTGGCACCCGTGGAAAGACCGTACTGCATCCGGAGTCCCGCCGCCTTTACCTCGTCGATGGGGTTTAGCTGTCCCTGACTCGGCCCGTACCATTCCGCATTTGTGTAGCATCTGCGGATTGCCGGGTCTGTAAAAAAGCCCGGTGCTTTGATCCTGCCTTTTGCTACCGCCTCGCACATCCATTCTTCGTAGATTGGCTGGCAGAATCCCGAGGCCATCCAGTCCCGGTACATATTGAAGGTTTTCCACGCCTCCAGCAGAGCACCCCTTGATGCGGAATAGCTTGCGGTAAACTGTTTAAGCAGGAGCTCTTGCGGAAGTTCCAGGGCCGCCCCAATCTGTTTGCAGATAGAGGAAACGAACCCGTCGAAGCTGGTATTTGGCCGCCCTGGTGTTACTGCATTGGCCTTTTCTCCCGGTGCCAGTTCCACAATCCCGCCGGGGCTCATTTCGATGGTTCCGTCGTTACCGTGGTCTACCTGTTCCTCCTCCGGGACCATTTCGCCCAGCAGGTTCCCGCCCGGGTCCTCCGTTTCAATGAAAGTCGTTGTCAGTCCTGCCACAACTGCCGCAATCAGTTCTGCCTCCGTGTAGCGCCCGATCTGTTTGAGCGCTTCGATGATCGGTGCCAAAAGCGGTACGCCCCGGACCTGTCCGATTCGTTCCCGATTAAATAGCTGAATGACGTTCCTGCGGCCTGTCAGCTTTCCGTATGCCTCTACCCGCACCCAGCCTTGGTCTCTCTGGATTTGTCCGAGCGGATGCCGCTTGGAGATGTAGTAGGCCACAACTTCCCCGTTCTTGTCGCGCTCTACGCCGTCAACGATTCGTTCGTCCAAGTCGTTCCGCTTTCCTGGTGGGGTGCTGCATCTGTCCGCCTCTACCAGACTTACCCGTAGGTCATAGATGCTTCCTGTCCTGTGCCAGGCTGGAAGTAACGCCAAAACATCCCCGGACAACATCCAGTTTGTAAACGCAAGCTGCTGTAGCTCGTAGAAATTACTCTGCCTTGCAGCGTCACAATCCGTTGAATCAGCCCACATATTCCACTCTGCCGTGATCTGCCGTTCAGTTTCCGCCGCCTGTTCGTCCGTGATTCCCAGTACCTCGGCATTGATCTTTGGCTTTACGCTCAGTCCTTCGCCTATAACGCTTGTCCGGTATGTCTTGACTGCTCCTGTTGCCAGCGGTGTCCCCATGTATAGGTCTCGGCTCCTCTGGCGCAGTGTCGGAAGATTGTCCTCAATGTCCTCCTTGCTGCTCCCGCCGTCGTCCAGCCATCCCGCCGTCGATGTTTTATGATGATTTGCGCCGTGGTTCCCGTAGCCGCTGTTCTGGATAATTTGCAGCCGCCTCCTGGCGCTTTCTCTCTGGAGCGCCCGTTCCGGGCTGATCGCCTCAATGGCGCGGTCTAAAAGATTCATTTGCAACCCTCCAAAACAGAAAAAGCGTGGTCGGCTATCGAGTATTCCTCGGTAGCTGACCACGCTCGGCCCTTCTCCCCAAACGCTTATGGGTGAGGTTGTTTATTTTGTTTTCAGTTCTTCCCGGCGCACTCTGACGATTTTAACGCCGTCCTTACCCGGTATCAGCTCCACTCGCTCCCCGCGGGTGATTGCTTTTTCTATGGCCTCTATGGCCTCCTTTGTCAGTTTCACAGGTCCCTCGGAATTGCCCGCCACACCCGGCGGCGCTTCGGTCCCAGCTTTGTCACCCAGTCTTGCCAATACTGGATATCTTTCTCCACCGTTGCCAGGTCAGCCCGCTCCAGTTCGCGGCTCCCCAGTTTATACCTCTGTCCGGTAAGTATCGCTTCTCTGGCTTCAAGCGCTTGCTCCAGGCTCCGCTGTGCCCGCTCCAGGGTGATTCCGTACTTATTTGACGCCATCTGACCGCTGCCTCCTCTTTTTCGCCGCCCGCCGCCTCTGGATTCCATCCAGTGGCGGATTCGCAATCTCCAGCGCCGCTGTTGCATAGTCTCTGATGTCAAGCGGTTCATTCCTCCTATACCCCTTGTTTCTCAGCTCCCATGTATAGACAGACTGGCCTTTTTTATATTTGACCACCCGCTTTTCTGCGGTCAGGCCCTTGAAGTATTCTTCCGTATATCTGTGTTCCTCGTTTGCGGAAAAATGGCAGAACCCCGGCCCCGGATATTTTACGTTGAGCCGGTCCATGACGAACGCTTTCCCATTGTCTACGCCAATCAGAAAAAGCGGGGTCTGCTGCCGGTTCCCTTTGGATGCACGTCCGATAAACGGCACTTCGCAGCCGTCCCGGCCCTTGATCGCAAATATATTTCTATGCGTTCTGGTCTTGCAGAACCGGTATACCTCGTTCGTGAAGTGGCCGCCGGAGTCGATGCAGGTACACCCAACTTTCAGAATGGTCCCGTCTGATTTCGTAAACGATTTTTGCAGGTGCATATCCAGCTGAGTCCATACGTCAGGCCGTTTCAGGTCTCCGTAGAGGATGTTATAGCCCAGGCCCCAGCTCTCATAGCCAACGCCCCAGCCCACATACTCAAATTCAAACCGATCATCCTGTACGTCCACGCCCACCGTGATAAACAGCACTCCTTCCGGTGCTTCCGCCGGATAAGTCTCCAACCGGTCCATGAGGTCTGCGTATTCCACGCTGTCCCCATCTTCTTCCCAAGTCTGCGCCATTTCGGTGTTGGTCCAGCTCTTGAGCGGTTCCAGGTTCCCTTTTTCCTTCTCGTCGCAGGCCAGCAGGAAGGAATCCACGATTTCTTCCCACCTGGAGAACGCAGAGGCCAGGGAGTTTAGATGAAAGCCCTTCGTCGCCCGTTCCGGGTGCTGCTCTATGTACCTCCCGTTTTTGGACTGCGCTTTCCACTCCGGTTCAGAAAAGACTTCTTCGCAATGCTCACACTTCATGTAGATGTTGCGGTTTTCGCCTGACCGGAATCCCTCTGAGTCGAATATGATCTTTCCCCATTCCAGCGGCTGTAATTTTCCGCATCCAGGGCATGGGATATTCCAAACGCCCATTGTGGAGTGCTCATACTCCGTTTCCACGCGGCTGTCTCCCTTGATCGTCGGGGTGGAGGTAATGACCACCTTCCGATTCCAAAAGGATTTCGTCCGCTGCTCCGCCAGAAATAGCGGGTCTCCCTCTCTTCCCGCTGTGGCCGGGTATCTGTCGATCTCGTCCGCCAGTAGAATCCGCACCGGCTGGGCCGCCAGAGAGGCCGGGGAGTTTGCGCCCACGATAGTCACATACCCGCCCGGGAATATCTTGTTCATAATGGTGTTCCCGGAAACGCGGCTTCTGTCATCGATTCGCTCCGATATAACGGGCGTGTCCCGAACCATCGGGGAGAGTCTGGTCTTGCTGAACTTCTCTCCCATTTCCATGGTTGGGTCCATCACCATCATGGCCGACGGGTCATAGTGGACATAGTACCCGATAGGATTCAGGATCGCGCAGTCGGTTTTCCCGGTCTGGGCACCCCACATCAGCACCACCTTTCGGACATTCCGATTGCTGATTGCATCCATAGGTTCCCGTTGGTATGGCGCTCTGGACGTCCGCCATTTTCCCGGCTCCGCTGCCGCAGTGCTGCTGATATATCGGTATCCGTCCGCCCACTTTGACATAGACAGGTTAGGCGGTGGCTCCATCTTCTTTAGGATTTTCCGGAACAGCCTTTCTGTTTTAGGGGGAATCTGTCTCATTGGCAAATAGTGTATCGTAGTCGGACAGCTCATTCAGGGCGTCGTCTGTTGCTTCTTTTAGTATTTCAAATATTTCCGTGGTGTCGCTCTCCTTTGCCAGCCGTGCGGCCAGTCTTGAGGGGATTGCCATGATTCTGGATCGGAAATTCAGGACCATAGCTGTTACAACCTGTTCCACGTCCTTTGCATCATGGAGCGTACCGTCCTTGAGTCCCATTTCGTACTCCTGTTCCATGCGTTTTGCCCGCATCAAAAGCGCCCGCTCCGTAGCGTAGTCGGCTGTTTCCACTTTCTTTTCGCCCAACTTCCCTTTGCAGTGTGCGATTATGGCCGCCGCGCATGGCTCCAATTCATAGGTGGTCCCTTTTCGGTAGGAGATTACCCCCGCCTTTCTCAGGTTTTCAATCTCGCTGGCCGTCAGTCCCAGGGCATTTGCAAGCGCCTTTCCAGTATAAAGCCGCACCTTCCTTGCCCTCCAGTCCCGTTTATGGTACTCTCTTTGTTTTCAATTATACAATATTCTCGTTCAAAAAAACGGCAATCTTTCAAAATCCAGAAAACCGTTGATATTAAATGGTTTCCGGGCATTTCCCCGCCAAAATATCCCTCGAAAACGGAAATCCCCAAAGTACCAAAAGTGGTACATAGTAACGAACCACCCCCTAAAAATCCCGCTCTAAAACCCTGGTGAAAAAATTTTCATATCTAGCTATCTCCCGGGCCGCTCTGCACCCACGGGCCTCCAGCTCCCCGGAAGGACCCAAGCAGCGCCTTGAAGACGCGCCTGCGCCCGCGCCTGCTGCGAAAAATCAAAGAGTCAAGATTGCGCGTGTTGCGAATAAATCAAGGCATTGAGAGGGCCGCCGCCCCTGCGGTGCTCTCCACGCCCCAGCGGTGCGGCGCGGTCTCACCTCCCGGCCATGTCCCGCCGCCGCGGTGCCACCACACTACCGCGCGCAGGCGCTAGTCTTGCTAATATCTTCCCTGGTACTATCCCGCGCCCGTAAAGCCCTTTCCCGCCGGAGTCGCGGCCCGGATCGCTGGCCGGAAATGCCGCCGGAATTGGTTTCCGTCCCAGTCGTCAGCCGACGGACCGCCGCCGCTGTCGCCTGCCGCCGCTCCTCGTCCGCGTCATACGCCCGCCGCTGTCCGAACCTCTTGCCGGAAACGTCGCCGAAAGATTGACCGGGTCTGTGTCCATCCCATCCGCGCCGGGGCATTGCCGCTGCCGCCCCTGCGCCTGGCCCGCATCGGATCAGCCGCCCAGCCTGGAGGCCCGGCCCTTTCTGTTGCCGTGTCTCCCAGCTACGCGGCCCGCCCTGCATCCGCCGTGCCGCTGCCGTCTGCCGCCCTGCATCTGCCGCGCCAGGATCATCCGCCCGGCCTAGAGGTGCGGCCCCGCCTCCGCCGCCTGGGCCGTTGCCGCCTGCGCCGAAACCCTTTACGGACGCGATAGCATACCAGGGGAGTAGTAATATAACTTCCCGCGCGCCGCGAAATAATCAAGGCACAGCCCAGCGCATAATTCAACCGTTTGCGAGGCCCCGACAATTTTTACCCCTACGGGGTAACAGCCCAGCGGCGATAAATTTTTGCAAAAACCGCTTGACAGACCCGGCAACGCCGTGTTATCATGGCGACGATGGAACACGGCAACGCCGTAACACAGCCGCCGCCCGGCGGCCCAGACGAAAGGAGCACGACATGAAAAAACTGAATATCTTCCGCGTTTATCTCGACGATGGACGGAACGCATTCCGGGTTTTGGTCCCGGCGACAGATGCAAAGGACGCCGCGAAATGGTGCGAGGGCAACGGCGACGTGATCGCCGTAAAGCAGAACACCCGCGAAAACTGCGACTTGGTTGACATCGACCTGGAACACCTTGCGGAAACACTCCAAAAGAACGCATGGGGTCAGGATGAAATAGACGTAATCACCCGGACCCTTTCCCGCGTAGGACTTGAGCGACTGCGCTGACCTTGACCGACGGCCCCGGCAGACGGGGCCGCCCAGTGAGGGCCAGACGTCCCCGAACAAATCAAAATCACGCGGCCACACCGCACACAACCGAAAGGAGAACACCATGAAAACTAAATACTTCACCGGATGCAACACCCTGGACGAGTTGAAAGCAGCCTACCGGAAAGCCTGCAAGGCCAACCATCCCGACCTCCACCCGGACGATCCCGGGGCCGAGGCCCGCATGAAGGAGATTAACGACGAGTATGAAAGCCTGTTTAACATCCTTAAGGCCCGGAACAATGCCGCCGCCAGCGCCAACGAGGCCGGGGCCAAGTGGACCACGGAAACGCCCCGCGAATTCGTCACCGTCCTCTCTAAGCTGATCGCCCTGGAGGGCCTGAACATTGAGCTTTGCGGCTCCTGGCTCTGGTTCGGCGGCAACACCTACGAACACCGCGCCGCGCTCAAGTCTGCCGGATGCCGCTGGAGCCACAGCAAGAAGATGTGGTACTGGAGACATGAAGAGGATGCCGAATGGAGGAGCCGCGGCAGCGCGACAATCTCCGAAATCCGCGAGAAGTACGGCAGCGAACGGATTGCAACCGCCCGCGCCGCAAGAATCACCGCATAACAGCCGAAACGGCCCCGCCCGGGGCCGTCCGCCGGGGATCGCCTCCCGGCGCTGATGACGGCAGGCGAAACAGCCGAAAGGAGAACAAAGAACATGACAGAACTCAGAAAGACCTACAAGAGCCTGAACAAACTCAAGGCCGCAACCATCGACCTGGTGAACGAGGCGACCTGTGATCTAAAGCAGGATCGCAACCTGGTTCACACGGTGCTTTCCCAGTATACGGCCCGTTTCGATTCCGTCCCGAATCCCGACGGTGAGTGCGCCGATGAGTTCCCGGCCCTGGTGCTTGCGCTGGTAAACCTGGACCCCGGCAAGCTGTTCCTCCGGTTTTCCGGCTCTCAGCTCTGGGTTGAGAATGGGACCTACGGGAAAAAGACCGTCAAGCGGTACAACTGGGAGACCTGGAAAAACCGCGACGCGCTCAAGCGCCTGGGCCTCCGGTTCTCGCCGAACTATGAAGCCTGGTATTACAATCGCGGCCTGGCCCTTGCCCGGGATGCCAGAGAGGGGGCCGCCGTATGCTGATCCTCTGCGCCGCCGCGCTTGTGCTGGTGGAAATCTGGAGCAGGACGCTCCCGGAAAACTGACCTTGACCGGCCGCCGGAACACTTCCGGCAGCTCAGTGAGGGCCAGACCCAAAAAAGAAAACTTTAGGAGGTTTTGATGATGATGGATTTGACAAGTGGACAGGTGGAGGCCTTGAAGAGCCGCCTTTGCTGGAGAATGAAGCGAGCCGATAACTCAGGTGCAGCGGCATCCCTGGCTGAAGAGATCGGAGCAACCGATACCGCGAAGCGATTTCGTTCCCAGGAGCAGGAGATGGACACATACATCCGAGCGGCGCGAGATATGCTTTATGTGTTTGGGTATGATTTCCGGGGCGTATGTGATGAACAAGGAGAGCTGTCAGACATAGAGATCTTTCGGTGCCGGTGACTAGCGCCGCAACTTCTGACCTTGACCGACTGCCGGACCCCTCCGGCAGTCCAGTGAGGGCCAGACCCCCAACCAATCAACCGAAAGGAGAACAACATGGAAAGCAAGATCGTATGGAACCTGCCCGGCGAACGTGCCCTTGACCGTATCGAGGAGCTGCTGGAGTATCTGGAGAACTTCCCGGAAGGGATGATGGCCGAAACCGCCCGCCATGAGCTGGAGCGGCTGGAACAACTAACAATCGGACTGTGAAAGGAGACCTCAAATGAACTTCGAGAATCTGGAGTACATCTATTACCTGTTGAAAGAGGATGTTGATAGGAAACACCAATCTTTCCTATCTTCCGATTCCGCATTTCAAGACGCCGAAGATGCCGGGGTCGTGGGTGCCCGCCTCGATACGATCAAGCGTGAGCGAGACGAAGCGCGTGACGCATACTGGAAAGCAAGAGACGTGCTCGACAGTTTCAGCAGGAAGGAATGGAACTAGCCGAAAGGTCCCGGGCGGGGCCGTCCGCCGGGGATCGCCTCCAGGCGCTGATGATGTCAGGCTACAACAACCGAAAGGAGAACAAAGAACATGAAACCTACCAAACACGCCCGCACGAATTACAAGATGCTTTCCCCCTTCCTGGAGGCCGTCAATGCCTCCGAGCGCGGCCACATGAAATTTCACTCTCGCGGCTATATGCCCCTGTCCATGGAATCCCTGGGAGTTACGGACTACAAGGGCCGCCCGATTTTCTCCATGACCCACTACGGCTATCAGAACGGCGACTTGATGGCCGATCCCGACATGACCTTTGCTGTGGATTTTTCCACTGGAGAGATCGACCCCCGGACCTATCAGAACGACTACATGGGAATTTACCAGGAGGTTTATATGCGGGATGATGTCGGGCGGCTCCTGTATTCCCGGCGGCTCCGCCCGGAGCTTGATGACTTCCTGTGGCACTGGCTGAAAAACATCCTGGACCAGGGATTTTCTCCGGAGGCCCATGACGCTTGACGATTCCCCGGCCCTGCCCCTTATGGGGCCGGGGTCCTGGCGGTTCTGTGGTGGAAATTCCGCCTGGATTTTCCCGGCCACGCCCTGGCCTCCGTTCGCTGACCGATTTTTCCTGTGCCCCTATGCTTATTGGGATATATGCAGGTATGTGCCCACGGGCCTATGTGTGCCCCGTAGGCGCATAGGTGCATATATACACACATACACGAAAGGACGATGGAATTATGTTTGATTACCGCAACGACGAACAGCACAACCACTATATCTACCTCCGCAATCCGAAATCCCTTTATACCGTCAAGGACTGCCAGTATCAGGACAGCAGATACGCCCAGTATATTTCGGACCTGGAAAGGGAGCTGGAAACGCTCCGGAATCTCCGGCAGGAAAACTTTCAGCGGATGCAATATCTCTATTCCCTCATGTATACGCCTATGGTGAAGCTCCGCCGGGAGCGGCGCGGTCTCCGTGACGGGAAGGTGTTCTATTATCTGGAAGAGTGGAAAGTTTATGAGGATTCCACCGTGAAGCCGGAGCAGATTTCCCGGAAGGAATATCCCGGCACTGCCCGGCGGCAGGCCATATCCGACTTTCACGCCTATGTGAAATCCCACCCCGGAATTCAGGCGGAAATGGATATCGAGAAGGGCCGCTGGGAACGTTGAGTTCCCGTCCGGCTTTCCCGGCGGTTCCCGCGGGAACCTCGATGGATTTTCGGATGGATTTTTGAATGGATTTTTGGATGGAAATCCCGGTGGATTTTTCGGTGGAAATTTTGATGGAAAAATTCATGGATTTTTTGATGGATTTTCCCACGGGTCTTGTCTGCGCGGCGCTGCCGTGGTAATATAGCAATGGAGGCTGATTGTATGAAAAATATCTACCATGACATGATAAAAATGGCGGGGGAATCCTCTCTTGCGGAGTTGGCCGCCGCATATCCCCATGTGGCCGCCGTAGAGATTCAGGAATTGTCCTCGGCTGTCAACCGCACCATGCCGGAAATTCTCCAGGAGGCCGGGATGTCTGGCCGGGATGTCTGCCGCCGCTTTGGGATTTCCTACCGCACGATGGAGGACTGGACCAATGGCCGCCGGACCTGCCCTGTGTATCTCCGGTTGATGATCCAGGAGCTCTTGCAGGTCTACACTCCGCCGAAAGTGTGAAAAAAAATCCGCCGGAGGTCACTCCGGCGGCTGCTCTGTCTCCGGGTCATCGAATACGCCGATGGCCTTTTCTCTCTGGAATTGCAGGTTTGCCATGGAAATTTCCCTGTGGACGGCCAGACTTTCCCTGGCCTGCTGCTGGTCGATGTACTTCTGGATTCTGGCATGGATTTTTAGGGACCGCTGCTCCAGCGTTTCAATCCATTTCCGTTTGTGATCCCAGAATGTCATAGGATTGAATCCGTCAATCCCGCCGGTGATGAATTTTTCCTCTGGCTCGTTCTCCAGCTCCTCGATCCGTTTTTGCAGGTCCATATACTTTTTCACCAGGTCCCGGAGCATATTGTCCTGGATTTCCTCCAGCTTCTCCAGCTCCTCCGGTGTGAATTTGCTTTCGTCCGGCTGCGCGTAGGCCCCGTGGGTCTGCGCGTTTCTGTTTCCCTGGCCGGTTTTCTCCTTCGGCCCCCTGTGTCCCTTGGCGTTCTGATTCCCCTTTGGTGCGCCCCTGGGTTTCTTGGGGGTCCATTTGTCCTCGCTTTTCCATTTTCGGAGCTGCCCTTGGCTGACGCCCAGCTCCTCGCTCAGTTCCCGGATCGGCTTTTTACCCCCGGATTTCTCCCATATCTCCTTCGCCTGGTCCCTTTCCGGTCTCCGTTTTCCCACGGTCTTTTCACCTCTCCCTTGTTCCCGTTTTGAATATCGCAATTGCCCGAACCTTTTCAGTCCGGTTTTTTTCTTGATTCCATTTTTCCGGTGTCTGCAAAATGCCCCGTCCTCGCGCGCGCGGAATATTGTACCCTCGCCCCGGTTCAGGTTGGTTTTTCTCCATCCCGGAGTCTGCGGTCCACTTCCTCCAGCGCTTCATTCAGAATGTTCCTCATTTGGCGCTCGGAGTAGTAATACGTTTCCTGCATCTTGTTCCAATCCGTTTTCGTTGTCACCGTCGCTTGGATTATGTCCCGATACCTGGCCGGAAGTGTCTCCACGATCCGGTACACCGTGAATGCCCGCCGAATCTGCCGTTTGAGGTCCCTTCTCCGCTGCCTGTCCAAGCGTTCCCCCTCCTTCTTCGTACCGCCGTTTTAGATTCTGCTCCTTCTGGATCGCTCGTTTTCTCATGCGCTCCAGCGCCTTTTCTTCCTTCCGAATGGCTCCGCGTCTGAATCCTTTTTGAATCATCAGTCGGATTTTTAGCCGCTTTCGCCGTATTCTCCAGAGCATCTGCCGCAAATCCCCGTCTGAGAGAAATCCGATGTACTCTTTTCCACAGCGCCCGCAGGTAAAGAAATCTATCTCCAGGTCTCCTTCCGTCCGATGGCGCTTTCTGAATCCTTTCGGGTCCAGCATGGCCCCGCAGGCGTCGCATCTTACCATTGCCATTTTCATTTCCCCTTTCGTCGTTTTGGTGGAATCCTTTCGCCGTCCGTTCTTCTCAGCCGCGCAAATATGTATATGCTGCCGTATTCGTCCGAGTGGAACGGGCGAATGTCCGCAACCTCATAATCCGGATATATTTCGTGCCAGGTGTTCCAGTCCATGTCCGCCAGCTCTGCCGCCCGCTTTCTGGACCGGATTTTGCTGTCGTTATACTCTGGTTCCGGGTCGATCAGGTTTTTACTGCCGTTATAGCTCCGGTAGGTAAGCCTGGTTTCGCTCTCCTCCCGGTGGGATTTCGTCATGTAGTGGGAAAGCGCCGTAAGGCCGTGCTCGTCAAATTGCAGCCGTTTTGTGTTGGCCCATCCGTGGCCCCATAGCTTTTCCAGTGCGTCCCGGTCCATGCCCCCGGATAGGATCATGTGGAAGTGATACCGGCCCCGCTTCGTTACCTCCAGGACCCACAGATATTTCAGCTCGATCCCCAGCTTTTTATAGCGATATCGGACTTTCCGCAGGAATTTTTGCAGGTCCTTTAGGGCCGTTTCTTTGTCCGGTGGATTGATCGCATAGTCCAGCTCCAGCGCCAGATCGTTTTCTGTGAAATTTGTATGGGCCAGCCGGGCCAGCTTTTCCGTAGCATGACGCCGGTTCAGTTTTTTCTGTGTGTCTCTGCTGGGTCTGCGCTTACTGCGACGCCTCCCGGCGGGCCGCCCCTTTTGGGGATGTACTGGATAGATATATATATCCAGAAATGACCCGCATATATATTTCTTCTCCCGATAGGTGGTGTGTGTGTTTAGTAGCATGGCTCTGTTCCTTTTCCGGTTATTATCCTTCGTCCGTAACTTAATACACCTTACAAGCCTGATTCAGAGGCCATCGCCTCTGCTTGAAAATCCCGCCCGTCGCCGTGTCCGGCCCCTCCTGTTAAGTTCCAATTTTTACTAGCTGGTTGCGATTACCCAAACCGCGAACACGATTCCCGCTGCTATGAAGAACAGCTTCATTTCATACCTCCGTGATCTCCAGATGGAATTTGTCGTGCATCTGTTTCCGTTTGATCTTGTATTTCTCCGTCCTGGTCCCTTTGGATTTCACGTCCTCCACTATATAAATAGTGAAGTCCCCGTTTTCATCCGGTCTGTAATATGTGAAATCCGCCTTGTATGTCTCCGGCTTTACCCGCTCCCCGGTTGGCTTTGTATACCCTTCGATCAACGTGAAATTGACCTGTAATCGGAGGTCATAGATTGCGCCGCACCGCTCCATTCCCCGCAGTTCCAGGAACCGCCTGGCCTCCTTCTTGCTGTCGAATGGGATGCCGTCCACTTCGGTTTTCTGGTTTTTGTACTTGGATTTCGTCCGGTCGGATTCCCGGGCCGGTGGTTCCCCGACGGGCCACGGCATGACGCTGTTTGCATTGAGACTCAGATATTCCCACTGTTCCTTTGTCATGGTTTCTGTCCACGCTGTAGTCGTATCTTTTGCCCTGTCCGTTTTTTGCTCCTGCGCTGCCAGTTTCCGCCGGGCCTGCTCCTGATATTTTGGCGGAAGTTGGGAGATATCGTCATATTGCATCAGTCAAATACCCCCTCATACATGGGCGGATATTCCACGTCCTGGATGGATTTGTCCTCCACCATTCGTAGCATAGATACCTCCACCCCGGAGAATATCAGCTTGGAAACTTTCTCCACCATTTCCTGGCGGTAGTCGGTTTCCAGGATCGTTTCCTCCGGTTCCCCGTATGGGGTTTTCAGCCTGTATAGCGTGTATCTCATGGCTATATCCCCATCTGCTCCGGCTCTTCCGGTTCGTCCGCCATCTGGATTTCTTCCCGGTCCAGTGTGATCTTCGGCAGTCCCCGGTTGATAAGCTCCTTCTGCATCCGGAAAGCAAGGTCCCGATAGTCCTGAACGACGCTTTCCGTCAGGATGTTCACCGGAAGTATGATCGCCTCCAGCATGACCCCGTTCTTGACGGCGATATACGGATTTCCGGATTCCCTGGTCCGCCGTTCAAAGTAAGTGCGATATCCGCTTTCTCCCGCTGCGGCAATGTAGTCCTCCTTCACAAACAGGACGCCGTTTCCCTCTGTTCCAAAAACGTATATGGTTTCCTCATTCCGCACAACCGGCCAATAGAATGTCTCGATCCTGATTTCATCGTCGATATCGTCACGGAAGTCCAGCGAGTCCGGCAGCTCGTCCACGCTGACCCGCCACTTTTCAAAGTCCTCCTCTTTTACGTCGAAAATCCGCAGGAGGCTTTCCTTTGTCAGCTCCGGCAGTCCATACGCGGAGTACGCCGCATATCCGTCTGAAATGAACTGTTTAGCCAAATAGCGCGGTCCGCCCGTGGATGGATATTTCCACTGCTGGAAGATCGCCGCCTGTTTGTGCTTCTTGCACAGCGCCGCAACTTTTTTCAGCTTCATCGTGCTATTCCTCCATAATCATGATTTTGATTCTTGCCGCGTATCGCAGTTCCCCGCAAACACCTTCCGTCCGTTCAAATCGAATAGCCCCCGGCTTGTCCTGCATGGCGCAAATCAGTTTCTCCGCCAATTTCCTTCTTATTTGCCGTTCGAATTCTGCGGTCGGCTCATGCTGCGTTATGTAGCAATCTCGCGGCTGGATGAATTGCGCCTCAAGCGTTTCAACGGAAACTGCTTTGGGCGGCAAGACGTATTCGTATGTTTCGCCGGGCGTTCCCGGAAGATAGGGAACCCCAGCCCAGTGCAATAGCCACCTTTTCAGCTTCAGCAGTAACTTCATCCTATGCCCCTCACTTTCCCGTCCGCGGTAATTTCAATGGCTACAAGCCCGATTTTCCCCGTTTTCCCGTCGATGATCTGGAGCGCCGCTCGGTTTCCTCTTGTTGCTACGATTTGCGTGATGGAGTATCTGTCCATCTCCGACTTTTCCCGTTCCATCCGGTCCACGGTTTTCCACAGCATTTCCCGCTCTTTGTTCAACCGCGTCATTTCCATGCGTAGCTTCGCATTTTCGGTCAGCAGCTTTAACCGCTCCTGATGTTCCTGGCTGTATGTCGCTGCAAGCGATTTGTATCTGCTTTCCCATGATCCGTTTTCCTGCAACTCTCTTTTGACTGTTTCCGCCGCGTACATAAGCTGCTCCATGGCCGTCTGGTTTTCGTTCGTCATATCTAGTCCTTTCCCCTTTGCGGGCGGCTTCCGCCGCCCGTTCAGGACGCAGTATCTCAGGTCTCAGGGCGCAATGGGTTTTCCGCTACCTTTCCGGTAAAAAGCGGAGCGGAAGCCAATGCTGCTGTAGGCGTCGGACCGAGAGTAGTACAGGTTCCAGTAGAACACGCCCGCAAGGGCGGCGCTGTTCCAGTCGCCGCCAGCAATCGGCATACGCTCGCCCTCGGTATCGGCCCACAGATAATTGTTTGGATCTCCCGGAAATATTCCCAGTTCCCGTAGCTCCTCCGATTTCACATCGTATTGGACGTCCTCCCATTTTGCCCCGCTCCATCCATTGATACACGTTCCATTCGTAAATCGGATTCTCCCATCCTCGGCAGAAATAAAGACCGGATTTCCATCGTCATCCCAAATGTCCACCCAATCTTCCCCATTTTCCGACAGGTCCCGATCCCTTGAGGCGGCGTTGTTGAAATCCGCCCCCTGGAGCTTTCCATCTTTCAGCCGCAGTCCCCGGACCCGCTCCCAGATGCCCCCGCATAGGTCATGTACGCCCGTCATGGTGTGGTCATGGGTCCAGGTTTCCGGACCGGAGCCGGTGACGGTCAGCGGACCGTTTTCCCACAGTTCCCCGCGTTCCTCCGGATTCCCATGGAATTTCCCGCAGTCTGTATTTCCGTGGGGCAGCGTCCCGTTTTTCAGGCTCAGATTTGCCATGAGCCCCCATTCCGGTGCCGTCAGCATATGCCACCCCTCGCCCTTGGAGAAGCAAGCCTCCTCCATCTGCTCCAGCGTCAGTCCGGTCCACGGCTTCGCCCAGGGGAGGGAATAGGGCTTTCCGTTTATCTCGCAGTTCGGATATACGGATATGTAAATCTCGTCGTATTCCTCGCCGTCGATGACGAACACTGCGTTTGTGTTCTCACTTCCGCCGAAAAGTTCTCTGTTGGATATATTTCGGAATCTGTGCATAAAGGACGGGATTCCCACCTTGTCATAGATTGCCACCACGTCATGGTCAATCCACGGGTTCCCCTGATCCAGAGCTACCACCCGCCCCGCAGAAAGCGTCTGTGCGCCTGGACTCAAAATAACAGGCGGCGTTTCGGTCCCCTTCGTGTTCGCAATCATGGCCGCATAGACCATTCTGGATTTGTTGGCCTGTTCTTTCACGAATTGCTCTGTGCCCTCGATCTTTACCTCGATTTCCTGCGTTTTCATTTGAAATTTAGCTTTTTCCATGTTGATCTCCTTTCGGCTGTCTCCGTCTATTCCCCGGCGGCTTCTGTTTCTTCTTCCTGCATCGGTTTTATGGCCGCTTTCCACGCCTCCAGCAGGATTTCCTTCTGGTCGATCTTCGCCCCTGCGTCTGCGCACTCCGCGCAGGTATCCTTGACTCCCGCGGCCAGTCGGATGTTTTTGACGGCCTCCCGGATTGGCCGGTCCGGCACGTTTTCCGGTGTGATTTCCGCGCCGCAGATATCGCAGTATTTCTTTGTCATGGTTTTTCTCCTCTCTGCCCCTTCGCCCGCTGCATCATGGCGTTGCAGTCCCGGCATATCCGCTTTCCGTCCCGTTTGAGAAGCGTTACGTTCCCGCGCTTGCAGATCGCGCAGCCTACCGGCGTCCCGCTCCAGTATTTCTTTGTATATTTCTCCGGCATCTGGTCCACAAGCGGGGTGTATTTTCCGTCGAACATCGTCTGTTTTCCCTCCTCGTCTTTCGCATTCTCGGACCTTTTCCAGCTCTTTCGGGTCCAGTTCGTATTCCTCGCACGTTTCGATGGGGCAGCGCCCAGTGTCGCATTCACTGTCTCCGCCGGTCACAAATCCCGGATGATAGCCCGGGATGATGATGTAATGCTTGCAGGTGCAGCAGGCTTTTATCTTTATGCAGAACCGAATGACCTTCGCAAGATTTCGGAAGTCCTCCCGTTCTTCCTCTGGCGTCGGATGAAAGATTCTCCGAATGTCAGGCATCATATCAGCGTCCTCAGTTTCAGAAATTGGTATGCCTCTTTGTATGAGGCCCCTTTTTTGAGTCTTCCAGCCAGATAGTTTGCTGCGTTTCGGCTCCATCCGTTCGCCATAAGGAGCTTCACAAACCGCTTTCGCGTCTTGCACTTTGTGTCCTTTATCTTCAAGTAGATCGTTCCTTTCATGCTGAACGTGTCCAGGGGCGAAGTGCCGTCCGTTCCCCCTATAGTCTCCGGGACCAGTTTGATTTCTGGCAGCGCCGCAGAAACTTCGCAAATAAACCGTTCTCCGTTATACACTAAGATTGGCCTTTTCTCAGATTCTTCACCCATCTATTTCACCTCCCAGCGCCTCCTCGCGGGCAAAGAATATACTTGTTCCAATAGCTTCCGCACTAAAGCAGACGCCTCCATCGGTATCAAATATCACCTTCCCATTGGTGAAATAGGCAACCGTCACGGTGTACTGATACAAGAACCCCGCGCCGTCACGTTCCCACACCGTATCCCCCACCTTGCACGGCAGGATGATCAGGCGGCCATCCTCCACCAACTTGTAGCATTCCGCAAGCGTTTTGCACCCGACGATCATTCGTATGTTGCAGGCTTGCCGTGCGAAATCATCCAGCTCCTCCGGCTCCAGTCCCGTGTTCTCGTAGGCGGCGAGACGGCGTACGGCCTCAATGTCTGCATTGCGCATATAATTCTTACTGCCATCGTTCTTGTGGAGATATGGCTTTCCGTCCTTGTAGTATGTCAGCCTATCCATTGTCAGCCATCCTTTCCCGCAAGATACAGCGAAACCCCAGCATGCACAGCCCCTTGCATTCCCCGGCCCGCCTCCGATAAGTAGGCATTGCCACTGTATCCCATGTACAGCGCAGATATCCCCGCGTTGCACCCATAACCATACCCGTTATGCCTCGGCCCGAACGAGTTAGTATAATCTGGCGTAGGCTGAAAGGCGCTTAGCATCCCGAATTTTTCACGTTCCATCCGTCAGTCCTCCTGTCTTTTTTCGTTGTTTGGTGCGATCCCCCGTGTGCATTGACTCTCGCTCCCCTAAACCGCAATATCGTTTTCCAGCGCCGCCATAGTTTGGTACTTCTTCCCGCACATCTCCGGCATGTTGGCCCGGGCGATTGCCTCCGCCATGGCCGGGCATACAGCATTCCCGCATCGGGCCACCTGCTGACTCTTTGGATATGGTTTTCCGTTATAGTCCCGCTCGATCTTGTAGTCTGCCGGGAATCCCATGGCGCTGTACAGCTCTCTCGGCGTCAGCATTCGCATGATGATGTCGTGGATGTACCAGTACCTCCCGTCAATCTTCAGGAGGATGATTTCATCCTCCGCCAACGCGTAGCCGCAGTATTTATTCAGCAGTGCCCTGACCTCCGGCCAGTATCCCAGATCGGTGTCTGGCTGGTATTTGCGAATAATCGTACCGGCTACCGCGAATTCTCCGGCGCTTGCCGTGATGGTTCTCAGGGGCTTTCGTGCGTCCTGTCCAACGTCCTGCCCCTTAAACTCCACCACATGGGCGGCAGACATGGACAGCCCTCCGCCGCCTGCGGATGTGATTGTGTTCAGCGGTTCCGTCGGGAGATTCCCTTTTCCGTGATATCCGCCTGCGTGAAACGGCTGCAACACAACAGATTGCAGGGCCTCCCGGTCATGGGAAGTGACCGTGTGCATTGGCTCCTGGATGTCAAGCGGTCTGCCTGTGCTGAAATACTCCACCAGGCTTGCAGAAATCAGTCCGTACCGGTTGGAGGCGTCCGCAGTTGGAAGTGGCTCAGTCATGCCGTTTGCCCGAACGTTTTCCGTCTGTTCCGTGTGGTACTGGATCAGATTTGCCGCCGAAAGTATCTGGCCGCCTCCGCCTCCCGTGCGTATGGTCATGACCGGCTGACTGGCAGGAGCGCCCACGGAATTTGCCGTGTTTGGGAAGGTTGCCGGAGCAAGGACCGGCTCCACCAGATGGTGCTTTCCGGAGGATACCACCGTCGGCAAAGGATCTTCAATATTATGTACCCGCGGAGCCTGTCCGCTCCGTTCTCCGTATCCCACCGGGACAAGGAACGGCTTCCCGCTCTTGAGGGTGAACTTATCCACCCCACGAATGACCCGGCGTTGCGTGTTGGCTGCCAAAGGCCGAACAACTGTCGCCCCGTATTTCTCCTTGATCTCCTGTTTGGAAGCAAAGATGGAATACATGGGCTGTGACCAGTCGATGATCTCTGCCGCCGATCTCCATGGTAGGAGTTTCCCGCTCTTGACTTCCAGACTGTCTTTCGGTCCGTGGGTTTTCTCCGGCCATTTGATTGGCTGCCCGTCGCACCGCGCCACCATATAAAACCGCTTCCGGGTGGTAGGCGCTCCATAGTCCGCCGCCACAAGCTCCCGGTGGTCGATCTCATAGCCCAAGTCAAGGAGCTGCCGCCACCACCTGCGGAAGGTTTGGCCGGATTTGCTTTTCACCGGCTTTCCTTTTCGCACAGGCCCCCATGTCTGGAATTCCTCCACATTTTCCAAGATAATCACTCGCGGCCGGACGGTCCCGGCCCACCGCAGGACGATCCAAGCAAGTCCCCGGATATTCCGGTCCACCAGGGCGGCACCTTTGGCTTTTGAGAAGTGTTTACAGTCGGGGCTGAACCAAGCAAGTCCCACCGGACGTCCTCCGCACACTTCCTCCGGGTCCACGTCCCAGACGGATGCTTGCAGGTGCTCTGTGTACGGGTGATTGGTCTTGTGCATTAGGATTGCGGCGGGGTCGTGGTTTATAGCAATCGCCACCGGGCGGCCTGTCGCCAACTCCATCCCCGTGGAAGCTCCGCCGCCTCCGGCGAAGTTGTCCACGATAATTTCATCCAGAATTGAGATTTGTCCGCTGAATTGTTTCTTCATGGCTTTCGCTCCAGTCTTTGCGGTTCTCCTGCGGCAGTGCCGAATGATTCGTTTCTCCTCCACCGTTCCTGATGTTTGGCGTTTTTGACTCTACATTCAAAGCACCGTTTATAGTTACCGCTGATTTCCCTGCCGCACTCCGGGCAGAGACCTTGGCTCCGAAATGCGGCGCGGCGTTTCTGCTGCCAAATTCGTTTATATTGTCTGTCTTTTTCGGTCATCCCGTCACCCGCTCCAGAAGGTCTTCATACATTTTGTGAATCAGCTCAAATTTCGCTTTCCAGACTTCCGCATCCGTGCCGGTCTGCTCCGGTTTCTTCTGGGCTGTTCCTGCCTGTGTCTCTGGGTCCACCTTGTCCATCCCCAGGGAGTGCAGTAGGCCCCGCTCTATGGCGTCCATCTCCGCTTTTGTCACCTTCCCGGCCCATTCCCCCAGCCGTTCCACGGCTACGGAATTTATCTGCTCACAGATTGCCGTGGACGGTCTCGGAGCCGACGTGATGCAAATATGTGTGTCCATCGGTATTTTCTGTTTGGTGGTCAGGAAAACGACCTCCACCACCGCGCTCGTCCTGTTCTGCTTGTCGTTGGAAACGATAATTCCCGGCCTACCGCTGAATATTTCGCTCCCTGTGCTGTAGCCCTTGGCTATGTAGAAAATATCGCCTCTATGGATTTCCATCGTGTTCCCTCCATGCGTAAATTGTCAGAATGAAATACTTCTCTCCCGGCTCCGCGCCCCAGTCCTCATTTCCCACTCCCGCGGTCAATGTACACTCCGCCACGATTGCCGGGCTGTCCTTGCGGTATCCGTTCCGGAATCTCACGGCGCGGAGTCCGTTGTCCCCTGGGAATGCCGTTTCATACGGAATTCCCAGGTCTGCAATCTGGAGCCAGTCCTTTCCCCACAGCTTTTCAAATCGTCTGGCCCAGTAGATTGACATTTTCCGGTATTCCTCGGTTTTCTCCCCGCTCCGGATCATGTCGAACCACTTCTTCTTGATTGGAAGTGTCAGCATCGTTTCCCTCCTCCAAGGTCTTTGGCCCATCGTTGTTTTTTACACGTTGGTGCGGTTGTCTGTCTCGGCCTGCTTTGACAGTTCCAACTTCCGCCCCTGGTTTCTGTTTCAAAGTGCCAGCCCGCCGCTTTCAGGCTTGTGCCGTCCTCGGAATCAAGTATGTATGTGATGATCTTCCTGTATCCGAGTGCATCTGCAGCTTTGGCCGCTCTCGCATATAGGAAAGAGCAGGCGTTCTTTGTCCCGTCTGTGCAGAGGCGCACAACTTCCACCGTAAGTCCGTCGTCATTTCCACGCGCAACCGGTCTCCCGACTTGGACCACGCCCACTATTTCGCCATTCTCATTGATAGCTGCCACTCGGAATTTGTCTCTGTGGACCGGATCATGATGCCTGTGCATAAGTGCCACAAACTCATTCGCTGTGCGAAGTTCAACAGGGATTGCTTTCAGCATCTTTCAAAATCCCTCCACTGAGGCCGTTCCTTGCTCCAGCGCCGCCAAGCCAGGAGTTTCCATCTCGGAGGTTCCCGGTCCATCCACTTCTGAAAGGCGGCGATATACTCCAGCCGCTGATTGTACCGGCGTTTATGTTCTCTGCTCTGGCTCATATCGATTCCTCCATGTCAAATATGCTCACCTGGTCCATTCCCTCCGCCTCTTTGACGTTTGCTACAGCCTGATCGAAATAGCTCGGTTTCAACTCCGCGCCTACGGCCCGGCGGCCCTCCTGGATGGAAACATAGGCTTCACTTCCGATCCCCAGGAACGGCGTGAAAACAATATCCCCCGGATTGCTCCAGAGCTGGACTGCCCGCCGGATCACCTCAAGCTGCAACGGGCAAATATGCTTTTCGTCCTCGGTGCATTTTGCGCCTTTCCCATTGAGCACGTCCGTCCGCTTGATATCGAACCATACCGGGGAGGCGTATTTCTGCCACATCTCCAGATTCATAACCTGCTTTTCGTCCCCGCCGTCCTTCTCAGCGTCCTTTTCTGTTTTGTAGTGGCGGATCGGCTCCGGCGTTTTGCCGTCACCCTCCCATTTCCGGAAGATCACCAGATATTCCGGCATACCGATTCCCGTATGGCTTGCGTCCCTCTGGAGCTGGCAGTATAGGAGCCGCTGTGTTTTGGTTTTTTGCATCTCCAGCACCGGGTCCGTCCAGATCACTACTTCGCTGTGATACTGGAATCCGTACTTCTCGAAATGCCGGATGATATCGCCCCGGAAGTCATACCAGCCCGCGGCCCCGTGAGTGGTTTTATACCTGGCAAGCTGTTTGCAGTGGACCGCGCATAGGCGGCCATTCATCAGCACCCGGTAAAGCTCCGGGATCAGGTAATCGAACTGGGTGAAAAACTCCTCCTCATTTTTGCAGTTCCCCATATCCCGGAGATCGTCCGAGTAGATATAGAGGTTCGCAAAGGGCGGTGAAAATATCTCAAAGTGTATGCTGCCCTCCGGCATCTGCCGGGCCACATCTACGCAGTCCCCGTTATAGAGCGCATAGTTTTCCTTGACTTCGCTTTTGATTTCCATTAAATTACCTCGCTTTTCAGCCATTCCGGAATCGCCGCCGTCTGTCGCTCCAGGTTCAGCTTGAATGTCCTTCCGTGGATCGCTCCGGTCTGGAATTCTCGCATAGCCTCCGCCATGCTCCGGCTCATGTCCGCTTTGAGTTGCTCTTTCCGGTTCACCGCGTCCAGGATCACCTTTTCATTTTCTCCAATGACCTTCCAGACGTTGACCGGGTTTTTCTGGCCGAATCGGTACACCCGGCGGACAGCCTGATAATAGCTCTCAAATGAGTAGTCCATCCCGCAGAAAATCATGTTATGGCAGTTCTGGAAATTCAGCCCGTAGCCGAATATGGACGGTTTGGAGATCAGCACTCGGATTTTCCCAGAGGCAAAGTCCGCCGCCGCCTGTTCTTTCTTCTCCACCTTGTCGCTGCCGCGAATCTCCACCGCATCCGGAAGATATTCCCGTAGCAGGTCCGCTTCGTCGTTCTGATAGCACCATACAAGGAATTGCTCGTTCGAACGGCCAGCCAGTCCTTGGCAAGCCGCGGCTCTGTTCCGGATGGTCTTTTTCTTCTCCCGATGGAATCCCGTGGCGTTCATATTGAGCTGTTCCGTCAGGGCCTCCATGGGGTCCGCTTTCACGTCCCGCTCCACGGTGATGGTTTTCTCCTCCAGGGGGGGCAGTATGTACCCTTCGTCCGAATATCCAATATCAGACGGCTTTTCGATGCAAACCGCCCAGGAGCTTACCCATTGCCAAAAGTCTTTTTCTGCATGGCGTTTCAGCCGGTAGTGGCCGGAATTCCGCTGGTCCGCGATAAACCAGCAGGAAAGGGCCTCGTTGGATTTCATAATTCCCAGAAATTCCGCCTGGTTCAGCAGCTCCATCAAGTCATTGGGCGCGGGCGTCGCGGTACAGGATAGCTTGTACGGCGTGTCCTGGAATGTTTTCACGATCTGCCGCTTGATGGTTCCGGTGTAGGATTTCAGGATGGAGCTTTCGTCCAGCACCACCCCGGAGAATTTGTGCGCATCGAAATGCTCCAGCATTTCGTAATTGCATATATTTACGCCCGGTTGGACGTGGCCCTGGTTTCTGCACACCGTCACACGGTATCCGAATTTTTCACCTTCCCGGCGTGTCTGGTCCGCCACTGCCAGCGGTGCAAGGATTAGTGTTGGCTCCCCGGTGTAGTCGCTGACGCTTTGCGCCCATTCAAGCTGCTGTGCCGTTTTCCCAAGGCCGCAGTCCTCAAACAGCGCCGCCCGGCCCCGCTGGAGCGCCCAATGACAAATATCCCGTTGCCATTCAAACAACATTGGATTGATTTCCGGTTTATTCTTGTGAAATCCGGAGGGCGTCGCCCGCTCCAACTTCCGTTTTAAGAAATCCGTGTAGGTTTCCATGCCGCCGCTCCTTTCGTCTGTCTCATTCCAAACTTGGAGCCGCCCCGGGCCTGCCGCCGCCGTTCGCCCTTCCGCTGCCGCTCAATATGTTTCCATTCCGCTTTCCGCCGGTTCATTCCTCCACCTGCGCTTTCTCCATTTCCTTTCTCAGGCTGTCCTTGATGTAGTAGTTCACGCCCAACGCTTTGCAGATGTGTTCTGCGCAGTTTCCAAAGTTTTCCCAGTTGATCTTCGATGGATGATAGTTGAGCTTTCCGATCTTCACTTTGTCAAATGCCAGGTACCACAGCCTGATTGCCGAAAACACATATTCAGTGTCAAGCACAGGCTCGAAGCTGACCCAGGTTTTTGCCCCGGCCTCTCTTGCCTGCGCCAATTTGGCAATGCGTTTCGTCGGCTCTATGGCATTTGGTTCTGTATGGGCCGATCTGGTGGCCCCTCCTGACAGAGTGATTCCATACCAGTCATTTTCATCCAGCAAGTCGAAATCCCGGCTGCCGTCGCCCTTGGTCAGGATTTGCACATGGTTCCCGTGTTCCTTCAATAGCTTGATGATTTCCCGCGTGGCCGTGGTGTCATAGCCCGTCGGGTATGGATCGCAGGTAAAGCACAGATGAATGAGTTTGCCGGTGATATTCTCCCGTTCCAGTTGCTTCCTAGTTTCCTCCACGATGTTCTGTCGCGGCTCCACATGGCTGTGAAATAGCTCCCGGTCCCGCCGCAGGACGCCGGGCGCAAAGCAGTAATAGCACCTGTGCGGGCATCCGGTGTAGATATTCAGGGCCAGGTCTCCGTATTCCTTTGCGGCCCCTTTCGGTTCATAGATCGGTTTCATTGTGTTCTCCTTTCTATTTCTTCTCCAAGCGCCCGTTGAATAGCGTCGGTCCGCCGGTTGTATGTCCGGTTCTTCTGGAGCTTTTCCGTCCTGCGGACCTGCCCCAGCAGTTTTTCCAGCGATTTAATAGCCTTGTCGTTGGCTGTCGCCCATTCCGTAATCAGGCCAAGGACTTCTAAATCGTTCTTCGCTTTCCTCCTGGCCCGTCTGGTTCGCTTCAACTCTTTCGCCAGTTTCGCTTGATCGTGGTACGGCCATTCCTCAAATTCCAGCGCGTGTAGAATGTCCTGCATCCCGCCCTCCGCTTCTTCCAGGTCGGCTCCTGCCATACCCGCAAGTATTTTGGCGTTACGGAAGAAAGAAAGTATCCATTCGATTCCATGGCTCATTTTTTCGTCCATCGTGCCCTCCGCTCTCCGGCTCTTACGGCCTCCGCTTTTGTCAGGTATAGGTCTTGCCCCGGAATCCACTCAGTGTCTCCCAGGAGTGGCTTGACCTTGTAGAGATGCCGTTCCAGTTCTATGCACGGGCACGATTCTCCTGTCACGGTCCCGGCCATAATTTCCCCATTGTTTCCCTGGTAGTAGACCGTAGCGCCATATATAGTCCCCTTTGGCTTGACTTTTCCGGGAACATCTGGTATATTGAAGATGTTCTTTTTTCGGTTGTCCCCGGTCAGTGCTTCGGCGCTGCCGGGGCTTCCTTTTTCTATGGGGTCATAATTCCCCCAGTTCCTTGTGAATTGCATTTCGGTCCTCCGTTTTTGAATATTTCCCAACAGGCGTCACATAGCTGGCTGCCTGACTCTTTTTCTCTTTGGGCCAGTAGCGCCCGTAATGGGATCGGGTCCCGCTCCAGCGGCGCGTGATATGTAACGCCGTCAAATGGCCGGATTTTCTCCCCGCATCGTCCGCAGCGGAAGTACACATTATCTATTGCCACGGATCAGTTCCCCTCCAGTGATGTCCAGTCCAGTTTCATCCAGTAGCTTTTTTGCCGCTGTCGCTTTTATGCTCCCGCTTTGTTTGCAGTTATCCAGTCCCGTCCTGGAGTAACCTGTGATTTCCTGCATCTGCTTTTTTCCTACCAGCAGGACCAGCGCCCGAAACGCACCTGGATTGCACGTTACCATTTCCGGCCTGTTTCGCTTTGTTTTGTGTTTCCGCCCCTTCCCATCATCGAAATACTGACACCCGACGCCGCCCCGGCAGTCTCTCTTATGGTTGTACTCGGAAAGGCTGTATTCACAAGTTACCCAGCGGTCGATCAGGATTCCGTGCCAAATGCACTTTAGGCAGTGCTCAATGTCCTGTCTTGTTCTCCCCGGGAATGTGTCATATTTCTTTCCGTCCATCCCGCTCCACCTCGTTTGTGATGATATTTGCCCGAAATTGATTCCCGTCTATCCTCCACCCTGTAACCCGGCACTCTCCGTACTTCTCCAGCGCCTCCATCCGTCCACCGGCATATATGCAGTGTCCGTTTTCTCCCCAGAGCCATACAATCAGTCCGATTGTCAGGATGTTGAACAGTAGTTCGTTAAGCTTTCCCATGGCTCCGCCCTCATAGGATGATCTGGAGTAATAGCGTAAGCATAACCCCCGCTACGGCTCCGAGGCTGAATATGAGTGACCCCAGCAGTACAAGGGCTTCGCGCTCCGCGCTATCGTTCGTCTGCCTTTCCGGTTTCGGCTCTATCTTCGTCCAATTCGCCGCCCGGATCGCCTGGTCCGTTTCATCCTGAAATTTGCTGCGCCGCTGAGTGCGGTTCATGACCGTTATCCAGAGGTCTATGTCCTCCGTCCCGGGCCAGTTTTCCGCCCGCTCCATGGTATTGCTTTCTATGGCTTGGATTGCCGTTTCCTCGGTCCCCGCCGGAAATACCCCGGTGTGCCGCCGTTCGATGCGGTTTTTCAGGGCCTCCCAATCCTGCGGTGTCGCTTCTTTTGCTGTCATGATTTTGTTCTCCTTTCGGTTATTCGGATGTAGCGATACGGGCCAGCTCCAGCTTTAGCCATTTGAGTGCCTTTCTTGCTGCTTCTGACTCGCTCTCCGGTTTGTTTTCCCTGCCCCAGAGGTGGAGTATCTTATGCTGTGCATACCAATGTATCTGTTCCCGCCGTTGCCGGTTTACCTCCGGATTCCATCCGCATTTTTCACAGTCTGCTTCGGCGCACTCACCGGCCAGCAGAATCCCGCACTTTGGACAAGCGCCTACATACGCCATGCTTTCACCCCCCTTCATATCGCCTCTACCTTGCAGGCGTTTAGGTATTTCGCAATGTCGATTGCGTGATACATCCGCTGCCGCCCGATTTTGTAGTGCGGCACTCCGGCCTCTTCCAACAGAGAAACGGCAGACTTCCGATCCTCCAGGCCGATTGCCTTTGTAACCTTCGTGGCGTTCATTACGCTGCCGTATTCCTCTTTTATGTAGGCAAGCAGTTCATTCTTCGTCGCCATCTTCTTGTGCCTCCAGTTCCTCAAGCGCCTGGATTGTGGCGCGAATCGCCGCCACCTTATCCCGCGGCGCGGTCTTCAACTCAGTAATCCCCTTAATTGCTCCCAGTGCCCAGGCGATTCTCATGCGGCTGGGCACCTTCTCCATTTCAGCTTTTCGCCACTGGACTTCGCTTGCATACTTTCCCATTGTGTTCTCCTTTCGGTTGCCGGTTTCCTTCCGCCGTGGTATAATCTGGCTGAAAGGAGGTGCTTAAATTGGATGTCACTGTTATCATTGCCCTGATTGCCGCCATTTCCGCAATCATTGCCCCTGTTGTTACTGCACTTATCAACCACAGGAGCGCCTACCGTGTTAAAACAACTGAATTGTATTTTGTAGCCCGCGCCGATTCGTTCCGGCGGCTTCTAGGAGTTGCCTCCCATTATCCGGTCCGCCCATCGGCTGACGATATGCAAGCGCTTCAGGACGCTTCCGCAGGAGCTATGCTGTTTTCCTCTCCAGATACCCAGGAGAAAATAGCTTTGTACGTTTCTAAACTGATGGGAAACGATTATTCTAGTGCGTCTATTTCTGCGCTCAGTGATGCACACAAGGCGGCGATTCTTGCAATGCAGTCAGACCTACGTAAGTATCATGTATAGCAGTAGCAGCGTAACTACGCCCATGATCTGCCCCGTCACGTAGATGGCGGGGCGTTCCTTTTTAATGCCTACAATCACCGTGGCAAGTGCCGCCAGGCCAAGGGCCATTGCAACGTATCTCACAATCTTCTGCCTCCATTCTTTTTTGTATTTCCAGAACCACTGCGCCGGGTGAGGCCCCCATGGAATGGCACAGTTCTATGAAATCGTCTATTAAGATCTTCATGCGTCCAGCCTCTTTTGTATTATTGGAGTTGCCCGTTTGTTGACTTCTCGCATTTATGCGAGTTATCGGCCAAAAAAATTGAGATCGCCTCCTCGTCAGTAAGGTTCAGCTTATCCACAATATTGTGCATTTGTGCAATCGTAAATGCGAGGCCTTTTGCTTTCATTTTTCTATAAAATGTACTTTCGTCCATCCCGATTGCCTTTGCAAGCTCTGTCCCACTGGTTGAGTTCTCTGCCATTTTCCCTCGCAGTTTCTCAATGTTCACTTGCATCTTTATGTCCCTCCTTTGTTCTCGCATTTATGCGAGTATTTGATTGTAATATACCATTGCGTCTAAATCATGTCAACAGTTTTTTCGCAAAAGTGCAAATTATTTTTCTTTCGTGCATTATGTTATTGCATTTTTGCAAGTTATAGATTATAATGATTTACAGAAAGGTGGTGATTTTCCATTGAAAAATAAATCAATTACTGGTGAACGGATGAGAAGCCGCCGAAAGGAGGTTGGCCTCTCTGCGGAACAGGTAGCTAAAATGTTAGGCGTTTCTCCCGCGACCGTGTATAGGTACGAGAATGGCGAGATTGAAAAGGTTCCTGGGGACCTCTTAATGCCCCTCTCGGAAGCGCTTTCTACAACTCCAGCTTACTTAATGGGCTGGTCCAGCAATTCTATGCGTAATGGCGTTCTGGCTTTTGACCCTAATGACGCAAGGCTTGTGTTGATCGGTAACATGTGGAAGGCTATGAGTGATTCTGAGAAAGACGAGCTATTTGAATTACTTCGTAGCGGGAAAGTCGAATCGGAACAGACTGATATTGTTAGTACTCTTACAGAAAATGAAACCGAAATGCTTGATTTATACCGTCGCCTAAACGCCAGGGACCAAATTAAACTGATAGGGCAAATTGAAGGGCTCTTGATGCAAGATGAATATTCAGCGCAAGACGCATCCAAAAACGCCTAGATGATGTCATTTATGTAGATTTTTAGGAGGTCCAAATGCCTATTTGTTTTTCATGTGGAAAGTCGTGTGACAAGCTGGCTCCCACCGGGTTGTGCCCCGACTGCGCCGGAACGTCATCTCGCCCAACTCCATCTATCGATCCCGAGTTGGTCGGATTATCATCCATCGAAAGGTCACAAATTCTCCATCAACGTGCTACCGCCGAGTCAGAGCGCCGTGCAATGGCTGATAGGCTAAATTCTCTTGCATCCAGGGGCTATGATGGTTATTACGAATATAAGGTTATCAATATGTGCGATCATATTAGCGGCGTCGCGGAGGTTGATAAAATTACCTTTATGCTGAACGATATGGGGCTTGACGGGTGGAGATTGTGCAACGCATATTCTAATGATCTTACATTGAATACGTTCCGCATGGCAGGTATTTCTTTCGCCGGGTCGATGTCTCAGAATATTTTGATATTCGAAAGATTTGTACGCTTGGAATCGCATAACGATTCGTAAGGATGCACCAGCGAAACAGCAGGTGTGGATAGAAAAATCCCGCTCCAGTGTTACCAGCACCGAAGCGGGAATGGGGCGGAAGAAACTTTGGCAATGCAACTTCCGCTCCCAATATAACATATTTGGGGGGTAAATTCAATGTCATTAAAACAGAGTAAGGACGGGTATTTTCGCACATCTATTTCCTTTGAGGGGCGAAAATACCAGGTTGCAGGAAAGACGGAGGCGGAGGCATACAAGAAAGCCGGAAAGCTCCGTTCCGAGTTGGAGTCTGGCCGCCGGAAAAAGCGGCAGGGCGTGACGTTGGCTGTATTCGCAAAAGAATGGCTGCAAACCTACCACGGGACCGGCTCCGAGAATGACAAGCGATATGAGCAGATCGTAAAAGGAATCATTATCCCCGAACTCGGCGCAAAGAAGCTACGGAATATCACCGAGTCGGAATTACAGCGGTTCTTGAATGACCATTCCGACAGCAGCTTTTCCCAGCTCTCCAAAATCCGCATGACCTTGAAACAGATTTTCCATAAGGCCCGGAAAAATCATCTGATTGTCGATGATCCGGCGGAAGATTTAGTGCTCCCTGACTGCAAGAAGGGGACTCACCGCAGCTTGACGCCCCGTGAAACGTACCTTCTTTTGCAGGCCGCCAGTGAGCGCCCGGACGGACTGTATATGAAAATCATGCTCTATTGTGGCCTGCGCCCGCAGGAGGTAGACGTGCTCCAGTGGCGGTTTGTTGACCTTGATAAAAAGGTGATCTACGTTCGGCAGGCGCTCAAGCATAAGACCTCAATAATCGGCCCTCCTAAGAGCGACGCCGGAGAACGTGACGTCCCAATCCCGGACGTACTGCTGGAGGAATTGAAGCCCCGGGCCGCCGGGCCGGATGAATTCGTTATCAACCGAAACGGAAAGCATCTGACGGAATCCAGCCGTTACCGTCTTTGGAAAGCCATCTATAAGCGCATGGACATTCTGGCCGGTGCCGTGGTCTATCGGAATGAGATCGTGGAACATGCCATTGCGCAGGACCTTGACCTATATGACCTCCGGCATACCTACTGCACCAACCTCCAATCCTCCGGCGTTGCTCTGAATATCGCAAAAGAGCTTATGGGCCACGAAGATGTAACGGTCACTGCCAATATTTATACGCACACCGTTTCCGACAATCTCCATGATGCTATCGGTAGTCTCGGTGCATTCATGGCAGGCGAGGCCACAAGGCAGGAAACGGAAGAAAAGAAGCGTTCTGCGGATCGCCCCGCCGAATCTGAGGAGGACAGAAAGGCCCGTGGCCGGGCTGCCAAACTTAGGTCCCAGCTCCGCGTGATTTCCGCTTAATTCCCGCTCCGGTTTAATTTGCGGTTTAAGAAGGATTTTTAGCGTTGATTTTCCTATTGAAATTTAAGAGTGTCCCGCTTTTGCGGGCTGTGCCTCTGACTCCGTTTTCGGGGGTTCGAATCCCTCATCCCCTGCCAAGGATCTGAACGCTGATGCGTTCAGATCCTTTTCTTTTTTTCCGCATAAAATCCCTGCATCCCGGCATACTAACTCCACACCACAAAAAGGAGCCGAAACTATGCTGACTGATACGGAATTACTGGGATACATTCGGGAGACCACGCTCATGGGCCGGAGCGGCATCGACGCGGTGATGAAACACTCCGCCTGCCAGCCGCTGACCGACGCCCTGCGGCAGCAGCGGGCGGAATACGGGGAGATCTGCGACGCCGCCACAAAGATGATCACTGAACGGGGCCGCCAGCCCGAGCCCCTGTCCATGGGCGCGAAAATGGGCACCGCCATGAGCCGGGCCATGAACGCCTTCAACCCGCCCTCTACCTCGAAGATCGCGGAAATGATGATCACCGGCAACACAAAGGGCGCCATCAAGTCCATCCAGAACCACCGGCAGTATATGGGCCGGGACGAGCGGGTAACGGATCTCTCCAAGAAGCTGCTGGAGACGGAAAACCGGAATATTGAGCAGATGAAGCCGTTTTTGTGAGAAAGGCTCTTGACTTTCGCGCTTTCCCGTGATAGTATACAAAAAACAAAAAGCAACGATGGGGAGAAAGACAGATCCCTTCGTGTCAGAGAGCCGGCGGTTGGTGCAAGCCGGTCACGAAGTCCTGTGCAATACTGGCCCCGGAGCTGTCCGCCTGAACGGTCTATTAGGGCGGAACGGATGACCCCGTTACAGGTCTAAGCCTTACTGGAGGCTGAGGGTCCAAATTGGACTGAACCGGGTGGTACCGCGTAGTTTTACGCCCCGGAACGCATACGCGTTCCGGGGTTTTTGTTTTTATTTATATAGTATATACGATTCGAGGAGGAATCTTTATGAAACCAGGTTATCAGAAGTACATCCCCTACCAGCCCATCTCCCTGCCCGACCGCACCTGGCCCGACAAGGAGATCAAATCCGCGCCCATCTGGTGCAGCGTGGATCTGCGGGACGGCAACCAGGCCTTGATCAATCCCATGAACCTGCAGGAAAAGCTGGAGATGTTCCACACGCTGGTGGACATTGGCGTCAAGGAGATCGAAATCGGCTTCCCCTCCGCCTCCGAAACGGAGTATGAGATCTGCCGGGAACTGATCGAGGGAGGTCACATTCCCGACGACGTGACCATCCAGGTGCTGGTCCAGGCCCGGCCTCACCTGATCCAGAAGACCTTCGAGGCCATCCAGGGCGCAAAAAATGTGATCCTGCACTTCTACAACTCCACCTCCACCCTCCAGCGGAAGGTAGTATTCAAGATGGACATGGACGGCATCACCAAGATCGCCACCGACGCGGCGGACCTGATCTACGAGCTGAGCCAGCCGGTCATCGCCTCCGGCATGAACCTCCGGTACGAGTACTCCCCCGAGTCCTTCATGGGCACGGAGATGGACTTCGCCGTGGATATCTGCCAGGCGGTGCTGGAGCATCTGCACGCCACCCCGGAGAACAAGGTTATTCTGAACCTGCCCTCCACGGTGGAGAACATGATGCCCTGCTACTTTGCCGACTGCATCGAATACTTCATCCGGAAGCTGCCCTCCCGGGACAGCGCCATCATCTCCCTGCATCCCCACAACGACCGGGGTGAGGGCGTGGCCACGGCGGAGCAGGGTCTGCTGGCGGGCGCCGAGCGCATGGAGGCCACCCTCTTCGGCAACGGTGAGCGCACCGGCAATGTGGACATGGTGACTCTGGCCATGAATATGTACACCCAGGGCGTGGATCCCCAGCTGGACTTCTCCAACATCAACAAGATCAAGGACGTCTATGAGCGCTGCACCCGCATGAAGATCGATCCCCGGCAGCCCTACGTGGGACAGTTGGTATTTACCGCCTTCTCCGGCAGCCATCAGGACGCCATCAACAAGGGCGTTCAGTACATGAAGGAGTCCGGCTCCGATATGTGGGAGGTGCCCTATCTGCCCATCGACCCCACCGACGTGGGACGGCAGTACGAGCCCATCATCCGCATCAACTCCCAGTCCGGCAAGGGCGGCGCCGCCTTCGTTATGGAGAACAACTTCGGCTACTCCCTGCCCAAAGCCATGCACCCCGAGTTCGGCGCCATCGTGCAGAAAGAAACCGACCGTCTGGGCACCGAGCTGCTGCCCAGCCAGATTTTCGACCTGTTTGACAAGAACTATCTGGCGGTGGACAAGACCTACGGTCTGCTGCGTCACACCTTTACCGAGTCCGGCGTCCATGGGGAGGATCCCGTGGTAGGCTTCCAGGGCGCTCTGGGCTACAAGGGCCGGGAGATCGAGATTGAGGGTGAGGGCAACGGCCCCATCGATGCGTTCTTCAACGCCATCTCCGATCTGATCATCGGGCAGTTCTCCTTTGTGGACTACTCCGAGCACGCCATCACCTCCGGCTCTGACTCTCAGGCGGTGTGCTATATTCACCTGAAGACCCCCGACGGCAAGGACGCCTTCGGCGTGGGCAAGAGCCACAACATCAACCGCGCTTCCCTCCGGGCGATCCTCTGCGCCATCAACCGGGCCATCATCGCCAAAGACGGAAAGGCCGATCACTGATCCGGATTTCCTGACCGCCGCCCCGAAGGGCGGCGGTTTTGTCCATCTTCTCCCGGGCGAATCTGTAAGAACCCGTGTCCTCCGCTGCGCAATTCAACCGGCGAGGGTAAACCGAAAACGTGAATACGGCTTACCCGTTTCCAGTATTCGGTTTTTCTCCGTTTTTCATCCCCTTTTGTTGTGCAAGTTGCACTATTACAGCATAGTTTTTATAAGTTTTTTATGCGACAATTTCAGTTACATTCCTTTTCCTGAGCCGTTATAATGGATAATAGGTTATTATATCCGCTGCCGGAAACCGGTATGCGGCATTTCAATGTAAGGCGGTGATACAATGTCTCTGGATGCCATGAAACGGGTGGCCGACGCCGAGGCGGAAGCCCGGCAAACCCTTCAGGACGCCACAAACGAGGCCAAGCAGATGATTGCGGACGCTGAGTCCTCCGGCCGCGCTTTTCAGGAAAAACGTTCCCAGGAAGCCGACGCAGAGGTCAAACGCATGATGGCCGAAGCGGATGCCAAAGCGGCGGCCAACCAGGAGGAAATCATGCACCATGCGGAAAACCAGTGCGCTGTTCTGCGGGCCCACGCGGAGAGCAGGCTGGACGAGGCCTCCGCGTGCATCGTAGAAAGGATCGTGATGGGCTGAAATGGCAATCGTAAAAATGAAGCGACTGCATATGATGGCTCTGGAATCCGATCGGGACCGGCTCTTTGACGCCCTGCAGCAGTTCGGCTGTCTGGAGGTGGCGGAGCAGTCCGACAAGCTTGCCGACCCGGAATGGACCGCCCTGGTCCACCGGGATGAGAGCGCGCTGGACAGCCGGAAGGAGCAGCTCGGTCTCGTGTCCGGAGCTCTTGCCACCCTGGATCAGTATGTACCGGCAAAATCCGGTCTGCTCAGTCCCCTGCCCCAGGTGGAACAGGCCGCCCTCTATGACGACGGGGCGCTGAACCGGGCGCTGGATGCGGCGTCGCAGATCCAGACCTGCAGTCAGGATCTGACCGGCACCTGCGATCAGATCCAGCGGGAAAACGGGACCCTTAAGACGCTGGAGCCGTGGCTCAGTCTGGACGTTCCGCTCAACACCCGCTCCGCCGGCGCGCTGTACACAGCCTTCGGCATGATCCCGGCAAGCCTGGATCTGGAGGCGGTTCGGAAGGATCTGGCCCTCCACGCAGATACATCGGAACTCTATGAGGCCTCCACCGGCACGGAGATGCACTACCTCTTTTTCCTGTGCCACAGGGATCAGTCGGAAGAGGCGCTGGACGTTCTGAAGTCCTATGGCTTCAGCAACACCTCCTTCAAGGGCATCACCGGCACCGCCCGGGAGACCTACGATCTCCATGCCGGGCAGATTCAGGTGCTAGAGCAGAAAAAGCAGAGCCTGGAGGAGACGCTCCGGTCCTTTGGGACCCATCGTCCCGCTTTGCAGCTGGCCTTTGACCGGATCACCCAGGATATCCAGAAGGAGTCCTGCAAGGAACGGCTCCTGTCCACGGATCAGAGCTTTTTCCTGGACGGATGGGTCACGGCGCCGGACGCAGGCAGACTCGAGGAGCTGCTCGGCGGCTTTGACTGCGCCTATGAGCTGACCGACCCCACCGAGGAGGAGATCCCCGACGTGCCGGTCAAGCTGAAGAACAATTTCCTGACCCGCTGCATGAACGTGGTCACGGAGATGTACTCCCTGCCCGCCTATGACGGACTGGACCCCAACCCGCTGATGGCGCCGTTTTTCATCGTATTCTTCGGCATGATGATGGCGGACATGGGCTACGGCATCCTGATGATCGCAGCGGCGCTGGTGGTACTGAAAAAGACGAGGCCCCGGGAGGGAACCAGAAACTTCATGGAACTGGTCCTCTGGTGCGGCATCTCCACTCTGGTCTGGGGCGCCATGACCGGCGGCTTCCTGGGTGACTTCATTCCCCAGATCGCCAAGATCATCAACCCTGACACCACCCTGACCTCCCTGCCCCATCTGTTTACGCCGCTGGACGACACCGTGGCGATCCTGCTGGGTTCGCTGGTCCTGGGTGTGATCCAGGTGGTCACGGGCATGGCCGTCTCCGTGGTGAAGAAGACCAGAGACGGACAGTTCTGGGACGCCTTCTGGGACGAGATCACCTGGTGGGTGATCCTGGCAGGCATTGCCCTCGCCGTGCTGGGCGTGGGTTCCGTGGCCGGATTCCCGGTGGTGCTGATCGTGGGCTGCGTCATGCTGCTCTACGGCGCCACCCGCAATGCAAAGGGCTTTGGCAAGGTCACGGCCCTGATCGGCACCGTTTACAACGGCGTCACCGGATACTTCTCGGACATCCTCAGCTATCTGCGGCTGATGGCCCTGATGCTCTCCGGCAGCGTCATCGCTCAGGTCTTCAACACCCTGGGCTCCGTATTCGGCAACGTGGTGGTATTCATCATCATCTCTCTCATCGGCAACGCCCTGAATCTGGCGCTGAACCTGCTGGGCTGCTATGTGCACGACCTGCGGCTCCAGTGCCTGGAGTATTTCGGACGTTTTTATAAAGAGGGTGGAAAGCCCTATCAGCCCCTGAGCATTCAAACAAAATACAATGATATTATCAAGGAGGAACAATAATCATGGCAGCATTCTTTGAAGCATTCGGAGGCATCGGCCTCGCATTCCTGGGCGCGGCACTGGCGGTTGGCCTGTGCTGCATCGGCTCCGCCAAGGGCACCGGCCTGGTGGGTGAAGCCGCTACCGGCGTCATCTCTGTTGCACCCGAGCAGTTCTCCAAGTGCCTGATCCTTCAGGTGCTCCCCGGCACCCAGGGCCTTTACGGCATGGTGGCATGGTTCTTCGTCCTGTTCGTCATGGGCGTCTTCGGCGGAAGCGGCATGCAGACGCTGTCTGTGGCCCAGGGTCTGACCGTGTTTGTCTCCTGCCTGCCCATCGCCTTCGGCGGTCTGCTCTCCGCCATTGCACAGGGCCGCGTGGCCGCTGCTTCCATCAACATTGTGGCCAAGCGCCCCAATGAGTCCACCAAGGGCATCATCCTCTGCGGCATCGTGGAGTTCT
Source organism: Oscillospiraceae bacterium (assembly GCA_017469795.1). GTDB lineage: Bacteria > Bacillota > Clostridia > Oscillospirales > Oscillospiraceae > HGM13006. The sequence continues at coordinate 61,386 of JAFUFT010000051.1, forward strand.
ATGCGATTCTGTCCCTGCTGGCCACCATCCTGCTGCTGATGAACGCCCTGTAATCGGGGAGGATCAGCTATGAATGGTATTGAAAAACTGACCGAGCGTATCGCGGCGGACACCGACCGGGAGCGCCAGTCCATACTTTCCACCGGCAAGGCGCAGGCTGCGGAGATCCGGGCCAGCTACGAAGCGCTGGCGGAATCGGAATACGCGGAAAGCATCGCCAAGGGCAAGCAGGACGCAGCCGAGCGGATTGAGCGGATGGGCAACGTGGCACAGCTGGAGGCCCGGAAACTGCGGCTTTCCGCCAAGCAGGAAATGCTGGAAAAAGCCTTTGATCTGGCGCTGAAGAAGCTGCTGGACATGCCGGAGCCGGAATATGTGGATCTTCTGAGCAAGCTGGCTGTGGAGGGCTCCGTCACCGGACGGGAGGCGCTGATCCTCTCTGTGGCAGACCGGCCCCGGTTCGGGAAAAAGGTGGTCATTTCCGCCAATGAAAAGCTGGAAAAGGCCGGAAAGACCGCGGAGCTGACTCTGGCGGAGGAATCCCGGGAATTCACCGGCGGACTCTACATTCAGGACGGAAAGGTGGAAACCAACTGCACCTTCCCCACCATTGTGCGGATGCTCAAGGAGCAGATGTCCGGCCAGGTGGCCCAGATCCTCTTTGAATAAGGAGGGGTTGCCGTGTCCAGCAAATGGAAAGACACCGATTATCTGTTTATCTCCACCCGGCTGCGGGCGCTGGAATCCAAAATGCTCACCCGGGAACGGATGGAGCGGATGCTGGAGGCCCGGAGCAATGAGGACGCCGTCAAGGTGCTCGCCGAGTGCGGCTATGACGGACTGGAGCCTCTGACCTCCGCCTCGCTGGAGCAGTCCCTGAAAAAGAGCCGGGAGGAGACCTTCGCGGAACTGGCGGAACTGTCTCCCAATGGACGGATCGTGGACGTGTTCCGTATGAAATACGACTATCACAACGCCAAGGCCCTGGTGAAATGCGCCGCCACGGGAGAGGATCCCTCCCGGCTGCTGATGGACGCGGGCCGGGTCGCCCCGGACCTGTTCCGGGATGCCATCCGGAAGGGCGAGCTGGGCGAGCTGTCCGAGGCCCTGCAGGCCGCGATCCCCCAGGCCCAGGACGTGCTCTCCTCCACCGGAGACCCCCAGCGCAGCGATTTTGTGCTGGACCGGGCCTACTATCAGGAGCTGACCGAAACGGCCCAGGCCTCCGGCAGCGATTTTCTGCAGGAGTATGTACGCCTGCTCATCGACAGTGCCAATCTCCGGTCCGCAGTGCGTTCCATCCGCATGAAGAAAAACCTGGAGTTTCTGGGCGACGTGCTGGTGGAGGGCGGCGACATCGACCGCAGTCAGATCTCCGGTGCGGTGACCTCCGGTTCCAAGCTGGAGCCGGTCTTCGCCGGTCCGCTCCAAGAGGCCGCCGCTCTGGGCGATACCGCCGCGCTGGGCGGCTCCCAGACAGCCTTTGAGAAGGCCTGCGACGACGCGGTGAATAAGCTGCTCCAGCGCAGCCGCATGATCCCCTTCGGGGACGGGGTGCTGGTATCCTACGCCGCCGCCCGGGAAAACGACATCACCGCCGCTCGGATCATTCTGAGTGGACGGCTGTCCGGCGTCCCCACCACTTCCATTCGAGAAAGGCTGCGTGAGGCTTATGTATAAAATTGCAGTCATGGGCGACCGGGACAGTGTCCTGGGCTTCCGGGCCCTCGGCCTGGACGTTTTCCCCTGCGAGGAGGCCGCCGAAGCCCGTCGCCAGCTCCATCAGCTGGCCAGAAATGACTACGCGGTCATCTATATCACCGAACAGCTCTCCTCCCAGATCGCCGCGGAGATCCAGCGGTATAAGGACGAGGTCACGCCCGCGATCATCCTGATCCCCGGGAAGACCGGTTCCCTCGGTCTGGGCGAATCCGCGCTCCAGAGCGCCGTGGAACGGGCTGTCGGCGCAGACATTCTCTGATTACCAACGCGAATTTATCCGAAAGGACTGATATAATGGCAACCGGTTCTGTTGTCAAGGTCTCCGGCCCGCTGGTGGTGGCCGAGGGTCTCCAGGACGCCAATATGTATGACGTGGTCCGGGTGGGTCCCCAGCGGCTCATCGGCGAGATTATCGAGATGCGCGGCGACGCCGCCTCCATCCAGGTCTACGAGGAGACCTCCGGTCTCGGCCCCGGCGCTGTGGTGGAAACCACCGGCGCTCCCCTGTCCGTGGAGCTGGGACCCGGTATGATTGAAAACATTTACGACGGCATTCAGCGCCCTCTGGAAAAAATCATGGCCATCTGCGGCAACACCATCCAGCGCGGCATTGAAGTTTCCCCCATCGACCATGAGAAGAAATGGGATTTCGTCCCCAAGGTCCGGGAGGGCGACTACGTCAAGGCCGGCGACATCCTCGGCACGGTCCAGGAGACCTCTGTCGTGGAGCACCGGATCATGGTTCCCTACGGGGTGGAAGGCACCGTGGAGGAGATCCGTTCCGGCTCCTTTACCGTGACGGAAACCGTCTGCATCCTCAAGACCGCCAAGGGCATTGAGGAGCTCCCCATGATGCAGAAATGGGCCGTCCGGAATGGCCGTCCCTACAAGACCAAGCTCTCCCCCGATGTGCCGCTGTGCTCCGGCCAGCGGGTCATCGACACCATGTTCCCCGTGGCCAAGGGCGGCACCGCCTGCGTGCCCGGCCCCTTCGGCTCCGGCAAGACCGTCATCCAGCACCAGCTGGCCAAATGGTCGGACGTGGACCTGGTGGTCTACATCGGCTGCGGCGAGCGCGGCAACGAGATGACTGACGTGCTCCGGGAGTTCCCCGAGCTGGTGGATCCCCGGACCGGCGACTCCATCATGAAGCGTACCGTCCTTATCGCCAACACCTCCGATATGCCCGTGGCCGCCCGGGAAGCGTCCATCTACACCGGCATCACCATCGCCGAGTATTTCCGGGATATGGGCTACGATGTAGCTGTTATCGCAGACTCCACCTCCCGCTGGGCCGAGGCCCTGCGAGAGATGTCCGGACGTCTGGAAGAGATGCCCGGCGAGGAAGGCTATCCCGCGTATCTGGCCTCCCGTCTTGCCCAGTTCTACGAGCGGGCCGGCGTGGTCAAGACCCTGTGCACCGGCGACCGGCAGGGCAGCCTCACCGCCATCGGCGCTGTCTCCCCTCCCGGCGGCGACACCTCCGAGCCTGTCTCTCAGGCCACCATGCGGATCGTGAAGGTGTTCTGGGGCCTGGATTCCTCCCTGGCCTACGCCCGTCACTTCCCCGCCATCAACTGGCTCAACTCCTATTCTCTGTACATGGACACGCTCCAGCCCTGGCTGGATGAGAACGTCCACAAAAACTGGACCAAGAACCGCTATCGGGCCATGGCAACCCTCCAGGAGGAGGCCGAGCTGGACGAGATCGTGAAGATGGTGGGCAAGGACTCCCTGGGCGTGGACGACCAGCTGACGCTGGAGATCGCCAAGATGATCCGGGAGGACTTCCTCCAGCAGAACTCCTTCAACGAGATCGACTGGTATTCCTCCTTTGACCGGCAGTTCCGTCTGCTGGATATGATCCTGAAGTACGACACGCTCTGCCGGGACGCGGTGGCCCGCGGCGCTGCCCTGAAGGATCTGACCGACATCGACTCCCGGGAGAAGATTGGCCGGGCCAAGAGCGTTCCCGACGACGAATACGTGGAGGTTTACGCAAACATCGAAGCGGCCATGGCCGCAGAAATCGAGAAAATCGTGGCAAAGGTAGGTGCGGAAGACTATGATTAAGGAATATCGTACCATTTCTGAGGTCTCCGGACCTCTGATGCTGGTGAAAAACGTAGACGGCGTCACCTATGACGAGCTGGGCGAGATCGAGCTGCCCAGCGGTGAGGTCCGTCTTTGCAAGGTGCTGGAGGTGGACGGCTCGGACGTGCTGGTTCAGCTCTTCGACTCCTCCACCGGCATCAACCTCTCCCGCAGCAAGGTCCGATTCCTGGGCCATCCCCTGCAGCTGGGCGTGTCCGAAGACATGCTGGGCCGCGTTTTCGACGGCATGGGCAATCCCATCGACGGCGGTCCTGAGATCCTGGCCGACGCCTACATGGACATCAATGGCCTGCCCATGAACCCCGCCGCCCGGAACTATCCCTCTGAGTTCATCCAGACCGGCGTCTCTGCCATCGACGGACTGAACACCCTGGTCCGCGGCCAGAAGCTGCCGATCTTCTCCGGTTCCGGCCTGCCCCATGCGGCTCTGGCTGCGCAGATCGCCCGTCAGGCCAAGGTGCTCGGCGACCAGGCCGGCAACTTCGCCGTGGTGTTCGCCGCCATCGGCATCACCTTTGAGGAGTCGGAGTATTTCGTCTCCGAGTTCCGCCGCACCGGCGCCATCGACCGGACGGTGCTGTTCTCCAACCTGGCCAACGACCCCGCCGTGGAGCGTATCTCCACGCCCCGTATGGCTCTGACCGCCGCGGAGTATCTGGCCTTCGAGAAGGGCATGCACGTTCTGGTCATCATGACCGACATCACTAACTACGCCGAGGCCCTCCGCGAGGTCTCCGCGGCGAAGAAAGAGGTCCCTGGCCGCCGCGGCTATCCCGGCTACCTGTATACGGACCTGGCCACCATGTACGAGCGGGCGGGCCGCCGCATCGGCTGCGAAGGATCCATCACCATGATCCCCATCCTGACCATGCCCGAGGACGACAAGACCCACCCCATTCCCGACCTGACCGGATACATCACCGAGGGTCAGATCATCCTCAGCCGGGACCTGCACCGCAAGGGCATCAACCCGCCCATCGACGTGCTGCCGTCCCTTTCCCGTCTGAAGGACAAGGGTATCGGCGAGGGCAAGACCCGGGAGGATCACGCCAACACCATGAACCAGCTCTTTGCCGCCTATTCTGCCGGCAAGGAAGCCGCCGAGCTGATGACCATCCTTGGTGAGGCCGCCCTTTCCGAGACGGATAAGCTCTACGCCAAATTCGCCACCGAGTTTGAGAACCAGTACGTATCCCAGGGCAACGACGTGAACCGTTCCATTGAGGATACCCTGAATCTGGGCTGGCGGCTCCTCAGCATCCTGCCCAAGTCCGAGCTCAAGCGGATCAACACCAAGTATATCGAAAAATACTGGCCCGAGGACGCGAAATAAGGGGGCGGGAATATGGCATCTACAACCATCAATCCCACCCGGATGGAGCTGACCCGGCTCAAGACCCGCCGCACCACCGCCATCCGCGGCCACAAGCTCTTAAAGGACAAGCGGGACGAGCTCATGCGTCAGTTTCTGGACATCGTCCGGCTGAACAAGGAGCTGCGGCAGAAGGTGGAGAAAAAGCTTATGGAGGCCCACAGCGCCTTTACCGTGGCCTCCGCCGTCATGAGCCCGGAGATGCTGGAGCAGGCCCTGTGCTACCCCAAGCAGAGCGTCTCCCTGGACATGAAGTTCAAGAACATCATGTCCGTCAACGTGCCGGAATACACCTTCCACACCGCCAACGACGATCCGTCGGAGATCTTCCCCTACGGATTCGCCCAGACCTCCGGGGAACTGGACGACGCGGTGGAGGCCCTCTCCGAGGTGTTTCAGGACATGCTGGAGTTGGCCCAGGTGGAAAAGACCATGCAGCTTCTGGCTCAGGAGATCGAAAAGACCCGGCGGCGCGTCAACGCCCTGGAGTATATCATGATCCCCGAGTACGAAAAGAACATCAAGTATATCTCCATGAAGCTGGACGAGAACGAACGTTCCAACACCGCCCGGCTCATGAAGGTCAAGGACATGATGCTCGAGGAGCAGGTCCAGAAGGCCGAGGAAAAGAAGCGCCTGCGGGCGCAGGAGCGCCATGCCGCGCAGCAGTAATCGACTTTTCATGCCGCAGTCCACGGACTGCGGCATGACTTTTTTCCCAAGTTTTCAGGTGGGTTTTCCAATTCCCTGTGCATCCCTACAAAAATCCCGGATTCCATCGTTCCACCCTTGCAAAAAACAAGGAAATTTGATTTAATGAAGATGAAAAACAATCAGGAAAACGGAGGTTTTGTCTGTGAAAAAGGTTGCAGTCATCATGGGCTCCGACAGCGATTTTCCCGTGGTCAAGGGCGCCCTGGTTCAGCTGAAGAAATTCGGTGTGCCCTTTGAGGCGAAGGTCCTCTCCGCCCACCGCACCCCCGCGCAGGCGGAGGCATTTGCCAGGACCGCGGAGGAAAACGGCTTCGGCGTAATCATCGCCGCGGCGGGAAAGGCTGCCCACCTGGGCGGCGTTCTGGCGGCTCAGACCGTGCTTCCGGTCATTGGCCTGCCCATTAAGTCCTCTTTCTGCGACGGTCTGGACAGTCTTTTGTCCATCGTGCAGATGCCCTCCGGCATTCCCGTGGCCACCGTGGGCGTCAATGCCTCGGACAATGCGGGACTTCTCGCTGTCCAGATGCTCTCCCTGTCCGAACCAGACCTGCAGGAAAAGCTCCGGGCGTACAAAGCGGAAATGGCCGATGCTGTTATGAAAAAAGATGAGAATTTACAGATGGAGGTAGCAAAACTATGAACAAGTTAGAGCAGCTCTATGAGGGCAAGGCCAAGAAGGTCTTTGCCACTGACGATCCCAGCCTCTGCATCGTCTCCTACAAGGACGACGCCACCGCCTTCAACGGTCAGAAGAAGGGCACGATCCTTGGCAAGGGCGCCATCAACAACCGTTTGACCAACTACTTCATGAAGCTCCTGGAGAGCAAAGGCATCCCCACCCACTTCGTGGAGGAGCTCAACGATACCGACGCGGTGGTGAAGAAGGTTCAGATTGTCCCCCTGGAGGTCATCATCCGCAACATCTCCGCCGGCAGCTTTGCCCAGCGCTTCGGCGTGGAGGAGGGCATCGTCTTTGAGCAGCCCACCATTGAGTTCTCCTATAAATGCGACGAGCTCAACGACCCCCTCATGAACGCCTATCACGCCATTGCCCTGAAGTTGGCCACTCCTGAGGAGATCGACACCATCAAGAAGTATGCCTTCGCCGTAAACGAGGCGCTGAAGGAGTTCTGGAAAAGCGTGGGCGTCACGCTGGTGGACTTCAAGCTGGAGTTCGGACGCCTGCCCGACGGCACCATCATCCTGGCAGATGAGATCAGCCCCGACACGGCGCGGCTCTGGGATTCCAAGACCGGCGAAAAGCTGGACAAGGACCGTTTCCGCCGGGATCTGGGCGGCGTAGAGGACGCATACAAGGAAGTTCTGCGTCGCGTTCTGGGCCAGTAACCAATAACGATTCAGGAGAGATAACATGAGCATTAGCAAAAGTGACAGCTACGCCGCGGCCGGCGTAGACGTGACCGCAGGCTACGAGGCGGTCAACCGCATCAAGCCCCTGGTGGAGAGCACGAAGATCCCCGGCGTGATCGGCGGCCTTGGCGGCTTCGGCGGCCTGTTCGCCCCCCAGACCGAGGGAATGAAGGAGCCGGTTCTGGTATCCGGCACCGACGGCGTGGGCACCAAGCTGAAGATCGCGTTCCTCATGGACAAACACACCACCGTCGGCATCGACTGTGTGGCCATGTGCGTCAACGATATCGTCTGCGCCGGTGCAAGCCCCATGTTCTTCCTGGACTATGTGGCCTGCGGAAAGAACGTCCCCCAGCGCATTGAGCAGATCGTCTCCGGCATTGCCGAGGGCTGCCGTCAGGCAGACTGCGCTCTGATCGGCGGAGAGACTGCGGAAATGCCAGGCTTCTACCCCGAGGATGAATACGATCTGGCCGGATTCTCCGTAGGCATCGTGGACAAGGAGCAGATCCTGGACGGCCACGACATCGTCCCCGGCGATATCCTGATCGGTCTCGGCTCCAACGGCATCCACTCCAACGGCTACAGCCTGGTGCGGAAGGTGCTGGACATTGAGAACGCAGACCTCAAGACGGTCCTGCCGGAGCTGGGATGCTCTCTGGGCGACGAACTGCTCAAGCCCACCCGCATCTATGTCCGTCCCGTGAAGGCGCTGCTGAAGGCCGGTCTGAAGGTCAAGGGCATCAGCCACATCACCGGCGGCGGCCTCTACGAGAACGTACCCCGGATGCTGCCGGAGGGCGTCTGCGCGGAGATTCAGAAATCCTCGATCCCGGTCCCGCCCATCTTCACCATGATCCAGGAGAAGGGCAACATTCCCGAGCGGGATATGTACAACACCTTCAACATGGGCGTAGGCATGGTGATGGCTGTGGCCAAGCAGGACGCCGGTGCCGTAGTCGACGCGCTGATCCGCTGCGGAGAGCGGCCTCACATCATCGGCCGGTGCGTTGCCGGCGAGAAGGGCGTGGAGCTATGGTAAAGATCGCGGTGCTGGTGTCCGGCGGCGGAACCAATCTGCAGGCCCTGATCGACGCCCAGCACCGGGGAGAGATCCCCGGCGGCGAGATCACTGCGGTCATCGCCTCCAAGCCCGGAGTCTATGCGTTGGAGCGGGCGAAACAGGCCGGAATCCCCGGCTATGTGGTGGCCCGTTCCGATTACGCATCCGCTCGCGCCATGACCGTGGCCCTGGTGGAGAAGCTTCGGGCCCTGGAGATCGACCTGGTGGTGCTGGCCGGATTCATGACCATCATCACAGAGGAAATGGTCTCCGCCTACCCCAACGCGATCCTGAACGTCCATCCGGCGCTGATCCCGTCCTTCTGCGGTCAGGGGTACTATGGACTCCATGTCCATGAAAAAGCGCTGGAATACGGCGTGAAGGTCTCCGGCGCCACGGTGCATTTCGTTTCTGAGGAGTGCGACGGCGGCCCCATCGTCCTGCAGAAAGCCGTGTATGTGGAGGAGGGCGATACGCCGGAGATCCTCCAGAAACGGATCATGGAGCAGGCCGAATGGGTGATCCTGCCCAGGGCCGTGGCTCTGTTCTGTCAAGGAAAGCTGCGGGTCGAGGGCCGGACTGTACATATTTTGAAGTAACCGAAAAGGCCGGGGCTTGCTCCGGCCTTATTCAGATAAGGAGGGCACTATATGGAACTTGTGAACCTTGCAGCCTATCTGCAGAACCATGCGTACCCTGGCCGCGGCATCATGCTGGGCCGGTCCGCAGACAACAAAAACGCGGTCATCGCCTACTTCATCATGGGCCGCAGTGAGAACAGCCGGAACCGTGTGTTCGTGGCTGTCCCGGAGGACGGCGGAATCAAGACCGAAGCTTTCGATCCCAGCAAGATGGCGGACCCGAGTCTGATCATCTACCACCCCGTCCGCTGCATCGAGGCCACCGGAGACACCGTAGTCACCAACGGCGACCAGACCGACACCGTCCGGGACGGCATTCTGGAGGGAAAGGCCTTTGCCCAGGCCCTGCGGGTCCGGTGCTACGAGCCCGATCCCCCGAACTACACCCCCAGGATCTCCGGCCTGCTCCACCGGGACGGCAGCTTCGCCCTGTCCATCCTTAAGAGCGCCGACGGCAATCCCGACTGCAACAACCGCTACTTCTACGGCTACGACAACCCGCCAGCTGGCGAGGGCCGCTTCATCCACACCTATCAGGCCAATGAGAATCCCCTGCCCTCCTTTGAGGGAGAACCCCGCCGGGTATCCATCACCGCTCCGGACGCCGAGGCCCTGGCCAAGGAGATCTGGGAAAATCTCAACGAGGACAACAAGGTCAGTCTGTTTGTACGTTATGTAAACCTTGAGTCCGGCGAGTCCCAGGACGTCATCATCAATAAGCACTGCTGAAGGAGGAACCGCAAATGAACGAACTTGCCCTGAAATACGGCTGCAACCCCAACCAGAAGCCCTCCCGGATCTACATGGAGGACGGCTCCGATCTGCCTGTCACCGTTCTCAACGGCCGTCCCGGCTACATCAACTTCATGGACGCCTTTAACAGCTATCAGCTGGTGAAGGAGCTCAAGGCCGCCACCGGCCTGCCCGCCGCCGCCTCCTTTAAGCACGTCTCCCCCGCCGGCGCCGCCGTGGGCCTGCCCCTCTCCGACGTGGAGAAGCAGATCTACTTCGTGGAGCCGGATCAGGAGCTGACTCCCATTGCCTGCGCCTATATCCGCGCCCGGGGCGCCGACCGTCTGTGCTCCTACGGTGACTGGGCCGCTTTGTCCGACGTGTGCGACGCTGCCACCGCCTCCTACCTCAAGGCGGAGGTCTCCGACGGCGTCATCGCCCCCGGCTACACTGACGAGGCGCTGGAGATCCTCAAGACCAAGAAAAAGGGCGGCTATAACGTGATCCAGATCGATCCGGACTATGTGCCAGATCCGCTGGAGCGCCGCCGCATCTACGGCGTGACCTTCGAGCAGGGCCGCAATGATCTGAAGATCGACGCGGATCAGCTCCAGAACATCGTTTCCGAGAACAAGAACCTGCCCGAGCAGGCGAAGATCGACCTGCTGACGGCTCTGATCACCCTGAAATACACCCAGTCCAACTCCGTCTGCTATGTGAAGAACGGACAGACCATCGGCGTGGGCGCCGGCCAGCAGAGCCGCATTCACTGCACCCGTCTGGCGGGCTCCAAGGCGGACAACTGGCTCCTGCGGCAGCATCCCAAGGTCCTCGGCCTGCAGTTTGTGGACGGCATCCGCCGGCCCAACCGGGACAACGCCATCGACGTCTACATCTCCGACGAGTATGAGGACGTCCTCCGTGACGGCGTATGGCAGGAGACCTTTAAGGTCAGGCCTGAGGTGCTGACTCTGGAGGAAAAGAAGGCCTGGATCGCCCAGCAGAAGGGCGTTTCCTGCGGCTCCGACGCCTTCTTCCCCTTCGGCGACAACGTGGAGCGGGCGAGAAAGTCCGGTGTGGAGTACATCGCCGAGCCTGGCGGCTCCATTCGGGACGACAACGTCATCGAGACCTGCAACCGCTACGGCATCGTGCTGTGCTTCACCGGCAGCCGCCTGTTCCATCACTGATCCGACAGTGAGGTGATGCAGATGTCCGAGAAACCGCAGCAGTCTGCCAAAAAAGCCGTTAAATCCGGCATCACCTTTGGCAGTGCACTGGCAATGGTGATCAGTTATACCACCTGGCATTCCATTGGCTGGGCCATTCTGCACGGCATTCTGAGCTGGGTCTATGTCATTTATTTCATAATCAGATACTGAGTTTCTTCATTGAGGTGATTACCATAAAAGTTTTAGTCGTGGGCTCCGGCGGCCGGGAACACGCCATCTGCTGGGCCCTGAAGAAAAGTCCCAAGGTCACGGAGCTCTACTGCGCCCCCGGCAACGGCGGCATCGCTGAGTTGGCCGTCTGTGTGGATGTGAAAGCCACGGACTTAGACGGCATGGTGGCCTGGGCCAAGGACAACGCCATGGACTTCGTCATGGTGGCCCCGGACGATCCCCTTGCCATGGGCATGGTGGACGCCATGGAGGCCGCCGGGATCCGCGCCTTCGGGCCCCGGGCGTGCGCCGCCATTGTGGAGGGCTCCAAGGCCTTCTCCAAGGAACTGATGAAAAAGTACGGCATTCCCACCGCCGCCTATGAGATCTTCACCGACAAGGACGCCGCGCTCCGGTATGTGGAGGCCCAGGGTGCGCCCATCGTGGTCAAGTGCGACGGTCTGGCTCTGGGCAAGGGCGTCGTGGTGGCCCAGACGGTGGAGGAGGCCAAAGAGGCCGTCGTCAACATGATGGAAAACAAGGCCTTCGGCGAGGCCGGGGCCAAGGTGGTCATCGAGGAGTGCATGACCGGTCCGGAGGTCACGGTACTGGCCTTTACCGACGGCAAGACCATCGTTCCCATGCCCTCCTCCCAGGATCACAAGCGGGCCTTTGACGGCGATCAGGGCCCCAACACCGGCGGCATGGGCGCCATCTCCCCCTGCCCCAATTACACATCGGAGCATGCGGACTTATGCATGAAACACATCTTCCAGCCCACCGTGGACGCGCTCAACGCCGAGGGACGCACCTTCCGGGGTGTGATCTACTTCGGCATGATGCTAACCCCCAATGGCCCCAAGGTGGTGGAATACAACGCCCGGTTCGGCGACCCCGAATGCCAGGCGGTGCTTTCCCTGCTGGAGACCGATCTGATGGACATCCTCGAAGCCTGCGTGGACGGCACGCTGGATCAGGTGGACGTGAGGTTCCGGATCGCGGCGAGCTGCTGTCTGGTACTTGCCTCCGGCGGCTATCCCGTGGCCTATGAAAAGGGCAAGGAGATCACTGGCCTTGACCAGGTGACGGACGCGGTAGTGTTCCATGCGGGCACCAAGCTCCAGGAGGGGAAGTTCTTCACCAATGGCGGCCGTGTTCTGGGTGTCACTGCCGTGGCTCCTACCCTGCGGGATGCTGTGGACAAGGCCTACGCTGCCGCAAAGCCCATTTCCTTCGAGAAAATGCATTTCCGGAAGGATATCGGGTATCATATTCTTGACGCACAATAAAAAATAGTATAAAATAATGGGTACGCTGCTGTGCAGGCGGCGTACCCATGATCTTTTAAGACGGAGTGAATGAAATGGAACGTACCCTGATTTCCGAGATTTTTGCCGATCCGAAAGCCTTTGACAAGGTTCAGGTTCAGGTGGGCGGCTGGATCCGCACCATGCGGGCCCAGAAGGCCTTCGGCTTTATTGAACTCAACGACGGCAGCTACTTCAAGAGCCTGCAGGTGGTCTTTGAGCGGGATATTCTGAATAATTATGAAGAGATCTCCAAACAAAATGTGGGCGCCGCGCTGATCGTCTCCGGCACCCTGGTCTACACCCCGGAGGCCAAGCAGCCCATCGAGCTCAAGGCGGCGATGATCCAGGTGGAGGGCGCCTCCACCCCGGACTATCCGCTCCAGAAGAAGCGCCATTCCCTGGAGTATCTGCGGACGATCGCTCATCTGCGTCCCCGGACCAACACCTTCTCTGCGGTGTTCCGTGTCCGCTCTGTGGCGGCTTTCGCCATCCACCAGTTCTTCCAGGAGCGGGGTTTTGTGTACGTCCATACGCCGCTGATCACCGCCTCTGACTGCGAGGGCGCTGGCGAGATGTTCCGGGTCACCACCCTGGATATGGAGAACGTCCCCAAGCTGGAAGACGGCACCGTGGATTACGCCCAGGATTTCTTCGGCAAAAGCGCCAACCTGACCGTCTCCGGTCAGCTTAACGCCGAGTCCTTCGCCCAGGCTTTCGGCAACGTCTACACCTTCGGCCCCACCTTCCGGGCGGAGAATTCCAACACCCAGCGGCATGCTGCGGAGTTCTGGATGATCGAGCCGGAAATGGCGTTCGCGGATCTGAACGACTATATGGACACGGCGGAAGCCATGATCAAGTTTGTGATCCGGGAGGTCCTGCGGAAGTGCCCCGCCGAGATGGCCTTCTTCTCCCAGTTCATGGACAAGGGCCTGATGGACCGGCTCCTCAACGTGGCCGAGAATGAGTTCGCCCGGATCACCTACACCGAGGCGGTGAAGCTTCTCCAGGAGAGTGGTCAGAAGTTCGACTATCCCGTGTCCTGGGGCTGCGATCTGCAGACCGAGCACGAGCGCTACCTCACCGAGCAGCTCTTCCAGAAGCCTGTGTTCGTCACCGACTACCCCAAGGACATCAAGGCCTTCTACATGCGCCTCAATGACGACGGAAAGACCGTCGCGGCTGCAGACTGCTTGGTCCCCGGCATCGGCGAAATTATCGGCGGCAGTCAGCGCGAGGAGCGTCTGGACGTGCTGGAGAACCGCATGCACGAACTGGGCCTGAACCCCGAGGACTACTGGTGGTATCTGGACCTGCGGCGCTACGGCTCCACCCATCACGCAGGCTACGGTCTTGGCTTTGAGCGGATGATCATGTATCTCACGGGCATCAGCAACATCCGGGACGTGATTCCCCATCCCAGGACTGTGGGCAACGCGGACTTCTGATTATGCAAAAAAAATGGACGAAAGCGACGCTTTCGTCCATTTTTTGCAAGCGCAGGTTTCTTTCCCTGCATTTTTCTTGACATATCCGTTTTTATCCACTACAATGGTATAAAAATTCACTTAAAGGATGAACCATATGAAAAAACCATTTTTGACCAAGGATCAGGCGGAGTCCATTGCCGCCTCCTATCCTACGCCGTTTCACATCTATGACGAAAAGGGCATCCGGGAAAACGCCCGCCGGGTGAAGGAAGCCTTCTCCTGGAACCCCGGCTTCAAAGAGTACTTCGCCGTCAAAGCCACCCCCACCCCCGGGATCCTGAAGGTCCTGAAAGAGGAGGGCTGCGGCGTGGACTGCTCCTCCCTGACGGAGCTGATGATGTCGGAGAAGTGCGGTTTTTCCGGCAGCGACATCATGTTCTCCTCCAATGAGACGCCTCCCGAGGAATACGAGCTGGCCCACCGGCTCGGCGCTGTGATCAACCTTGACGATATCACCCACATCAATTTCCTCAAGGACACCATCGGAGAGATCCCCGAGACCATCTCCTGCCGTCTCAATCCCGGCGGCGTGTTCCAGCTCTCCTCCAGTGAGGAGGGGTTCCAGGTCATGGACTCCCCCCAGGACGCCAAATACGGCTTCACAAAGGACCAGCTCTACGAGGGTTTCCGGAAGCTCAAGGAGCTTGGCGCCAAGCATTTCGGCATTCATTCCTTCCTGGCCTCCAACACCATCTCCAATGATTACTACCCGGTTCTGGCCAGCATTCTTTTCCGCTTCGCGGTGGACGTGCAGAAGAAGACCGGATGCCATATTGAATTCATCAACCTGTCCGGAGGCGTCGGCGTTCCCTACCGGCCCGATCAGCCCGGAAACGACATCATGGCCATCGGCCAGGGCGTCCGTCGGCAGTACGAGGAGATCCTTGTGCCTGCCGGCATGGGAGACGTGAAGATCTTTACGGAGATGGGCCGGTTCATGCTGGCGCCCTACGGCGCGCTGGTGACCCGTGCCGTCCACGAGAAGCACATCTACAAGGAGTACATCGGTGTGGACGCCTGTGCCGCCGACCTGATGCGGCCCGCCATGTACGGCGCCTACCATCATATCACCGTACTGGGCAAGGAGGACGCGCTGGGCGACCACATCTATGACGTGGTGGGCGGACTCTGCGAAAACAACGACAAGTTTGCCGTGGACCGGCTCCTGCCCGGAATCAGCAAGGGCGATCTCCTTTACATCCACGACACCGGCGCCCACGGCCACGCCATGGGCTACCAGTACAACGGCAAGCTGCGCCACGCAGAGCTGCTGCTGCAGACTGACGGCAGCGTCAGGATGCTCCGCCGCGCGGAGACGCCGGAGGACTACTTCGCAACGATCATCTGGGAGTGACATACTCCCCGGACTGAAGTCCGAGGCTTCTTAGGCTCGGATCCGGAGATTGTGCGATCAACGGGAAATGCCTCACAAGTGAGGTCTTACAAACCCTCCTGCAAAGGTTGATGCCCCAACCTTATGGGAAGTGCTATGCGCTTAGCATAGACAACCCCATGTTTCTGATATTGATTGCGGCGTTGACATCCCGGTCATGGACTGTTCCGCATGCGGGGCAGGTCCATGTCCGAACCCGGAGGTCTTTTGTGTCCTCCGTCAACACACCGCACACATGACATGCTTTTGAGGATGGCGTCCGGCGGTCGATCTTAATGACCTGACAGCCATTTTTAAAAGCAACCCAGTCCAGGATGCTGACAAACTCCGCAAAGGCGTAGTCAGAGACCTTGCGTCCCCAAAGCTGCTTCATGGCGTCAAGGTTCAGGTCCTCGATACAGATGACTGCGTACTCAGAGGTTAGTTCGTTCGCCAGTTTAAAGAACCAGTCCTTGCGGCGGTTAGCAACCTTCTCATGGACGTGATCCAAATGCAGGAGGGCGCGTTTTCTGTTGTTGCTGCCCTTTTTGCAGCGGGACACCGCTCTGTTCGCTTTGCGAATCTCGTTCAGTGAAGTCTTATACCACATAGGACCATCGATCTTTCTTCCGTTGTCCAGCGTCAGAAAATGTTTCAGGCCAAAGTCCATGCCGACAGCTTTACCTGTGCGCGCAGGGACATCCGGCCATTCCTGAATGCAGGACAGGAAGATGAAAAACTCTCCAAGGGCATTTCTCTTCACTGTAAGTGTTTTGATCGTTCCGGCAAAGGGACGGTACGCAGCATATTTATAGTCTACGCCATTGATTGTGACATGGTTGCCGTCATGAAACCTGTAGCCGGCCTGTTTCAGGGTAAAGGAACGATAGTTCCTCCGCTTCCGAAACTTGGGCGGGGCCTTTCGGCCGCTGCGTTTCTTCTTCAGGTGATCGAAGAACGCGTCATAGGCTCTGCCGATGCGCTCCACGATATCCTGAATGGCCTGAGATCCAAGCAGCCGCCAATGGGCGTACCGATCCATCTTTTTGAGGGAAGTCGAAAACACCTTCAGCCGATTGGCAGAGAGGTGTTTCCCAAACCACTTATAGTATCTGCGATGCAGGGCAATGCAGTGGTTCCAGATCTCGGCCGCGATGTCGATCTGCCTGTTCAATATGGACAACTTGTCATACTGGTAGAGCTTATACTGGTATGTACATCTCACTTCCACAGCCGAGACCTCCTTTCTGTTAATCGTATTGGCCTTCGATATAGGCTTTAATGGTCTCGCTGGAAACATCTCCGGCAGATGCGACAAAATATGACGGCGCCCACAGGGAGTTGTCATAGCGGGGATCCGTAAACTCCGGATGGTTCATCAGAAACAACCGGCCGGACTGTCCCTTAAACGCCTTAACGACTTCAGAAGGTGCAACGGCAGGCGGGACAGATACAAACAAATGCACATGGTCTGGCATTACTTCGACAGCAAGGATTTCCCAATGCTTACGTTCCGCAATGGAATACAGGATGCTCTCCATCTCATCCTGGTAGCCATCGAGTATAGGTTTCCGGTACTTCGGAATCCAGACTATATGCAAATTCAATAGATATCTGGAATGTCTTGTTTTATTTATCTTTCTCATGTATTTATTATATCACTATATGCGCAAAACTGCAATATATTATACTACAAAAACATACGGGGGAACAAGGAATTCACTTTCATCCCCGGATTGAAATCCGGGGTTTTCCCGTTCATGTTTGATAATCGGGTAGGAGGGGGTGACTAACCCCCTCCTCCTACAACACCGTACGTGCCGTCTTCGGCATACGGCGTTTCGGTTGGTCGTGGCCATTGACTTCCTCCATGATGCTGCCTAAACTCTTTTGACATCTATTCTCAGCTTCCAGCCTACCCT
>JAFUFT010000052.1 GCA_017469795.1 Oscillospiraceae bacterium
ATTTACTGAGACAGAATAATTTGTCTTGGCATCTGTTCGGATATATAAAATGCCCTTTCCGCGCCCACTCTTTTTAGATTTGTCCGGCAAGGTTCGGCTTGTATGTCCCATTGTTCTGGCGAGTCCGGCTTCCCTGGCCGCTTGCATATACAAAAGCCCTTTGCACCAAGATTGTTTCTGGAACATAGGGCAAATCTAATCTGTAAAAGAGAGGGAAAAACTATGTACGAAGACAAGATTTTGGTCTGCAAAGAGTGCGGCAATGAGTTTACCTTTACCGCCGGCGAGCAGGAGTTCTATGCTGAGCGCGGCTTCCAGAACGAGCCCCAGCGCTGCAAAGCCTGCCGTGACGCCCGCAAGAATGCCCTTCGTGGTCCCAGACAGTATTTCACCGCTGTCTGCGCTGCCTGCGGCGGCGAGGCGAAGGTTCCTTTCGAGCCCAAGTCTGACAGACCTGTTTACTGCTCTGACTGCTTCGCGCGGATGCGTCAGGAGTAATAATGATAAAGCTCAGCCGGTCTCTTCTGAGACCGGCTGGTTTTTTGAGGTGCACATGGTTTCTTTATACATTGGTTCATTCCCGAGCGGAAAGGCCGGGTCCAGAGTTCTGCTGGATCACGCCTGCCGGGATCATAACATTGGCAATATGCTGACCCACGATTCACTCGGGAAACCTATTCTCCCGGATGGTCCTGAAGTAAGTATCAGCCATACGGCCGGAGCTGCTGCAGTTGCGGTTTCTGCGCGTCCTGTGGGGGTTGACATCGAACAGATCCGACCAGTTCGGAAAAATCTGCCGGTTCGGGTGTTGAGTCCGGAGGAATACCGGTTTTATCAGGAAGCAGGGGAGCCTCCCGAATTGTTCTTTACGTTCTGGACGCTGAAGGAGGCATACTATAAATATTTAGGAACCGGACTGCCAGGTTTTCCAAATGAAACGGAGTTTTTCCCTGTTAACGGACGCTGGACGCTGAAGGGCAGCCCGCTGCATTTTGAGGTGTATCAGGAAAACCTCCTGATCTGCACACTATGCTGTGTAGATCAGGAGGTCAGAGTCATTCATCTGGAAAAAAGCTGAGATTCATGTCAACGATCGTGTTGATTCCCGGGACGTCTCCCTGATTTGTGTACTGCCACATGTCAAAGGCGTAGGGAAATGAAGGGATATCCTGATATTCCGCCAGCCAGAAGGAATAGTCCGACAGATCTTTGAGATGATAGTAATGGGATGCAAGATCCAGATTGAAGTAAATCCCGGCCCTGTATCCCGCCGATTCGATGGTGTAGCAGAACGCCCTCGCACACCGCGTGAGTTCCGTTGAACTGATGGATGCAGTTCTCGCTTCGCCGTCAGAGACAGGTTCCCAGTCGAAGTAAATAGGATATTTGATCTCATATCCCTGGATCAGCTTCAAAACCTCCAGCGCTTCGTTTCTGGCCTCTTCTTCCGTCAACGCCTGAGAGAAGAAATAGATCCCAAGATCCATACCGCAGGCGGAGGCTTGTTCCAGATTAGATGTAAAATACTCGTCCACGCCGGTTTCACCGTCTTCATAGCCGCGATACCCGGCCCGAAGAATGGCGAAGTCCACATCGCTTTGGGCAACTGCTTCCCAATCGATGTCTCCCTGGTATACTGAGACGTCAATGCCGAGCTTGGCTTTCAACTCATCGGACTGATAGGTTTTATAACCGTTTTCAGATCCAAAGCATGCAGCGTCCAGGAGAGACGGCGGCAGTGTTTTTTCCGGGATTGCAGTAACATTTCCGGCTGACTCCCGATCAGATCCGAGCCCATGCAGCAGTGTTCGAGTCAGGAGAAACAGCACGGCAAGCAGCGCAATGCCGATTATAATGATTGCCGCAGTGCCGGTGTTTTTTCTTTTTTTCCTGCGGCCTTTTTTTCTGGTATTTCCCATTTTGGTTCCTTTCTGATACGTATGATTCCTAAGGAATTGACTATTTGATACCATATCAGACGCGAATTGGCAAGCTTATTTTCGATAATTCAAAAATTATTCATTGTTTTCCCGTGTAGAATGGTGTAAAATATGATATCGCATTTTTCCAGAGAGGAGCCAGATTATGGCACAGCAGTATGGCGGGACCCAACCGCCGAATGCAAATCAGAATGATCCCCGGGATCCATTTCAGCAGGATGCTCAAAGGTTCCGCCGGGTGGAATACATTGATAACAGCGCCCAGATCGAAGCGCAGCAGCGGGCTCAGAGAAAAAGACAGATCCAGGCCAGAAAGCTTCAGCAGAAGCGGCGCCGTCAGCAAAGACGCCACCGCGCGCTGATCGGCATAGGCTTTCTTCTGCTTCTGGTGATCGCGTTTGTCCTGATCACTATTTTTAATGGATCCTATGGTCAGCCCACGGATCAGGGCCTTGATGAGTTGGATATGAATCTGGAGGAGCTCGATGACGAGGCTGAAGAGAAGCTCTATGACGGGCCTCCTGTCGCAACTATTGCCTTTGTGGGGGATATTTCCGCTTCTGCCGATCAGGTCCGTGCTGTAACCAAAGCGGACGGAACCTTTGATTTCAATGCGCCATTCGCGGATATTGTTGACTATTTCTCCGCCGATAACATCGCCTATGCGGTCGGTGATTTTGAGACCACAATGGTTGACAATCAGCCTTTTGGCGGTGAACCCTACTATAACGCTCCCATCGAGCTTGCAGGCTCCCTCAGAGGTCTCGGCTTCCGGCTCATGTCCACGGCCAACACTTATGCGCTCAACAACGGCATCGAAGGTCTGGTGTCCACGAAGAACTACCTGACCATTGCCAAGCTCCGTTCCGTGGGGACCTATCTTTCCCAGGCGGACCGGGATGAAAACGGCGGCGCCTATATCCGCAGTATCCACAAGATCAAATTTGCGTTTCTTTCCTACACCAAGGGGACCGATTCCGTCACGATGCCGGAAGGGTGCGAATACGCCCTGAACACACTGTATACGGACTATTCGGACTACTGGTCGGATCTTCGGAGCAGCCGCATTCGAAGCGATGTGCAGGCAGCGAAGGACGCAGGCGCGGAAGTGATCATAGCGCTGGTCCACTGGGGAAGCGAGTACAGCCGTACGGTTTCCGAACCGCAGAAAGAGGTGGCAGATCTGCTTCTGAGCAACGGCGTGGATGTGATCATAGGAACCCATTCTCATCTGGTGAGCAAGATGGGCTTTGAATCGGTGGAAACCAATGACGGTACGCTGAAAAACTGTTTTGTCGCCTATGGTCTTGGAGATTTTTACACTGATCCGGAGCAGCCGACAGCTCAGCAGTCCATGATCCTCAATCTGACCTTCGCCAGAGGCGATGACGGAAACGTCACCATCACGGATGCCAATTATGTCCCGATCTACAATTATATCCACATGAAAAACGGAGTTCGGACATTTGAGCTGTTGGATGTCTACCGCAACATGGCTGAGCTGAAGCGGGTGGACATGACCTCTGAACAGGCGGAACTGTTCAATCAGCTTCTCGATACTGTAGATACCATGCACAACTACGGCGGCGAGGAACTGGATATCGGACCCGTGGATCAGGATCGGCGGATCGTTGAAAAAGCGATTGCGGAAGGGGAAGTGTCTTCTGCGGATATCCGAGCCAAGAAGCGGGAAGAGGCAGATGCAGCGGAAAAAGCCGCGCAGGAGGCAGCCGAAGAAACTGAGGACGACTACGATCCCTACGCAGAAGTTCAGGAATTGAACCCGGAAGCGGATGAAGAGCAACAGGAAACTGAGGAAGGGGAGACATCCCCGGAAGAGCCTGATACAGACGAATAAAAACACATGCGCGTCCATTTTGAAGTGGACGCGCATGTGTTTTTATGCTTTTATTTCTTAACCTTGAAACTGTCCTTGAGACTGACAGAGCGGTTAAATACCAGATGTTCCGCCGTGGAATCCTTGTCTGCACAGAAATACCCAAGACGCATGAACTGATAGCTGTCGCCGGGTTTGGCAGACGCCAGGGAAGCCTCGACCTTTGCCCCCTCGACAACAGTCAGGGAATTGGGATTCAGGCAATCCAGGAAATTCTTGTCCGCCCCGTCCGGATCGGGATCGGAGAACAGGTTGTCATAGAGCCGAACCTCTGCGTCAACCGCAGTATCCGCATCCACCCAGTGGATCGTTGCGCCCTTGACCTTCCGTCCGTCAGCGGGATCGCCGCCCCGGGAATCGGGATCATAAGTGCAAAGGATTTCGGTAATATTGCCGTCATTGTCCTTGACGCATCCCGTGCAGCGGATCAGATACGCGCCCTTCAAACGGCACTCCGGTCCGTCGGGGTACAGGCGCTTATATTTGGGAACCGGCTCCTCCAGGAAGTCATCCGCTTCCACAAAAAGATTTCTGGAGAAAGAAACCATACGCGTCCCATCCTCGGGATGTCCGGGATTGTTCTCGATCTCAAACTGTTCCGTCTGCCCCTCGGGATAATTGGTAACGGTAAGAGGGACGGGATGCGTGACAGCCATCACGCGTTTGGCCGTCTCGTTGAGGTCCTCCCGCAGGCAGTGTTCCAGGAAGGCATACTCCACCACGGAATATACCTTGGAAACTCCGATCCGCTCGCAGAAGTTCCGGATGGATTTAGGAGTATAGCCCCGGCGGCGCAGACCGCAGAGCGTGGGCATCCGGGGATCATCCCATCCGGAGACCCGGCCTTCCTCCACCAGCTGGCGAAGCTTCCGTTTGGACATGACGGTATAATTGATGTTCAGCCGCGCAAATTCGATCTGCCGGGGCTTGTGGTAGGGGATGGACACATGTTCCACGACCCAGTTGTACAGGGGACGGTGGTTTTCGTATTCCAGGGAGCAGAGAGAATGGGTGATGCCTTCCAGCGCGTCCTGAATGGGATGGGCAAAGTCATACATGGGGAAGATGCACCACTTGGTTCCCTGTCTGTGATGCTCGATATAGCGGATCCGGTAGAGTACCGGATCCCGCATGTTGATGTTTCCGGACTCCAGGTCGATCTTTGCCCGGAGCGTGTATTTTCCTTCGGGGAATTCGCCGGCACGCATACGGCGGAACAGATCCAGGCTCTCTTCCATGGGTCGATCCCGGTAGGGGGAGACGGCGGGATGGGTCAGATCGCCCCGATACTCCTTGAACTGCTCCGGGGTAAGCTCGCAGACGTAGGCCAATCCCTTTTGAATCAGCTCTTCGGCATACTGATAGGTCTGCTCAAAATAATCCGAGCCGTAGAAGAACCGGTCGCCCCAGTCAAATCCAAGCCAATGGATATCCTCCTGAATGGCGTCCACATATTCAGTGTCCTCCTTCGCCGGGTTGGTATCATCCATACGAAGATTGCAAAGGCCGCCGAATTTGACAGCAGTGCCGAAATCAATGATCAGCGCCTTGCAGTGCCCGATGTGCAGATATCCGTTGGGTTCCGGCGGAAATCGCGTATGCACCGTCATGCCCTCATACTGACCGCCGGGGCCAATATCCTCGGTCACAAAATTGTGGATGAAATTGGAGGATTCTTCGAAAATCTCTGCCATAAGCGAAACATCCTTTCTGAATGTAATATTCCATACAAGTTAATCTATTATATCTGTTTTGATCCGCTTTTTCAATTCCCAATCTGCGAAATATCAGATTTCTTCATTCCATTCTGGAAATGAACCGGAAAAAAATAGAATTGAGCGATGGAAAAGGATTTGGTATGATATCGAAAAAGAAGAAGGGGAGATGGCCATTGAAACGTATCACTGCTTTAGTTCTTACGCTTTTATTGCTCTTGGGTGTTTCTGCCTGCGGCGCTGAAGACACTGTTTCCTCAGTTCCCGCAGACAGTGCTGCTGCTTCTGAAGATACGGAACAGGAACAGGAAGCGGGCGTTCCCGAAGCGCAAAACGTCAGCGTAAGCGACGTCACTGGATCTGCATCAGAACCGCCGGAACCGGTGCCGGAGGAAACGGTATATGTGCCGACGGAAGAGGAATCGGCTGAACGTGCCTCGATAGAACAGGCGCTTGATCTTAGCAACATGGAGCAGGAGTGGACCTACAGTCTCAGCTATGACGCCTGGACACTCAGCGCAGTTGTGGATGTGGTGAATCCGGAACTCCCGGATCAGCAGGGTGTATCTGTCGCAGTCCCCGGAGCATACGTAATCGGGATAGACACAGATGGAGACAGCACCGCAGACGTCACCGCCGCTGACGGAGAGACTTCTGTTTCCGGCGGTCTTATCATTGATCATGATGCCTCAATCGTCAGCGCAAACGGACAGACTTACACCGCCGATACCTGCCCGGTTATTCTGACCACCGGCGCAGCCGGTTACGGCTCCCAGTGGAACAGTGCGGCATCTGCCGGGTACTGCAGCGACGGCTATGTCTCCGTAGGATGCGGCAACCGGGGAAAGCAGGATTACGTGAGCGATGAGGCGGGCAATGTGCTCTATTATACTGGTGACGCGCCAAGCTGCCTGGTGGATCAGAAGGCGGCAACCCGTTTTGTCAAATACAATATGCTGCTCGGAAACCTCCCCGGATGTGTGGATTACTTTGTCTCCACCGGCGGTTCCGGCGGAGCTGCCCATGCGGCCATGTTCGCCGCCACGTCAAATCACCCGGACTTTTATGATTACCAGATTGAAGCCGGAGCTGTCGGCGTCTATCAGAATTCCGACGGAAGTTATTCCACTTGTGTAACCATAGACGGTGAACAGGTGGAGATCTCAGACGGGGTCTGGGGCGCCGTCCCATACAGCGCCATCACTTCTCTGTATGAAGCGGATATGGCACAGGCGTTCGAGTACTATTTGGATCCGACCTTCTCGTTTGGCACAGAGTTTCAGGCCAAATTGGCCGAATATCTGTCGAAAGCATATATGGACGCTATCAATGCACGGGGATATTCCGTGGAAGAAAGCGACGTGGGCTTTGACATCAATAAAGACGGGGACATGGACGACCATGTGGACCTGACCATTGAATATGACGCCGCCAGGTATCCCGATACCAACGGATACGGCGGAACCTACCTCGATCTATACCTGTGCGAATTTACCGAGAATCTGCAGTGGTATCTGGACAATCTTCCGTACGCTTCTGACTGGACCTGGTTTGATGCCGAGGGCAATGCGCTTTCTGATGAAGAAGTCGCTGCAATGACCGAAGCGGATCTGGCAACGGCGTTCCTGGAGGGACGGTACGCCAAGGCAGGCGGCGGGTTTGGCGGTCCCGGCGGTCCTCCTCCCGGCGGAATGATGGGACCTCCTCCGGATATGATGGCAATGTCCGGCGACAATGCGGCGGATCTGTTTGGAGGAGATATTCGGGACGGAGGACCTGCGGCAGGTTCCAGCAACGCCTCTGGAAGCGGATTGAATTCAAACAATTACGCGACCTTCGACGACATGGTATCCGCCTATGAAGCTGATATCACCGCGATCCAGGCCGGAGACCGGTTTGGCAGGAACATTGTCGATCTCTATAATCCGCTCAACTATATCGGCGCTGAGGGGACCGAAAATCCGGCCTGGACCAGAGTCGTGATGGGTGCAGTGGAGGGCGATATGCCCATGATGGCATCCCTCAACATGCAGATCTCCTGGCTGAACGCCGGAACCGACGCAGTGATCGAGTGGCAGTGGGACGGCGGTCATGTGCCCAACGAAGTGCTGGGAGAGTCTCTGGCCCTCTGCGTGGATAAAATGTACGGCAAATACGTCTCCGGCGTAGAGACGGTGAAGCCCGCTCCGGAACCGATCAGTGAAAACGGTACCAGTGATACTCCTTCCGGAAATGATCTGACCGCTTGGGTCAACTTCGAGGATCTGAATTATGTGACGTTTTCTCTTGCGGATGCGCTTGCCTATCGGAATTCCGGTGCCATGAAAGCGGTTCCCGGTTTTGATGTGATCGACTATGGGCAGGAAGACTATGTTTTCGGAAGCCCCGAGCAGGACGCAAGGCACTGGAATCCGGTCCTGCTGGAGATTTTTAAAAACCCGGAATATGCAGAGATGCTCTCTGGATTATTTGGCGAATAAAGCGAACTGCGGGAGCCACCGGAATTGCGGTGGCTTCCGTTTTATGCTAAAATGTCCCGGAGGGGAGGTGCGATTATGAAGAGACTTGGAATCATGACTCTGATCGCCTGTCTGATTTTGACGGGATGCGTCTTCCTCCCGGTTCAGGATAATCCTCCTGCACAGGCAGCGCCCTGTTCAGTCGAAATGCTGGATGTTGGACAGGGCCTTTGTATTCTGGTGCAGATGGACGGGGAGTATCTTCTGTACGACGGCGGCGGCCGGGAGTCCTCCTCCTATGTGGTCCGGCGCCTCAAGGACATGGGAATCCGGGATATTAAGTATATGATTGCCTCCCATTACGACGAAGACCATATCAGCGGTCTGGTCGGAGTCCTGTCTGCCTTTGAGGTCGGGCATGTCCTCGCACCGGATTACGAAGTGGACACTAAGATCTTCCGGTCCTTTCACGATAAGATACGGGAATGCGGTCTGGAGCCGGATTCCCCCAATCCCGGAGTAAGGTATTCCCTTGGCAGCGGGGAGATCCTTGTCCTGGGACCGGAACAATACGATGATCCGGTGGAAAACAACCGTTCGATTGCGGTGATGCTGTCATATGGCGAATTCCGATGCCTGATCACCGGAGACGCGGAACAGCAGGAGGAGGCAAACCTTGTGGTATCCAGACAGGATCTTTCTGCGGACCTTTATGTGGCCGGCCATCACGGAAGCGCTTCCTCCAACACGCCGGCCTTTATCCGGTCCGTGTCCCCCCGGTTTGTGTTTTTCAGCTGCGGAGAGGGAAACGCCTACGGTCACCCATCGGCTAAAACGCTTCAAATTGTGCAGGATGCGGGAGCCGAGATTTTCCGAACAGACCGACAGGGAAGTGTGGGGGCGTTTTCAGACGGTACTCAGGTTTGGTTCAGTTCGGATTCGTGTCAGGACTGGACTCCCGGCAATCCGAACCAGACGGTATCTTCTTCGGGTGGGGATGTTCTCAACAAACGATCCATGCGGTTTCACCGTCCGGATTGCGACAGCGTCCGACAGATAAGCCCTTCAAACCGTGAGGATTCTGAAGCTTCCAGGGAAGAACTGATCGCGCAGGGATATCAACCCTGCGGCGCGTGCAATCCCTGACACGATCCCCATATATGGTAAAGTTTTGATTGACAGGACACAAGACCGTGATATAATACAAACAGACGGGTAATGCCCGCGGACGAACAGCCGTCTACCCCGGTAGACGGCTCGTTCTATACAGAGGAGGAACCGCTATGTATTTGCAGGAAGAGGGGAAGATCTGGCTGGCGACCGGCAGCGAGAGGGTATATTTAGAGCCCTCCATGTGCAACCGCCACGGGCTGATCGCTGGAGCGACCGGTACCGGAAAAACCGTCACGCTCAAGGTCATTGCGGAGTCCTTCAGCGATATGGGTGTTCCGGTGTTTCTCGCCGATATCAAGGGAGACTTGACGGGCATGTGTGTGCCCGGCGTTGAGAATAAACATATCCGCCGGAGCATCGACACGATGCACATTGAAAACTTTGATTATACCACCTACCCGTCCCGTTTTTTCGATGTCTACGGGAAAAAGGGACATCCGGTCCGGACAACGATTTCCGATATGGGCCCGGAGCTGCTCAGCCGGCTGCTTGGCCTCAACGATACACAGAGCGGCGTCCTGCGCATCGTGTTCAAAATTGCCGATGATCAGGGCCTTTTGCTTCTGGATCTGAAGGATCTGCGCAGCATGGTGCAGTATGTGGGTGACAACGCCAAGGAATATAAGCTGCAGTACGGCAATATTGCGGCGCAGTCCGTGGGCGCCATTCAGCGTTCCCTCCTGATGCTCGAGGATGAGGGCGGAGATCAGTTCTTCGGAGAACCGGATCTTGACATCAAAGACTGGTTTGACTGGGACGATCAGGGCCGCGGCGTTATGAATATTCTGGAGTGCCAGGAGCTGTTCCAGCATCCTTTGCTTTACGGCACCTTCCTTCTGTGGATGCTCACCGAGCTCTATGAGCTTCTGCCGGAAGTGGGCGATCTGGATAAACCCAAAATCGCGTTCTTCTTTGATGAAGCGCACCTGCTCTTCAAGGACGCGCCGAAGGCGCTTCTGGAGAAGGTGGAACAGGTCGTGCGTCTGATCCGTTCCAAGGGCGTCAGCGTCTGGTTTATCTCCCAGAACCCCTCGGATATTCCCGAGAGCGTTCTGAGTCAGATCGGCAACCGGGTTCAGCATGCGCTCCGGGCCTATACGCCCAACGAGCAGAAGGCGCTCCGTTATGCGGCAAAATCCTTCCGTGTAAACCCGGAATTTGACACCGAAACGGTACTTCAGCAGCTGGAAACCGGACAGGCTCTGGTTTCTGTACTGGATCCCAAGGGCGTACCTACTATTGTCGAACGCGCCGGAATTCTCCCGCCCCGCAGTTCCATGAGTATTGCAGAGGAAAGCGTTGTTGCAGAGGTGATTGCGGCCAGCCCCCTCCGGGAAAAGTACGACAAACCGGTGGACCGTATTTCCGCCTTTGAGACGCTCAACGCGCAGACCAGCGAGGAAGATAGCGGCGAAGAAGCTCAAGCCGATACGGAATCGGCGAAAGATCCGGGCCGTCCGAAGACAAAAACGGAGCTGATGGAAGAACAGCTCGCCAAAGAAAAGGCGGCCAAAGCGGATCAGACCCAGTCCAAGACGGATAAGGAAAGGGAAAAAGAGGAGAAAGAAAAGGCAAGAGCTGAGGCTAAGGCGGAAAAAGAACGGGAACGCGCCAAGGGCCGGAAAAAGCAGAGCGCCGCATCCAAAACAGCCGGTAAGGTGGTCTCCACCGCGGCCGGAACCGTGGGCCGGGAGCTTGGCAAGAGCTTTGTCCGCGGACTGCTTGGCATTCTCAAACGATGAACAAAGCGTAAATAATTTTGGAAAAACCTGCTTTTGTTCTTTCCTTTTGCCTCCTGTTGGGGTAGAATAGGATCGAACATGAGACTACCCCGGATTCGGGGGCGCAATATAAAGGAGAGCGAAAATTATGAGTGAGCCGCAGTATAAACGGGTACTGCTGAAAATCAGCGGAGAGGCCTTGGCGGGCGACGCCAAGCGCGGGCTTGATTTTGATGTGATCGGAAAAGTCTGTGATGTTGTCAAACAATGCGTGGAGGCCGGCGTACAGGTCGGGATTGTTGTCGGCGGCGGCAATTTCTGGCGCGGCCTCAAGGACGGCGGCGATCGGATGCAGCGTGTCCGCGCCGACCACATGGGCATGCTTGCCACCACCATTAATGCCCTTGCCATTGCCGACTGCCTGGAGCAGCGCGACGTGGAGGTCCGGGTACAGACCGCCATTGAGATGCGTGCTATCGCAGAGCCCTATATTCGTTCCCGTGCCTGCCGGCATTTGGAAAAGGGCAGAGTTGTGATCTTCGGCTGCGGCACCGGTAATCCTTATTTCTCCACAGACACCGGCGCTGCGCTTCGGGCGGCCGAGATCGACGCGGATGTGATCCTTCTTGCGAAAAACATCGACGGCGTATATGACTCCGATCCCGCAAAGAATCCCGACGCAAAGAAGTACGATGACATCACTTATGCAGAGGTCCTTGCCAAGCAGCTTCAGGTGATGGACTCCACTGCTACAAGTCTCTGCATGGACAACAATATTCCGGTCTTTGTATTTGCACTCAAGCAGCCTGAAAATATTCTCAAGGCAGCGATGGGCGAAAATATCGGCACCTATGTTCACGGATGAAATACGTTTAGGAGGCGTTTTAGATGAAAGTTGATTTGTCACCCTATTCCAAGAAAATGGACAAGACCATCGAAGTGCTTCAGGGGCAGTTCGCTTCTGTCCGCGCAGGCCGGGCCAACGCCTCGGTTCTCGATCGCATCTCGGTGGAGTATTATGGCGTGGACACCCCCATTAACCAGGTGGGATCCATCACATCTCCCGATCCCAGAACGCTTTTGATTCAGCCCTGGGACAAGACTCTCCTTCGCCCCATCGAGAAAGCCATTCAGGTCAGCGATCTCGGCATCAATCCCCAGAACGACGGCCAGGTCATCCGCTTGATCTTCCCGCAGCTCACGGAGGAGCGCCGGAAAGATTTGACCAAACAGGTCAAGAAATACGGGGAAGAGAGCAAGGTCGCCATCCGCAACGTCCGTCGGGATGCTATGGACGCCATCAAGAAAATGCAGAAGAAGTCCGAGATCACCGAGGATGACCAGAAGGAAGCAGAGAAGGATCTGCAGAAGGTCACGGATGAGTATATCAAGAAAGTGGACGAGCAGTGCGCCAAAAAGGAAAAGGAACTGATGGAGCTCTGATCATACGAAAAACCGCCTTGGGAAAGGGGAGACCCTTTCCCAAGTTTTCACAAGAGGAGAACAAAAAGCATGGCTTTACACGCAAAGCAGGATAACACGATGCCGCAGCATATTGCCATCATCATGGACGGAAACGGACGGTGGGCAAAAAAGAG
Organism: Oscillospiraceae bacterium; assembly: GCA_017469795.1. GTDB lineage: Bacteria > Bacillota > Clostridia > Oscillospirales > Oscillospiraceae > HGM13006. The sequence continues at coordinate 12,504 of JAFUFT010000052.1, forward strand.
ACTGCTGCCCCGATCCGCAGGTCACGCAGCGGGAGCGGAGACATTTCGGAAGATTGCGCTCTACTGCAGAGAAATCGGCGTAAAATATCTTACCGTCTACGCTTTTTCCACAGAAAACTGGAAACGGCCTCAGGAAGAAGTTTCAAAGATCATGTCTCTTATGAAAGACTATCTGCTTGAAGCCATCCGGGACATGCAGAAAAACCATGTGCGGATCAATTTCTTTGGAGACCTGTCTGCGTTAAGTCCGGAACTGCAGGCGCTTGCGGCGGAAGCCGGAAAAGAATCGGAAGTCTTTGCGGATTCCCAGGTGAATATGTGCATCAATTACGGCAGCCGGGACGAAATCCTCCGGGCTGCCAGAAAATGGGCATCCCACTGCGCGCAAACCGGGGAAGATCCGAATTCGCTGACTGCCGACGGTTTTTCCAGTTTGCTGTACTCGGGAGATATACCGGATCCTGATTTGATCATCCGACCCGGCGGCGAGCTACGTATCTCTAACTTCCTGCTCTGGCAGGCGGCCTATGCCGAGTTATATTTCACTGATGTTTTATGGCCCGACTTCGATGAGCGGGAGCTCGACAAAGCGATCGAAGCGTTCCGGACCAGGAATCGTCGGTATGGAGGAATCTGAATGAAATCAAGACTGCTTGTGGCCGCTGTCGGCGTTCCGCTTCTGCTGGTGATTCTTCTGGTGTGTCCGGCCATCGTAACCGCGCTGACTTTATCGTTCCTCTGTGCCGTAGGCGCCAGAGAGATGCTGAAAACCACCGGGATTCTGGACCACACCCGTATGATCGGATACAGTATGCTTTCCGCGTTTTTGGTTCCCATCTGGAGTTACTTCGGTTCTCCGCTGCTGCCCTTTGTGATCGGAACGGTGATATTTGCGCTTCTTCTGTTCACCGAATCGTTGCTGGCATATCCGCACGTCAGGTTTGAAAGCGTGACCGGCGCGCTGTTCGCCGGGATCGTGATTCCGCTTTGCCTGAGCAGCATACTCCGCATTCTGATGCAGGATCGCGGACGGTTCCTGGTTCTGATCCCGATCATGATTCCCTTTATTGCGGACGCCGGCGCCTATTTTGCCGGAAGGTTTTTCGGAAAGAAAAAACTTGCCCCGGTTCTGTCGCCGCATAAGACCGTTGAGGGAGCCATCGGCGGCGTACTTACCGGCATCATTTCCATGATGATCTATGGCCTTGTGATGCGCCTATGCTTTGATTTTGAGTACCAGTTCCTCGCTGCAGCGGTCTACGGACTGCTCGGATCCCTTGTGTCTATTGTCGGAGATCTGAGCTTTTCCATGATCAAGCGGGAAACCGGCATCAAGGATTACGGAACGATTTTCCGTGCCCACGGAGGCGTTCTAGACCGGTTTGACAGCGTGATATTTGCAGCTCCCGTGGTGGAGCTTCTGATGATCCTCCTTCCGGTGCTGTCGTAATTACTCGGTGCGAAAACCGAGCCCCGGTTTTTGCAGAAAGTGTGCATAACATGAAAGTTCAATCGATATCTATTTTGGGGAGCACCGGCTCCATCGGCCGCCAGACGCTGGACGTGGCGGAACACCTCGGAATGAAAATCGCTGCCCTGACGGCCAATGAAAACGTGGACCGAATGGCGGAGCAGGCAAGAAAATACCGCCCCAAGCTGTGTGTCATGGGAAGTGAGCAGGAGGCGGAGGCGCTCCGGATGCGGATCTCTGATCTTTCCATTCCGGTAAAATGCGGCATGGACGGACTTGTGGAAGCGGCGACGATTTCGGAGGCGGACGTCGTTGTCACGGCGGTAATGGGGATGATCGGCCTTCGTCCCACTCTCGCCGCAATCCAGGCGAAGAAACGCATCGGCCTTGCGAACAAAGAGACCCTGGTATGCGCCGGCGAACTGGTGATGGATGCGGCGGACCGCTACGGAGCGGAGATCGTTCCGGTGGACTCCGAGCACAGCGCTATTTTCCAATGCCTGATGGGGTGCCGGGACCGAAGCGAAATCAAACGTCTGATCCTGACTGCCTCCGGAGGGCCTTTTTACGGAAAAAAATACGAGGAATTGGAGACAATAACAAAAGAAGACGCCCTGCGGCATCCAAATTGGACTATGGGACCGAAAATAACGGTGGATTCCGCCACCATGATGAACAAGGGGCTTGAAGTGATTGAAGCCATGCGTCTTTACCGGCTGCCGAAATCCAAGGTGGACGTCGTCGTCCACCGGCAGAGTATTGTACATTCTCTTGTGGAATTTCGGGACGGAGCGATTATGGCGCAGCTCGGCGTGCCGGACATGCGGATCCCCATTCAGCTGGCGCTGACTTATCCGAACCGGATGGATGCGCCCTGCGATGCTCTGGATCTTCTGACCTGCGGCGAGCTGACGTTCCTGCCTCCGGATCCTGTGAATTTCCCCTGTTTGGCCTACGCTGTGGAGGCGGCACAGCGGGGCGGAACCGCATGTGCGATCATGAACGGCGCCAACGAGGCGGCGGTAGATCTGTTCCTGCACGATCAAATCGGCTTCAATGATATCCCGCGCCGGGTGCGCCGTGCCATGGATGCGGTTGCTGTTGTGGATCGTCCCGGATTAGAGGATATTCTGGCAGCGGACCGTCTTGCCCGGGACTCAGTTTATGCCGGATAGGGAAGGGCACTTTCTTTTGATTGGAGCTATTCTATGTTTATCATCATAGCAATTCTGATTTTCAGCTTTTTGATTTTTATCCACGAATTCGGACACTTTCTTGCTGCGAAGCTGTTCGATGTCAAGGTCAATGAGTTTTCGATTTTTATGGGACCGAGACTTCTGCACTGGGGCAAGGGAGAGACGGAGTATTCGATCCGGCTTCTGCCCATCGGCGGATACTGTGCCATGGAGGGAGAAGACGGGGACAGCGATGATCCCCGAGCCTTTACCGCCAAGGCGCCGTGGAAACGTATCATCATTCTGGCTGCCGGCGCGTTTATGAATTTTCTCACAGGCATTGTAATCCTGCTCGTTATTTATACCACCGCAACAGGATTCCGGACGCTGGAGATTACCGGCTTTCTGGATGGATGCCCTCTGGAGGGGGAGAACGCCCTGCAGGTGGGCGATGTTGTGGAAGAAATCAACGGGGATAATCTCTATATCTTTTCTGATTTTTCCATGCTGACGGAACGCGCCGGAGAAGGTGCCATAGATGTCACGGTGCGGCGGGACGGACGATCTGTCGTATTGCATGACCTCAACATGGTGAAACAGGACTATACCGTTGACGGACAGACGCTTCACATCTTCGGCATCACCTTTGCCGGAGCGGAGGAAAAAACAGTCGGAACACTGCTTAAAAACACATGGCTGACTGCGATTGACTTTGGCCGGATGGTGAAGATGGGGCTTCTGGATCTGATCACCGGACGGGCCGGACTCAAGGACATGGCGGGACCTGTCGGGATCGTGGACGCGGTCCAGGAAACCGGGAAAAGCGCTGCCAATACGATGGACGGCGTGCTTAACGTGCTGTATTTCGGCGCGTTTATTGCCGTGAACCTGTCTTTTATGAATATGCTTCCGATTCCGGCGCTGGATGGCGGACACATCTTTCTGCTGCTTGTGACCTGGATGATTGAGCTGATAACCGGTAAGAAAATCGATCCGAAGTATGAAGCTTATGTGCATGCCGCAGGATTGGTAGTGCTGCTGGGCTTTATGCTGCTCATTACGTTTAACGATATTGTACGTCTTGTGACGGGGTGATGATATGAAACGTCAGATCATGGTTGGAAATGTACCTGTGGGCGGAGACGCGCCGGTCAGTATTCAGTCCATGCTTAACACAAAGACCACGGACGTAGAAGGGTCCCTGAATCAGATCCGGGCACTTCGCGCTGCTGGTTGTCAGATTGTACGTCTGGCCGTACCGGATATGGAAGCGGCAAAGGGTTTTTCGGAGATCGCCGCGGAATCTCCGCTCCCGCTGGTGGCGGATATCCATTTTGACTATCGTCTGGCCATTGCGGCAGCTGTAGGCGGCGCTTCCAAAATCCGCATCAACCCCGGCAATATCGGCGGTGAGGATCGGGTCAAGGCGGTCGTTGACGTCTGCAGGGAAAAGAAGATCCCGATTCGTATCGGCGTCAACGGCGGATCGCTGGAGAAAGAGATCCTGGAGAAATACGGTCATCCCACTGCGGAGGCCCTGGTAGAAAGCGCCATGGGACATATCCGCCTGCTGGAGGAACTGGATTTTCACGATATCTGTGTCTCCATGAAGTCCTCCTCCGTGCCTGTGACCATGGCAGCATACCGGCTGATGGACCAAAAAACAGATTATCCGCTCCATTTGGGCGTGACCGAAACAGGCACCCGGCATATGGGAATCATTAAATCAGCCATGGGGATCGGCGGACTGCTTTGTTTGGGCATTGGAAACACCCTTCGGGTCAGCCTGACAGCCGATCCGGTCGAGGAGATCCTTGCGGCAAAAGACATCCTGCAGGCCTCCGGCCTTCGACAAAACGGTCCGGAACTGATCGCCTGTCCCACCTGCGGACGGACTCAGATCGACCTGATCGGCCTTGCGGAAGAAGTGGAACGTCGGATGAAACAGGTCAACAAACCCATTACCGTTGCGGTCATGGGATGTATTGTCAACGGACCGGGAGAAGCCCGGGAAGCAGACGTGGGAATTGCCGGCGGCAAGGACTGCGGCGTATTGTTTGCAAAGGGCAAAAAGCTGAAAACTCTGCCCTATGATCAGTTGGCAGACGCATTGATGGAGTATATCGAAACACTGTAATCGGTTTACATAACAAGAGAGGAACCACGATGGACGAAAATACCGTAAGGCTGTTGGATCTTTTCGGCGCATTTCAGCCTGACGAAGAAATCAAAAAGCGTCTGGATGACGTTCGGGTCTTCGGCGCGGAAATCGACATGGAAAACAGGCGGGCCGTTGTAACGGTTCACCTGCAGGAGTATCTGCCGCTCCGGATGGTCAGAAAAACGGAGCAGGGGATTTCTGCCGCCTACGCCATCCGGCAAATGGAGCTGCGGACTATCTACGGTCCGGAGCTTCTTCCTGCATTTCCATGTTCGGAGATCGGGGTTTACCTCAGCGAACTGTTCGCCCCCAGCATGTCCATTCTTGCGGGGTGCAAATACACCCTGCAGAATCAGACCGTAACCGTTTCTCTCAAGGGAAACGGGAAGGAAATGCTCAAACCCTATCTGGGGAAGGTTGAGCGCTGGCTGTCCGATTTGTTCGGTATTCCGGTTGAGATTCTTGTGGAATCCAATCCCGAGGTGGACGGGGAGGCGCTCTTTGCCGCCACGGAGCAGATGCGGCTTCGCGCCATGGAAAAGATGCCCTTGCCGCAGCCCGGAGCGGTGGCCGCAAAACGCAAGGTTGCGGCTCCGGCGTCGGAACTGATTTACGGAAAGTCGCTCAAGGGCAATGTGATCCCCATGAAAGAACTGGGCCTTGACTCCGGTTCTGTGACCGTGGAGGGCGAAGTATTCGCCGTCGAGCACCGGGAACTCAGGTCCGGCGCCAGCGTTGCCTGCTTTGATATGACGGATTATACCGGTTCTGTACGAGTCAATCTGTATGTTGAGAAGGAAAAGACAAAAAACCACCCGCTTCTGGAGAAGATCTCCAAGGGCATGTGGGTCAGGATCCAGGGAAAGATCACATTCAACCGGTATGAAAATGACATCGTTCTGACCCCTTACGCGGTCAAGGGAGGTACAAAACCGCAGCGCCAGGATACAGCCGATGAAAAGCGTGTGGAGCTGCACCTCCATACAAAAATGTCCACCATGGATGCAATCACGGATACGGCGGAAGTCGTGAATCTGGCGGCCAAATGGGGCCATCGTGCCATCGGCATCACCGATCACGGCGTAGCGCAGGCGTTCCCTGACGCCATGAAGGCAGGCAAGGGAAAGATCAAGATCCTCTATGGCTGCGAGGGATACTTTGTCAACGATGTGGACGCGAAAATCGCGGTTAAAGGTCATGAGGACGTTGATTTCCATCAGGAATATGTGGTCTTTGATTTGGAGACCACGGGCCTGAGCTTCACCGATGACCATATTACGGAGATCGGCGCCGCGATTTATAAAGACGGAAAAATGACCGAAAAGTTCCAGACCTTTGTCGATCCTGAGCGGAAACTGCCACCCAAAATCGTGGAACTGACCGGTATCACCGATGAGATGCTTAAGGGTGCGCCTAAGCTCTCCGAAGCCATTCCCGAATTCCTTGAATTCTGCGGAGGAAGGCCGTTGGCGGCCCACAACGCAGATTTTGACGTGAGTTTTGTAAAAGCAGCCTGTCAAAAACTGGGCCTTCCCTTTGAACCGACCTATCTCGACACGCTGGTCATGGCGCAGGGACTGCTGCCCGGCCTGAATAAGTACAAGCTCAATATCGTAGCCGACGCACTGAGCCTTCCGGATTTCAACCACCACCGCGCCGTGGACGACGCCATGACGGTGGGCTATATGCTGGAGCGGTTCTTTGCCATGCTGGAGGAGCAGGGGATCACTCGGGTTTCCCAGATCAACGAGGCCATGAGTGAACGCAAAGCTGGAAACAAGATTTCCTCCCTTCAGGTACGGCATATCATCCTCTATGCCAAGAACAACACCGGCCTTCGAAATCTCTACCGTCTGATTTCCTATGGCCACGTAAAATACTACAAGCGAGTGCCCAGAATCCCGAAAAGCGAACTGATGGAATGGCGGGAGGGCCTGATCATCGGTTCTGCCTGTGAGGCCGGTGAGCTCTTCCAGGCAGTGGTGGAAAACCGCAGCTGGGACGAGCTTCTGCGAATCGCGAGCTTCTATGATTTCCTGGAGATCCAGCCAATCTGCAACAACCGGTTTATGATCGCAAAGGGGACTGCCCGGGATGACGAACAGCTCAGAGACTTTAACCGTACTATCGTTCGGCTGGGTGAGGAATTGAATATTCCCGTTGTCGCTACCGGCGACGTGCATTTCCTGAACCCGGAGGATGAGATCTTCCGGCATATTCTGCTGGCGACGAAAAAGTTCGACGATGCAGACAAGGACCTTCCTATCTACTTCAAATCCACGGACGAGATGCTGGAAGAGTTCTCCTATCTCGGAGCGGAAAAGTGCAGAGAAGTCGTCATCACTAACACCAATCTGATTGCGGATATGTGCGATGTTCTCCGGCCGGTGCCGAAGAATCTGTTCCCGCCCTCCATTGAGAATTCCGCGGAAATCCTCTCCAAGCTAGTCTACGACAAAATGCACGAGCTCTATGGAGAGAACCCGCCACAGATCGTTCTGGACCGGATCGAGAAGGAGCTTCCCGGTATTCTGGAGAGGCACTATGATGTGATCTATATGTCGGCCCAGATGCTGGTTGCCGATTCTCTGGAGCACGGTTATCTGGTTGGCAGCCGCGGCTCCGTCGGCTCCTCCCTTGTAGCTTTTATGTCCGGAATTACGGAGGTTAACTCCCTGCCGGCTCATTACAGGTGTCCGAAGTGCAAACATACGGATTTTGAAGCAGGAACCGGGTACGGCTGCGGCGCTGATATGCCGGATGCCTGGTGTCCTGTCTGCGGGGAGAAATATGTCAAAGACGGGTTTGACATTCCCTTTGAGACGTTCCTGGGCTTTGGCGGCGATAAGGTTCCGGATATTGACCTCAACTTCTCCGGAGAGTATCAGGCCAAGGCCCATGCCCACTGCATTGAAATGTTCGGTTCCAGCCACGTGTTCCGCGCCGGCACCATTGGTACCGTGGCGGACAAGACGGCTTTCGGCTATGTGCTCAAATACGCCGAGGAGCGGAATCTGAATATTTCCAAGTCGGAAGAGGCACGGCTTGCAGCAGGATGTACCGGCGTCAAACGTACGACCGGCCAGCATCCCGGCGGTCTGGTTGTGATTCCCGGAGACAAGGATATCTATGACTTCTGCCCGGTGCAGCATCCGGCGGACGACCCTAACACAGATATCATTACTACCCATTTTGAGTATCACTGCATGGAGGAAAACCTCCTGAAACTGGATATGCTGGGACATGATGATCCCACCATGATCCGAATGCTGGAGGATATGACCGGCCTCGACGCAAAGAAAATCCCGCTGGACGATCCGGAAACGATGGCGATCTTCAAGTCGCCGGAGCCTCTTGGCCTGACGGACGACGATCCGATCATTGGAAAAACCGGATCCATCGGAATTCCTGAATTCGGTACTTCTTTCACCCGGCAGATGCTTGTAGACACCCAGCCGGACGAATTTGATATGCTGGTGCGGCTGTCCGGCTTTTCCCACGGTACAGACGTGTGGCTCGGCAACGCAAAGGATCTCATCCTTTCCGGCACCGCTTCTGTCAAGGATACGGTTGGATGCCGGGACGATATCATGCTGTTCCTGATCTCCAAGGGAATGGAACCCAAAATGGCGTTCAAAATCATGGAGGCTGTCCGAAAGGGAAAGGTCAAGAAGGGCGGCTTCCAGGACGGATGGCTGGAAGAGATGCAGAGACTTGGGGTTCCGCAGTGGTACATCGATTCTCTGGCAAAGATTGCGTATCTTTTCCCGAAGGCTCATGCTGTGGCCTATGTTATGATGGCCTTCCGCATCGCCTGGTTCAAGGTACATGAACCGCTTGCCTTTTACAGCGCTTATTTCTACCGGAAGAGTCAGAAGGGCGGATTCGACGCGGAAATGATGACTCGAGGGATCGACGAGGTAAAGAAACATATCAATCGGATCAAAAACGACCCGGACGCCACAGACAAAGACGAAGATTTGATGACCACGCTGGAAGCGGTTTATGAGTTCTATATGCGCGGATTTGAATTTGACATGATCGATATTTATAAATCGCATGCCACAAAATTCAATATCGAAAACGGGAAACTCCTGCCTCCCTTTGTGGCGGTCTCCGGATTGGGCGAGAGCGCGGCCTGGGATATCATGGAAGGCAGAGAGGGCAAGCGTTTCATCTCTATCGAAGAATTCAGCGCCGCCTGTCCCAAGGTCTCGAAAACACACCTGGAAATGCTGCGGAATCTGGGCGCCTTTGGCGATCTGCCGGAAACCTCTCAGATCACGCTATTCTGATTTGTGACAAACGGATATTGCTTTCGTTTCTTTAATATGGTAGTATTTTAATGAACGAAAGAATAAGGAGAGAACATCATGAACAAAACCATCGGTACGCCGGAGGGAACCAAGGACAGGCTTTTTTCCGAATGCGGCGCCTTCCGGCGGGTGGAGCAGTCGGTTCTTAAGGTATTTCGCTGCCAGGGCTACTGTGAAATGACGACGCCGAATGTGGAATATTACGATTTGATCTCTGCCGCCGGACATCCCATGGCGCAGGAATCCATGTTGAAGATCATTGACCGGACAGGAAAAATCCTGGTCATGCGGCCCGACTGCACCGTTGCCATGGGACGTGTCGCAGCCACTAAGTTGACTGGTCTTCCGCTGCCGCTCCGCCTTTATTATAACCAGATGGTATACCGCTCCGACGACGTCAATACGGGCGCCCGGTCAGAGATCGACCAATGCGGCGTAGAACTGATTGGTTCCTCCGGGATCCGTGCAGACCTTGAAGTGATTTCTCTTGCCATCGCATCTCTGGATGCCTGCGGCCTTCGGGATTATCACATCGAAATTGGTCACGCAGGCTATTTCGACGCACTGTTGGACGCGCTGCATCTAAATGATTCCTTTCGGGAACAGCTGAAGGAACTGGTAGAGGCGAAAGCGTTTACAGCTTTTGCCTCCTGCCTGAAACCGTTTGCCGGGGAACCCGCTGCCGAGGCGCTTTTGCAGCTTCCAAGACTGTTCGGCGGACCGGAGGTGCTGGAGACTGCCCTCTGCCCGAATGAATCTGCGGCGGAAGTGCTTGCTTATCTGAAGAATCTATATCAGGTGCTCAAGGACGCGGGCCTGAGCAGCAGGGTGCAGTTTGATCTCGGGCTGATCCATACGATTGAGTATTATACAGGCATGGTATTTCGAGGTTACAGCGAAGGCGCTGCCAGCAATGTGCTCTCCGGCGGCAGATACGACAAACTGATCGGAAAATTCGGTCAGGACGTTCCTGCGACGGGGTTTGCACTGGATGTGGAAGCGGTGGCTTCCTGTTTGCCGCAGCCGGAACATCTGCCTCCGGAAACCGTAGTCTGGTACGATCTCCAATCTCTTGGGCCCGCGATGGAGATTGTGAAAACATATCCGGAGGGGACTGCGATGCTGTCCTGTGCCGAATCGGCAGAGGACGCGCAAAAAGAGGCAATAGGCCTCGGCGCTTCCAGACTTGTTCTTGTTTGCAACGGTGAAAAACGGGAGGTGAGCCTGTGAACCGGCTGAAAATTGCGGTGACCAAGGGCCGCCTGCTGGAGGATTCTTTGGATCTGTTTGAGCAGATGGGATTTGACTGCTCAGAAGTCCGTGCGGACACCAGAAAACTGATTCTCCCCATCAGCAATTATCCCATGGACGTAGTACTCAGCAAGGCAGCGGATGTATTAACGTATGTTTCTCACGGAGTCTGTGATCTTGGTATCGTCGGAAAAGATACCATCATGGAGCACGGCGGGAGTTTTTACGAGATGCTGGATCTCGGATTTGGCAAGTGCCGGTTTGCGCTGGCGGTTCCGGACGGAAGCGATTTTTACGGCACCTACCAGAATCGGGTCGTTGCATCCAAGTATCCCAACGTAACCAAAGCGTATTTTGCAGAGAAGGGCATGGATGTTTCCGTGATTAAAATCGAGGGCAGCGTTGAACTTGCGCCTTTGGTGGGCCTTTCCAATGGAATTGTGGATATTGTCCAGACCGGAACTACTTTAAAAGAAAACGGCTTGACCCCCATCGAGACCGTGGCGCCGGTGAGCGCCCGGCTGATCGTCAATACAGCTTCCATGAAGCTGCATCAGGCGGAGATCTTTGACCTGATGGATCGAATTGAGGCGGTGATAAAATGATTACAATCGTACGGGCGGACGGAACTGCCGAACAAAAACAGATTGAGGCCATGCGGCTCCGCGCGGCAGAGACCAATGCCGGAGTCAATCGCAGCGCGGCGGAAATCATGGACGCTGTACGCCTGCGTGGATTTGAGGCGGTTCGGGAATACTCTCTGAAATTTGACCATGCCGAACCCCGTGAAATCCCTGTGGCGGAACTGAAGGCTGCTGCGGAGCGGATCGATCCGGCGCTGCTTGCCGCTCTGAAGCGCAGCGCAGAAAACATCCGGACCTATCAGCAGGAACTGCTGACGGCTTCCCGGGTTTGGGAGAGTCCCATGCCCGGAGGCAAGGTTGGTCAGATCGTCCGCGGTCTTACCAGGGTTGGCGTTTATGTACCCGGCGGACGTGCAGCCTATCCCAGTTCTGTCCTGATGAATGTGGTTCCTGCCAAAGTGGCGGGCTGTGAGGAGATCATCATGGTCACTCCACCCACTGAAAACCTCAACGACGCAGTACTGGCAGCCGCCTGGGTTGCCGGTGTGGATCGGTGCATCGGTCTTGGCGGCGTTCAGGCGGTTGCCGCTCTGACCTATGGAGCGGACTGGATCCCGAAGGTGGACAAGCTGGTTGGTCCGGGAAATGCCTTTGTTGCTGCAGCCAAACGTATGGCCTACGGAACCCTGGATATCGATATGGTGGCCGGACCATCTGAAGTTCTGGTCATTGCGGATGAAACGGCAAACCCGGTCTATACGGCAGCGGATCTGCTTTCTCAGGCGGAGCATGACGTCATGGCGTCTGCGGTGCTACTGACCACATCCCAACGGATGGCCGAGCAGATTGCCGCTGAGATGGAACGTCAGACCGCATATCTCAGCAAAAAAGATATCATAGAACAGTCCCTGCGGGACTACGGCGCCATCATTGTCTGCGATTCGCTGGAGCAATGCTGCGAGCTTGCCAATGAAATCGCTCCGGAGCATCTGGAAGTCATGACAGCGGAACCGCAGAAACTTGTGCCGAAACTCAATAACGCCGGGGCCATCTTCCTGGGCCAGAACACACCGGAGCCCTTGGGGGACTATATGGCAGGTCCCTGTCATGTCCTGCCCACCTCCGGAACCGCAAGGTTTTTCTCACCCCTGTCCGTTGAGAGCTTTTTAAAGAAGACTTCGGTCATCGATTTTTCCAGAGAAGCCCTGGAAATGGTAGCCGACGACATTATCCGGATGGCGGAAAGCGAAAGCCTGACCGCTCACGCCAACTCCATTCAGGTGAGGTTTTGATATGAGAGCTGTGGAATTGACTCGAACGACAAAAGAAACAGAGATCCGCATCTGTTTAAACCCGGCAGACCGGGATCTGACCATTGATACCGGCATTGGTTTCTTCGACCATATGCTGCATGCGCTGCTGTTCTATGCCGGCCTTGGCGGCACAGTGATCTGCAGGGGAGATCTGCAGGTGGACGGACATCACAGCGTAGAGGATACGGGGATCGTGCTCGGCATGGCGCTGAAGGAGGCGCTGGGTGATAAGATTGGGATTCGCCGGTTCGCCCATGCTTATGTGCCTATGGACGAGAGTCTGGAATTTTGCGCGCTGGATGTGTCCGGACGGCCATACCTTGTGATGGACGCCCCCATGCCGCAGCCCATGATCGGGGATTATGACAGCTGCCTGACCAAAGAGTTTATGCGGGCGTTTGCCATGAACAGCGGCATTACGCTGCACCTCAGATGTGAATACGGCGAAAATGCCCATCATATCACGGAGGGGTTATTCAAGGCTCTGGGGCTTGCTTTAAAATCCGCCTGTGAGGTTATTTCCGATCAGGTGACATCCACCAAGGGAGCGCTGGCATGAGTATCGCGGTTATCGACTATGGCGCCGGAAACCTCAAAAGCGTCACCAAAGCACTGACGCATTTGGGTTTTTCCAATGAAATCGTATCCAATCCGGGTGAGCTGGAACGCTTCGACGCGATGATCCTTCCGGGCGTCGGCGCATTTCCTATGTGCATGGAAGCTCTGCGCCGCCACGGAATGGATTTGGCCATAAAGACGCAGTGCCAAAAGCAGAAACCGCTTCTCGGCATCTGCCTTGGTATGCAGATGCTTCTGGATATCAGCCTTGAATTGGGAGAAACAACGGGTCTTGGGATGATTCCCGGCACCGTCGACAGGATCCCGACCGTCCTGAAGCTGCCTCACATTGGTTGGAACAGCCTGCAAATCGTCCATGACAATCCCTTGACGAAGGGAATCTCAGACGGCGACTATGTTTATTTTGTCCACGGCTTCTGCGCGAAAACGGCAGATCCCGCGGATCTTGCCATGACCACAGAGTACGGAACGACCGTCGCTGCCATGGTGGCCCGCGATCATGTGTTTGGATGTCAGTTTCATCCGGAAAAAAGCGGGGATGTGGGCATGCAGATGCTTAAGAATTTTGGGGAGCTGAACCGATGATTATTTATCCTGCAATCGATCTGAAAGACGGAAAGTGTGTCCGGCTGCTCCGAGGCGATTTTGCCACGGTCCATCAGGTGGCCGATGACCCGGTGGAGACCGCACGGGTCTTTGTGGATGCCGGAGCCCGCTATATCCATATGGTTGACCTTGACGGCGCAAAGGACGGCGTCCGAAAAAACGGGGACATTGTCAGAGCAGTCTGCGATCAGAGCGGTCTCAAAGTGGAGCTGGGCGGAGGAATCCGCTCCATGTTGGATCTGGAGGCGGTATTTGAACTGGGCGTGTATCGCGCTGTGATCGGTTCCGCTGCTGTGTCAGATCCGGAATTTGTGAAGGCGGCGGCGGAAAAATACGCAGACCGTATCGCCGTGGGAATCGACACCCTGGATGGAAAGGTCATGACAGCCGGGTGGATCGAGGACAGCGGCCTGGATTATCTGGAATTTGCAAAACAGATGGAGGCCCTCGGCGTTCAGAATCTGATCTTCACGGATATTGCTACGGACGGCGCCCTGACCGGTCCGTCTATGGAACGACTTACTGCGCTGCGGGACGCGGTTTCCTGCCGGATTACCGCCAGCGGCGGTGTGTCCTGTAATCAGGACATCCGAGATCTTCGGGACGCCCGTATGGACGGCGCCATCATCGGAAAAGCATTCTATGCCGGCACAATTGACCTGAAACAGGCTGTGGAGGAGGCGGGGGAGCAGTGTTAGCCAAACGAATCATCCCCTGCCTTGACGTCAATAACGGCCGTGTAGTCAAGGGCGTCAACTTTGTAGAGCTGCGGGACGCCGGAGACCCGGTTGAACTTGCCAAATTCTACTCTGATGAAGGCGCCGACGAAGTGGTGTTTTTAGACATTACCGCCACCTCTGATGCCAGAAAATCTGTGGTGGATGTAATCGAAAACACCGGTACAAAGGTGTTTGTTCCGCTGACAGTGGGCGGCGGCATCCGCACGGTGGAGGACTTTCAGGAGATTCTCCGGGCCGGTGCGGACAAGATCTCCGTGAATTCCGCGGCTGTAAAGGATCCTACGCTGATCACGCGGGCGGCGGAGCAGTTCGGTTCTCAATGCGTGGTGCTTGCCATAGACGGCAAGTCCCGCGGCGACGGCACCTGGGAGGTGGTCATTGCCGGAGGGCGTATTCCTACTGGGCTGGATGTGGTGGAATGGGCCAGACGGGGACAGGCCCTTGGCGCAGGGGAGATCCTCCTGACGTCCATGGATGCCGACGGCACAAAGGAAGGTTTTGATATTCCCATGACCAAAGCTGTGGTGGATGCGGTTTCCATTCCGGTCATTGCCAGTGGCGGCGCCGGATGTCTTGAGCATTTTGCCGACGTTTTTGAGCAGACCGGCTGTGATGCAGCACTGGCGGCAAGTCTGTTTCACTATGGGGAATTGACGGTGCCGCAGGTGAAAGCATACCTCAGAAGCCGGAACATTCCCGTGCGGTAAGGAGGAAACCATGTTCCAGATTAAAGATCTTTTTTATAAGTCCGATCTCATTCCGGTTATCGTTCAGGATATTCATACCAAACAGGTCCTGATGCTCGGCTTTGCCAACCAGGAGGCCGTGGAGAAAACCTTTGAGACCAGAACAGCTTGGTTCTGGAGCCGAAGCCGCCAGGCCCTCTGGAACAAGGGCGAGACGTCAGGCAATTACCTGTATGTCAAAGAGATCTACACCGACTGCGATACGGATACGCTGCTGCTGATGGCAGAGCCGGCGGGGCCTGCATGCCATACCGGCGCTGTGTCCTGCTTTTACCAAGATCTGACAGCCTTTCCTGAGTGCGACTGCACCCGGGCCTGAGGCAGAGAGGAGACTACTATGAATGACCAGGTTTTAAATGAACTGTATCAGGTGGTTCTGGACCGAAAGGAACACCCAATGGAGGGCAGCTATACCTGCTATCTCTTTGAGAAGGGATTGGATAAGATCCTGAAGAAAGTGGGGGAGGAGAGCGCTGAAACGATCATCGCCGCAAAAAATAATGTTCCCTCCGATACCGTAGGGGAGATCTCTGATCTGATTTATCACCTGATGGTGATGATGGCGGAAAAAGGAATCCCGCTGGAAGACGTGCTGGAAGAACTGGACCGGCGCAGCAAAAAAATCGGAAACCTGAAAAAGATGCATGTATCCGACCATAATACGTGAACAATTCGAAAATGTTTCCGGAACCGCTTTACTTTTTCTGAAAATTAGAGTAAGATAGGTTCGATACCAGATTGAAATGGGGGTTATACCGAATGGAAGACGCGACCATCAAATTTCAACTGACAGAGGACACCAACAAGGAAATGAAGCGGATTCTAACGTCGGTGTACTGCTCGCTCAGCGAAAAAGGATACAATCCGATCAACCAGATCGTAGGTTATCTGCTCAGTGAGGATCCTACCTACATCACAAACTACAATAACGCCCGGAAAGAGATCACGATGATCGATCGGGACGAGTTGATGCAGGCGCTGGTGAAAAATTATCTGTTCGGCTGAAATGACAAAGCCAAGGACGCCCTGATTACAGGGCGCCCTTTTTGCCCCCTGATTTATTGGGGGAATCTCACAACTGAATATGGAATCTCCGATGCGCTTTGTGGCTATTTTGTTAATTTTAGATGAATTTCTTGACAGAATGGGCTGAAAAGGTTGACACAGAGAAAACAATGTGTTACAATTCGGTTACATTCGCAGAAAGGAGAAACAATATGGCTACAGATTCCAAGAAAACCCTCTTGTATAAGGGCCGTCCCCTGATGCGAAAGGACAACATCATCTATTACGGTTCCATGGCTGATCCGTATATCGTGATGATGCAGATCCTCGAGACCAAAAAGGTCGGTGATGAGGATGTGGCGTCCAAGGTTTCCGTCCAGCTTCAGCTGACGGATCCCAACGTGAAAGCCCGTGACCGGGTGACCAAGCGTACTGAGAAAGACGGCGTCTTCTCTGCCTTGGATGTGGGCAGTGTCTGGCTGGAACGGGCACTGAGCAAATGATCATTTAACCCTGGCATTCGGTCCACAAAGCAGCAAACGGAGGTTACATATTTATGAAGTTTTATCGCAGTGCGAGACTAATGAGTTTTATTCTGGCGGCAACGATGGCATGCGGAACCACCGCCATGGCTGCGAATTCTGTCAATGAGCAGAATCTCCCGGCCAAGGTGATGAACGAATCCGATGCGCCGGTCGTTGTCAGCAGCGAGATCACCGGCACCGCCATGGGCCTTGGTTCCGTGGATGTTCTGGGCGTTTATGTCCGGGAAAACCCCACCAAGGATTCTGAGATCCTGACCATGGTCGGACAGAACGACAATGTTCTGGTGCTCTCCAAGGAAGGCGATTGGTATCGCGTCAACTGCAACGGTGTTACAGGCTTTGTCAGCAAAGACTATATGACAGTCGCAGATTCCGGCGATGCGGATCTCGGTTACGGCCTTGTGAAAAGCGGCGCCAATATCCGTACAGAGCCCAAGGAAGACAGTGAGACCGTAGAAAGCATTGCAGAGGACGATGTGGTTACCATCACCGGCATCACAGACGGATGGTATCAGATTGCTCTCAGCGACGGCGGCAGCGGTTATGTCCGCAGCGATCTGATCGATCCCACCGCAGAGATCCCCGCACAGAAGATTTTCAATTACGCGGTGATTGAGTGTGCAGCAGCCAACCTCAGAAGCGCTCCGGATGCGGACGCAGAAAAGATGGACGTGCTGTTCAACGGCAGCCTCTGCACCCTGGTGGAGCAGGTAGGCGACTGGTATCAGGTAGAGTACGGTGAAACCACCGGTTATATCTACGCGCCTCTCATGAGCGCGACCAACGACGAATCTGACGGTTCCACGGAAGTCGAAACGCTCAGCGAGGCCACCGAGCGGATCGAAGCGGAGGAAGCTGCTGCAGCTGCGGCTGCTGCCGCAGAAGAGGCTTCTCACCATCACAGTGAGCCTACTCCGCATTATGACGCTCCCGAGGATACCTACTCCGAGCCCGAGTATGATGAGCCCGAGTACGAAGAAGAGGATACCTACTCCGAGCCCGAATATGATGAGCCCGAGTACGAAGAAGAGGGCTCCTACGACGATTATGAGGAAGAAGACACCTATGAGGAGCCTTCCTACAATTCCTCCGTTGGAGATCAGATCGTCAGTGTGGCCATGGATTATCTTGGTGTTCCCTATGTTTACGGCGGAACTTCTCCCTATGGCTTTGACTGCTCCGGTTTTGTCCAGTATGTCTACAGCCGCTGCGGCTACTCCATCTCCAGGACCGCGCAGCCTCAGTACTCTGACGGCTATTACGTCTCATATTCCAGCCTGCAGCCCGGTGATCTGGTGTTCTTCTCTGCCACGGACGGCTCTGCGTACAGCAGCAGCATCGACGGCATCTCCCATGTCGGCATTTACATCGGCGGTGGTCAGTTCATCCACGCCGGCGGAAGCCAGGTGAAGATCACGTCTCTGAATGACGATTGGTATTCACCCAAGTATTGGGGCGCTTGCCGGATTGTTTAAATGAAAACGATCCTCCGCTCTCGAAAGAGGGCGGAGGTTTTCTGTTATGAAAAAATCCTGCCGAAAGGCAGGATTTTTGTGATCTGGCCTGTAAGCCGGGTTCTGTAATCGACAGCCATCTATCTAGGCCCAGCGTTGCCGCTGGGCTCCAGCCACCTGAGCGGGGACAGCCGGGCCGGCCTTGTCCCCAATGCGGTGTTGCTCCGGATAGAGTTTACAGGACTGCGCGCTTTTACACGGCAGCCGGTGAGCTCTTACCTCGCCTTTCCACCCTTACCGCCGCAGCCGCCAATTGCACGATCAGGCGAGCTCAAAGGCTCAAAAGGTTGACATCGTGATGGCGTGAAGCGGCGGCGGTATATTTCTGTTGCACTTTTCCTATAGTCGCCTACGGCGGGCGTTACCCGTTATCCTTGCCCTATGGAGCCCGGACTTTCCTCACAGGGGGCCTTTCGGCACACCGTGCGCGGCTGTCCGGCCAGGTCACGTTTCATATCATACTGTACTTTTACCGCGTTGTCAAATGCATTTGAGGTTGCAATTTAGGACTATCTTTTTTTCGGAAAAGAAGGTATAATATAATTTGGTATTTTATGCTGAGATTCAGCTTTGATAGACGGAGGAGAATACTATGACCAGAAGCAATGCCCGGGAAATCGCCATGCACCTGATCTTTGAGATGGAGTATCACGATGAGCTTCCCGAGGAATTGATCCAGGCTGTTTTCAGTCAGGACTACTATCCGGAACTCGCCGGGGAGAGCGAACTGTACCAGGAGAAGCCCAACGCCAAACAAATGCGTTACATCGAGCAGTGTGTATGCGGGGTTTATGCAAATAAACCGGAAATCGACGGAATCATTGAACAGTACGCCGTGGGCTGGAAACTCAGCCGGATCTCAAAGGTGTCCCTTGCAGTGCTGCGTCTTGCGATCTTTGAAATTCTCTATGTGGAAGACGCTCCCACCGGCGTTGTAATCAACGAAGCAGTGGAGATTGCGCGCCGCTATGAAGAAGAGGAGAAGGTCTCTTTTATCAACGGGATCCTGGGATCCTTTGCGCGGGCACAGCAATGATTGCGCTCGGCTTTGACACAAGCAACTATACCACATCCTGCGCCTGGTTTGATGGGACCGGCGGCGAGAATTCCGGCCGCCTGCTGGAGGTGAAGTCCGGTGAGTTGGGACTGCGTCAATCTGACGCCCTATTCCAGCATGTGAAACGGCTTCCGGAAATCCTTGCGGATCTGTCCCTGCCGAAAGACATCCGCGCCGTTGGGGCAAGCACCCGCCCCCGGGCAGTTGTCGGCTCTTATATGCCCTGTTTTCTGGCAGGAGCCTCCCAGGCTCAAGTGGTTGCGAAAGCACTTCAGGTTCCGTTTTACGCGTTTTCCCATCAGCAGGGCCATCTGGCGGCAGTGCTTTGGAGCGCCGGCCGCATGGACCTGCTGGAGCGAGACTTTCTGGCGTGGCATCTTTCCGGCGGAACTACTGAACTTCTTTTGGTGAAACCGGGATTGCAGGCGGAGAAGATCGGCGGCACCCGGGACCTGTCGGCAGGTCAGCTCATTGACCGGACCGGACAGATGCTTGGACTGGATTTCCCGGCCGGGAAGGCCATCGACGCGCTTGCAGGAGACCTTCAGATGGGTGCTTATCCGGTCAAGGTCCATAATATGGAGTTTTCCCTGTCCGGGATGCAGAATAAAACCGAGCAGATGCACAAAAGCGGCGCCTCTGATGCGGAAACTGCGGCTTTTGCGCTGTCCTGTGTGGCGGACGCTGTGAAAAAGGCAACTGAACAGGCACTGGGGCAATACGGCGGGCTTCCGGTGGTGTTTACCGGCGGTGTAGCATCAAACTCTCAGCTCCGGCGGAATATGGCGCCCCTTGGCGCCTTATTTGGTCCCCCGCAGTTTTCCACAGATAACGCCATGGGGATCGCTGTTTTAACGTATTATGCGGAGAAGCAACATGGATGAACAATTGATCTTAGAAGTTAGTCAGGTCACAAGCTATATCAAGGAGATCATGGACAGCGACGGTCTGCTGACCGGCCTGTGCATTCGCGGCGAATTGAGCAATTATAAGACCTATCCCTCGGGACATCACTATTTCACGCTGAAGGACGGGAAAGCGGCGCTGAGCTGCGTCATGTTCCGCTCCAATGCGATGCGCCTGCGGTTCCGGCCGGAGAACGGTATGACGGTGTTGGCCGCCGGACGGATCACAGTCTATGAACGTGACGGGAAATACCAGCTTTACTGTGTTTCTATGAGTCCGGAAGGGGCAGGAGATCTCTCCGTTGCGTTTGAACAGCTGAAGAAGAAGCTCTCAGCGGAAGGTCTGTTCGATGAATCCCATAAAAAGCCCATACCGAAGTATCCGCATCGGATCGCGCTGATCACCTCTTCCGCAGGCGCTGCGCTTCACGATATGCTCCGGATTCTGGGGCAGCGGTATCCGCTCTCGGAAGTGAAACTGCTTCCGGTTCGGGTACAGGGAGCAGAGGCGCCCGGAGAAATCGCCGCAGCTCTGGATCACGCAAATCGTTGCCGTGTGGCAGATTTGATCATAACCGGACGGGGCGGCGGCTCCATGGAAGATCTCTGGGCCTTTAACGAAGAGATCGTTGCGCGGGCCATTTACCGGTCTGAGATCCCGGTGATCTCTGCAGTGGGACACGAGCCGGACGTGACGATCTCCGATTATGTGGCGGATCTTCGGGCCGCAACGCCCTCCAACGCCGCAGAGCTGGCCACCCCGGACAAGCAGGATCTCATTGTTCGGCTGCGGCACCTGAACTCCCGTATGGCCCAGAGCCTCGGGAAGCGTCTCAAGCTCTCCCGCCAGCAGCTTTCTTTGCGGACCAGCGCCAGAGTTCTGCGATCTCCTATGGAATACCTGGAGGACAGGAGGCAGCAGCTCGACAGCGATATGGAGCGGCTGGCGCAGCTGATGACGATGCACAGCGGCAAGGCGAGAACCGATCTTCTGCGGAGGCAGGAACGGCTTCCGGCCGCCTGGCAGTCGAGCATCCTCAACCGCAGGCAGCAATCAGGCACCCTGGCTGCGAGGCTGGACGCAATGAGCCCGCTGAAGGTCCTTTCCAGGGGATACAGCATTACAGAGAAGTCCGGCGGCAGCGCGATTCGCTCCGCTTCGGAATTGAAAGCCGGTGAACAGATCCGGATCCGATTCTCAAAAGGGTCTGCGCTTGCATCGGTGGATCAGATCATGGAGGAATAATCATGGCTAAAAAATCACAGACCTTTGAAGCTTCTATGGAGCGGCTGGATGAGATCGTTAAGCTCCTGGAAAACGGCGATGTGAGTCTGGAGGAATCCATCCGGCTGTTTGAAGAGGGGACGAAACTGTCCGCCCAATGCAGCAAGCTGCTGGATGAAGCCGAGCTGAAGGTCACACAGCTCATGCAGGGGCCGGATGGCACGCCCGTGGAGCAGGAGATTCCCAATGCCTGAGTTCAGTGAGGAGCTGAAGCGGCTCCAGGCAATGACAGAGTCGTATCTCGCGGAGCAATTCACGCAGCAGGCCGAATACGGCGTTCTTCTCGAAGCCATGCGATACAGCCTGATGGCGGGCGGGAAAAGGATCCGTCCCGTCCTGGTGATGGCCTTTTGCGAGGCATGCGGAGGATCTGCAGAAACTGCGCTGCCTGCTGCCGGCGCGATTGAAATGATCCACACCTATTCGCTGATCCATGATGATCTGCCGTGCATGGACAATGACGATTACCGCCGCGGCATGCTGACCAATCACAAGGTGTACGGAGAAGACATCGCAACGCTGGCCGGAGATGCGCTCCAGCCGGCTGCGTTCCGGACGCTGTCCTTGCTTTCGGTCTCTCCGGCGCAGACGCTTCGATGCGTCAGGATCCTTGCCGAAGCGGCAGGGGAACACGGAATGGTTGCCGGTCAGATCCTGGATCTTTCCGGGGAAACACGCGCGTTGACAGAAGCGGAACTTCGGGAAGTCCATCTTCACAAAACCGGAGACCTGATTCGGGCGGCATGTCAGATGGGAACCGTTCTCGGAGGCGGATCAGAGGAACAGATCAATGCCGCCGGAGATTTTGCGCTGCATCTGGGTATGGCTTTCCAGATCCGTGATGATATTCTGGATTGCGTCGGCACAGCGGAAGAACTCGGGAAGCCCATTGGATCCGATGCGGAAAACGGCAAAAGCACGTTCGTGACGCTGTTTGGCCTGGATCGTTGCCAGGAGTTGGTTGCACAGGAAACAGATCTGGCCCTTGACGCACTTCAAAACGGCGGGTTTATTCGAACCGATTTTCTTGAAAAACTGGCAAAATCCATGGTTTCCCGCCGCAAATGATGACTCATTTCCAATAAAATACGTTGCAAAACTCAAGTGATATGCTATAATATTCAGCATGCATTCATTCGCTATTTTCCTTATGACGGCGCAGTATTCTAGTCAGAGCCCACGGTTCTTAGGGAGGGCCTAAAAATCCTCTGAAGGGCATATCGATGAAGTCCCTGGTGCTTGCTTGTTACGCCCAGTTTCGGGTGGGTGCTGGGGGTTAAGGATTTCGGGCGATTCTCAATGGCATGAGAACCTCGACCCGGCTTCCGTGGAGACCTGTTATTGTGCGACAGCCTGCGTATCTTGTGTACCAATGGGGACTGCGTACGAAACAGGATTAAACCTGTAAGGCGGTGCAATCGTGCTGCGTACAGTGTAGCCTGCCTTGCGTGGCTGTGGAGGAAAGAGGAGCTACGCGCACAGGTCTGCCGGCCGCAGATTTTGTGTGATATTCTCTTGAAACCTCATCTGCAAAAGAGGCTAAAGAACTGATGGGACTGTTGTGGAAAGCACCTAGACTGTCCATGTGGGGCAGACGGGGGATTACAGTGCGGACTAAGTGGCAATCGGGCATCGGCAAGGGTGACCTGCCGGCACGGACTCCAAGGGGAAACCACCTCACCGGCAACGGGAGGCAGTCCGCGGGGAAAACCAGCCAGACCTAAGCCGTAAGATTAATCCCGTCTGCTGCCGTCAATTTAATTGATTCCTGGAGGTTGCTCTTGAAATCGGACATATCTAACCGGCAGAAGAAAAAATCCAAGCCGGGTAAATCGAAAAACACCGCCTGGATCCTTATGATCTTTTTCAGCACAGTGGTTATTTCCGCCGGATTATCCATTGTTTCCGACGTACTTTTAACCACGGCGAACCTGATCGCTTCCTTTTGCATCCTTCTTGTGATCGTGCTGATCGGCATCCTGTTCGACATCATCGGAGTTGCAGTCACTGCGGCGGATTCCAAGCCTTTTCACTCCATGGCTGCACACCGGGTCAGAGGCGCCCAGGAGGCGCTTGCCATGCTTCGAAACGCAGATAAGGTATCATCCTTCTGCAACGATGTGATCGGCGATATCTGCGGTGTGGTTTCCGGAACCGCTTCTGCAGCCATCGCAGCCGTTGTGATATCCGGTCACACCGGCGCTCCGGTCTGGTTCGGAGTTCTGATGGCTTCGTTGGTCTCCGGCGTTACGGTGGGCGGCAAAGCGGTCGGAAAATCTCTGGCCATGGCAGGATCTACAGAGATCGTCCATCTGGCTGCAAGAATCGTGTTTTATGCCAAGTATATGCCGGACCGGATCTCCAAAGCCGTCCGCAAATGGCGGCGTACAAACTAATAGACGGGTCGTGTAATTTTGGATCTTTTGGAACGTGCGGAAAACCGTGAGGAATTTCTGGCCATGGGGCCGGAGGAAACCGCGGCGCTCTGCGGCGAAATCAGAAGTTTTTTGATAAACAGTGTGGCAAAAACGGGAGGCCATCTGTCCTCCAATCTCGGCGCAGTAGAGCTCACAGTGGCTCTTCACCGGGTCTTTGACCCCTATCGGGACCGAATCCTGTTTGACGTGGGCCACCAGAGCTATGTACACAAGCTCCTGACCGGCCGTCGGGAGGGATTCCGGCATCTTCGAAAATTCGGCGGAATGGCCGGTTTTCCCAAGCCATCGGAATCCGATGCGGACGCATTTGTTGCCGGGCACGCCTCCAACTCCGTTTCCGCTGCGCTGGGAATCGCCCGGGCTAGAACTCTGATGGGTGAGGATTACAGTGTGATCGCGGTGATCGGTGACGGCGCCCTCACCGGCGGACTTGCCTATGAGGGTCTGAACGATGCCGGGCAGAGCAGAGAACCGCTGATCGTAGTGCTGAACGACAATGGAATGTCCATTCAGCCAAATGTGGGCGGCATGTCCAAATTCCTCGCAAGACAGCGGCTGAAACCCTCTTACCTGAACTTTAAACGCGCTTTTCACAGTTTTGTCAAGGTTGTCCCCGGCGGCAAGCATCTTCACAATGTGGTCCATCGGGTAAAACGCTGGATGAAAAATGCGCTCATCGGCAGCAATATGTTTGACGAGATGGGGTTCACCTATCTTGGTCCTGTGGACGGCCACGACATCAAAAAAATGACGTTCCTGCTTCAGCAGGCAAGGGAACTGAACTGTCCCGTACTGCTCCATGTAACGACAACAAAGGGCCGCGGCTACAGCTATGCCGAGGAAAGCCCGGATGAGTTCCACGGAGTCGATCGTTTCAATGTGGCGTCCGGAACCAGCAGCGGTAAGAAAACCGAATCCTTTTCCGCTGCGTTCGGAAAGAGCATGTGCGCCATGGCCAAGGAGGATCACAGGATTTGCGCAGTCACTGCCGCTATGGAGCAGGGGACCGGCCTGAGTGAATTCGCGGCCAATTATCCCAAACGGTTCTTTGACGTGGGAATTGCGGAGGGTCACGCGGTAACCATGAGCTGCGGTCTGGCAAAACAGGGCATGCTTCCGGTTGTGGCTGTTTATTCCACTTTCCTGCAGCGTGCCTATGATATGCTGATTCATGATGCCGCGCTGGGCAATCTCCATGTGGTGTTTGCGGTGGATCGTGCGGGGCTTGTTGGGGCCGACGGAGAAACCCATCACGGAGCCTTTGATCCCTGTTTCCTTCGTACTGTGCCGAGAATGACGGTCCTTGCGCCAGCCTCCACAGACGAGCTGCGCATGACCCTGCACCATGCGGTATATGATGTATCAGGTCCTGTAGCCGTTCGATATCCGCGGGGCGGAAACGGTACTTATACCGACTGTATTCTCTCCGACACAGTCCTCCGCTCCGGCAGTGACGTTACGATCGTCTCCTACGGTCCCATGATCTGCGAGGCGATGGATGCGGCTCGCATTCTTTCCCAGCAGGGAATTGAGGCGGAGATCATAAAGCTCTGGTCCCTGGCCCCCCTGGACACCTCTTTGGTAGAAGAATCAGTCCGAAAGACCGGACGGCTCCTTGTGCTTGAGGAGTGCGTGGAATCCGGCTGCGTCGGTCAGGAACTGATTGCAAAGCTGTCGGAGAAGAATGTTACGCCCGCTGTGCGGCTTGTAAATCTGGGATCTGATTTTGTGACTCACGGTACAGTCCCTCAGCTGCATCAGATGCTGGGAATTGACGGAAAATCTGTAGCAAATAAGGTAAAGGAGCTTTTCATTGAAGAAGCAGCGACTTGATATTTTACTTTGCGACAAGGGCCTCTGCGAAAGCCGTTCCAAAGCACAGGCTGTCATTATGGAGGGCCTCGTGTTTGTGAATGAGCAGCGCGTGGACAAGGCAGGGACGCCCGTTGATCCTGAGGCTAAGATCGAGATTCGGGGAAACACCTGTCCCTATGTGAGCCGCGGCGGTCTGAAACTGGAGAAAGCGCTCCGGTATTTTGGCGTAGACCCGACAGGATTTGTATGCAGCGATTCCGGCGCCTCCACCGGCGGCTTTACCGACTGCCTTCTTCAGCAGGGGGCAAAAAAGGTCTTCGCCATCGACGTCGGATACGGTCAGCTTGCCTGGAGCATCCGCAGCGATCCGAGGGTGGTCGTCATGGAACGGACCAATATCCGCAACGTGACGCCGGAGATGATCGGTGAGCCCCTGGATCTGAGCGTGGTAGATGTGTCTTTCATCTCTCTGCGGCTGGTCCTTCCTGTGATCCGGGATCTTCTCGGCCCGGACGGACAGGTATTATGCCTGATCAAACCGCAGTTTGAGGCCGGAAAAGAAAAAGTGGGGAAAAAAGGCGTTGTTCGGGATATTGCAACGCATATTGAAGTTTTGGATCAGTTCCTGGAAACCGCCGGGAATCTCGGCTTCACGGTGGTGGATCTGACTTATTCTCCGGTCAAAGGACCGGAGGGCAACATCGAATTTCTCGGCCACCTGTCGCGGAAACAAGTCCCGGTGAGGAAGTTTTCCCCGGAAGCGGTTGCTATGGAAGCTCACGAGAAACTGAAGGGGTGATAATTTGAAAAAAATTGCTTTGATGCCGAACCCCTATCGGGATCGCGGGTTTCAGATCACGCAGGCTGCGGAAAAGATTCTGCAGGAACACGGAGCGAAAACCCAGATTTGTCTGCCGTTTCATGTGGAAAAAGGGCATGAGTTCCCCTCAGGGATGCGTTTTGTGACCATGGAAGAAGCATTTCGGGATTGTGATATGATGATCTGCTTCGGCGGAGACGGTACGATCCTTCATGCCGCCCGTCTTGTCGGGAATCGTGACATCCCCATGCTCGGTGTCAACACCGGGACCATGGGGTTTATGGCCGAGCTTGAAAGTGATGAGCTGGATCTCCTGCCAAAGGTTCTCGAAGACCATGTTCCCTGCGAAGAACGCATGATGATCCACGTTGCGGTCAAACGGGACGGAAGGATCCTCTATGAGGACAATGCGCTCAATGACGCCGTGATCACCAAAGGCGCAGTGGCGCGCGTGATCCAGCTGACTTTGACCTGCGACGGCGTGGAGGCCATGCATTTTGACGGTGACGGCATTATCATCTGCACGCCTACCGGCACGACCGCCTATTCGATGTCGGCCGGAGGACCGATTGTGGAGCCGACAGCGCGCAATATCATCGTCACCCCGATCTGCGCCCACGCCATTGGGATCCGATCTCTGGTGCTGATGCCGGACCGGGTTGTGACTGCCCATGTAGGAAGGATCGGCACCCGCAACGCGTTTTTGTCTGTGGACGGCGGAAAGGCGATCAAGCTCTGCGCCAATGATCAGGTAGTGGTAACGGCTTCCCGCCGTTCTGTCCGGCTTGCCAAGGTCAAAAACGTCAGTTATTACAGCACCATCAACCAGAAATTTCAGAGGTAGAGTAAATGAAGAGTCAGAGACAGGCCAAGATCTTGGAATTGATCGGCCAAAAAGATATTGAAACCCAGGAGCAACTGCTGCTGGCATTGGAAGAGTCGGGATTTCGCAGTACCCAGGCCACAATATCCCGCGACATCAAAGAGCTGCGTATCGTCAAAGAACTGTCCCCGGCGGGTGCTTACCGTTATACCGTACAGCAGAACGACGCCATGAATCTGTTTTCCCGGCTCAACAATATCTTCCGGGAAAGCGTGATCAAGGTGGATTACGCGCAGAACATCGTCGTCATCAAAACGCTCCCGGGCCTTGCCAACGGCGCCTGCAGCGCTGTGGACAGCATGGACATCGCCTATGTGGTAGGGACCATAGCCGGAGACGATACCGCCCTGATCGTCATGAGGGAAACAGAATACGCCCGAGAGTTCTGCGAGGAACTCCGGGGCATCATCAATCGGACCAGATAAGAGGAATGCGGTATGCTGGATTTGCTGCACATTGAGAATATTGCTGTTATCGAACAGGCGGATATTTCCTTTGAGCCGGGGTTCAATGCCCTGACCGGTGAGACAGGTGCGGGCAAATCCATTGTCATTGACGCTATTTCCGCCATCCTTGGACAGCGGGCCTATCGGGACGCCATCCGTACCGGCGCGGCATGCGCGAAGATCTCAGCGCTGTTCCGCGGCGTGCCTGAATACTCCTGGTTTGCTGAAAACGGTGTGGAATATAGTTCTGAGCTTCTCATTCAGCGGGTAATCTATGCCGACGGGAAAAACATCTGCCGGGTCGGCGGAACGCCTGTTTCCGTCACCATGCTCCGGGGCCTGGGTTCGCTTTTGATTCAAATCCACGGTCAGCATGACTCTGCGCAGCTTTTCGACGAGGCAAACCACCTTGTGATGCTGGATGCCTTTGCCGGCCATGAGGACCAAATTGCCGAATACAGAGCAGCCTATCAGGAGATGGACGTGCTGAGGCGGCAGATCCGCAGTATGACCATGGACGAAGCGGAAAAGCTCCGTAAAATCGAATCCCTGCAGCATCAGATTCAGGAAATCGAACGAGCCGAACTTCACGAGGGCGAAGATCAGGAGCTGGAACAAAAGCGCAGCATCATGCGAAGCGGCGAAAAACTGATGTCCGCTCTGAACCGTGCCTCTGAGGCTTTATACGGGGGAGAGGACAGCGACGGCGCATCTGCACTGACCGCTCAGGCAGCAAGGGATCTATCCTCGGTGGCAGATGTATCCGCTCAGATGGACCGTGTTTACAAGTTGGTAGAAGAGCTGAGCTTCAATGTTCAGGATGCGGCGGAGCAGGTACGGGATCTTCGGGACAGCTTTGATTTTTCCCCGGGGGCGCTGGAAGAAGTGGAAGCAAGGCTTGACGTCATTCACAGGCTGAAGCGGAAATACGGATCTGACTGTGAAGAGATCCTTTCTTATCTTGCCCGGTGCAAAAAAGAACTGGACGAGATCGAAATGTCCGATGAGACCATTCTTCGCTTGAAGAAGGTCCTGCATGAAAAAAAGGTAGTCACCAGAGCTCTGGCAGATGCCCTGACGGAGGCCAGAAAACAGGCGGCAGCTGTGTTTGAGGACCGGCTGATTACCGAACTGCGGCAGCTGGATATGCCGCGGGTGCAGTTCGTTGTTGGTCTTCAGAAGAAAGCCCATCTTGATGAAACGGGCGGTGATGACTGCAGGTTCCTGATGTCCGCCAATGTTGGAGAAGATTTGCGACAGATGAGCCGGGTCGCCTCCGGCGGCGAGCTTGCGCGCATCATGCTTGCCATGAAAAACGTGCTCTCGGAAAAGGATCAGATCCCGACGATGATCTTTGACGAGGTTGACACCGGCGTATCCGGCCGGGCCGCCCAGAAGGTTGCGGAAAAGCTCCACGCAGTTTCGGTTGGGAAACAGGTTCTCTGCGTCACGCATCTGCCGCAGATTGCCGCCATGGCGGATACACATTTCCTGATTTCCAAAGCGGAGCAGGATGGACGCACCTATACCAGCGTAACGCCCCTTGATGCTGCGGGCCGCCGGGAGGAAATCGCAAGGCTCATCGGCGGTGCAAAGATCACAGATACGACTCGAAAAAGCGCCGAAGAAATGCTGCAGCGCTGACCGCCTTCAGATTCTTTTAAGTTTTTTATTTTTCCTGTTGACAATTTCAGAATATGTGATATAATGATTTTCGTCAATTGGACATGGGGGTATAGCTCAGCTGGGAGAGCGCTTGAATGGCATTCAAGAGGTCAGCGGTTCGATCCCGCTTATCTCCACCACGAGAAGCCTTGAAACACTTGTGTTTCAAGGCTTTTTTCGTACCCGGAACTTTAGCGGACCTCGCGCAACTTTTCCCGACCAGAATTCTGACCAGAATTACCTTTGTGCATAATATACAGATTAGACAGCGGTATGATTTTGCAGTTTGACGAAGGATCGTCGGGCGGGATCGTACCGCTGAACGCTTTGGCAAAACGCTCGATGGCGTCCTGCCGGATCGGCTCCTGCACATGGAGATAATGCTGCGTCATGTTCATGTCCGCGTGGCCCACGATGCTCTGAATGGTGGCCAGGTCCACACCCAGGGCCTGCATCTGGCTGACGTAGGTGTGGCGGCAGCAGTGAGGCGTCAGTACCCGGACGCTGCCCACCTCTTCCAGAGCCTTCTTGAAGTAGCTGCGGAAAGTCTTGGGATTGATGACTTGCCCGGGCTTCCCTTCCCAGAGGTATGTACCCGCCTGCTCCCGCAGGAGCCGGGCGCAGTAGCGCACGTTCTCCGGCACCGGGATGTCCCGGTAGCTGTCCCGGGATTTGGGGATGCCCACCCGGGCCGTGCCCTTGTCCATGTTGATGGCCTGGCGGATCTGGATCAGGGAGCCGTCCTCGGCCACGTGCTTCGGCTCCAGGGCCAGCAGCTCCTGGGTGCGCATGCCCGTGCCCAATAGCAGCCGGATACTCCAGCCGATCCTGTTCTCCGGCAGCTCGTTGAAGAGCGTCTGCACTTCCTCGGCGGTGAAGGCGTCCCTGGTCTGTTCCGGCCCGCGCCTGCGGAGCTTGTCCGCGAAGGCCACCGGGTTCTTGCGGATCAGGTCGTTGGCCTCGGCCTTGTGAAAGATCTGGTAGAGCATGCCCCGGCATTGGGACAGCCGGGAATAAGACGCGCCCTCCCGCTGCTGCTTTTTGAGAAAGCCCTCAATGTCCAGAGGTTTGATCCCCCGGAGCGCCCGGTCGGTGAAATGCTCCTTGAGGATGCGCAGGGTGTACTTGTAGTTCTCCTGGGTGGTGGGCGCTATGTTGCACTTGTGCTGCTCGTACCAGAAGTCCGCCCATTCGGAGAAGCCCCAGAGTTTGTCGGTGTCCAGTCCGGCCGCCTCATCCTCCTGAAATTTGCGGAGCTTGGCGCGGACCTCCTTTTGGGTCTGCCCATAAAACGAACGATATTTTCTTTGGCCGTTGTCCCGGAAGCCCACCATCACGGTGCACTCCCACCGGCCGTCCTGTCGCTGACGGAGAGTGCCCTCTCCGTTGGATCTTCTTCTCTTTGCCAATGAATACTCCTTTCTGCTGGCAAAGGCTTCTTGCTGTGAAGCCATTATACCGCTGAATCGAACCGCGCGGAAGACTCTTTTTTCAATTATGCCTTACTTTCACGCACAGGCGCGATCGTTCATCCATTCGATCAGCTTGTCCCGATGCACCACCATGCGCTTGCCGATCTGGATCGTCGGGAACCCCTTGGAATGCATCAGCGCATAGGCGTTGGCCCGGGAAATGCTGAGCACCGAGGCTACCTGGTCAGCGTTCAGCGTCAGGGGAAGCTGGCTATAGGATGTATAAACGATACTGCTCATGTGTTCTCTCCTTGTACCAGACGTCAAATAATGAACATTTTGATAGATAAAATAGACCTATTTTGATGAAAAATATGCATTTTCAGAACATGGATTTTCTCGCGAGCCGATGGCATTCAAGAGGTCAGCGGTTCGATCCCGCTTATCTCCACCACGAAAACCGTTGGAAACACTTCGTTTCTGACGGTTTTTGCTATTTCATCAGAGAATGAGGTGAGAATATGTCTGTTCAGAGCAGAATGATTCGGTTTCTATTCACCAGAAGTGACAACAAACGGGATGCCGGATTGTGTACACCCGATGAAATCATACGGAGCGATGATATTTGCTATGGAGACAATACCAAATGGCAGGTATTGGATGTCTATCGTCCCAAGATGTCCGGGATCCAGCCCCTTCCGGTGATTGTCAGTGTCCACGGTGGCGGCTGGGTATACGGAGACAAAGAGCGTTATCAGTACTACTGTATGGATCTGGCCCGACGCGGATTTGCCGTGGTGAATTTCACCTATCGGCTGGCTCCCAGGCATAAGTTTCCTGCATCCCTTGAAGATACTTCGCTTGCCTTTTCCTGGGTCAGCACAAACGCAAAGCAGTATGGTCTTGACCTGGACCATGTCTTTGCTGTGGGCGACTCCGCCGGGGCGCATCTTCTTGGCTTGTACTGCTGTATGTGCGTGAATCCGGAATACGCCCGGTCATATTCCTTCGCAGCGTCTGCCATGCTGAAGCCAAACGCCATAGCGCTGAACTGCGGGATCTATGAGATACGCACCACAGGCGGGTCCATGAACAAGTCCTTGATGAAAGATGTGTTGCCGGAAAAGGGGACAGACGATGAACTGGAACAGATCAATGTTCTCAGACATATGAATTCAGATTTTCCTCCAGTCCTGTATATGACATGTTCCGGGGATTTCCTTCAGGATCAGGCGGCGCTGCTTGGCGAGAGACTACATAAACTGCAGATCCCGTCTGTCAGCAAGTTCTACGGGGACAAAGATCATATACTGCCCCATGTGTTTCACTGCGACATCCGTTCCCATGAGGCGGCACGATGCAATGATGAAGAGTGCGCATTCTTCCGATCCTTTCTCAGTTTCTGAATCCAGCGTGCGGCAATGCTTGACTACGCAGGAAAGAGACTTTACAATAGAACCAGAATATACAGAGAGGAGACCTTTTTATGATCCGAATCGCAATCGTTGAAGATGATCCGTTATGCCGCAGTCAGCTTCAGGGGTATTTGCATCACTATGAGACGGAACAAGGGGTTGCCTTTCAGATCAGCGTGTTTGAGAACGGGCATGACATCGCATACCGGTACAGTGCGGAATACGACATCATTCTGATGGACATCGAACTGGGGGCAGTCAGCGGCATGGATGCTGCTGAGATCATCCGCAGCATGGATAAAGACGTGATGATCATCTTCATTACAAACTCACCCCACTATGCGATCCGCGGATATTCTGTGGAGGCGCTGGACTATGTCCTCAAGCCGGTTTCCTATTTTGCGTTTTCCGAACGTCTGAGCAGAGCCGTCCACCGATTGGACCGCAGGAAACGGGAATACATACGGATCCAGATCAGCAGGGGACGGGTGAAAAAAATAGAACTGTCCGATGTTTACTATATCGAAGTTCAGGAACACACGCTGATCTATCACACGACAGACGGTGATCTGTCCGCATCCGGCTCCATGCGGGAACTGGAGGCGCAGCTCGGGGAAAAAGGGTTCTTCCGCTGCAACAAAGGATATCTTGTCAATCTGCAGCATGTGGACGGTATTCGGGGGGAGAACGCTCTGGTGCACGGAGACAGCGTGCAAATCAGCAGGGCAAAGAAAAAACCGTTTCTGGATGCAGTGAACGACTATCTCAGCGAGGTGACCAAATGAGTCACGAACTTCAAAACATCCCGTTCTACTGGACAGCCCTGGCCCACTGGGCCACCTGTGTGATCTATCTGATCCCATACCCAAAACGATTCGCACGCTGGAAATCGATTCTCATTGACGGAGCCTATCTGATCCTCCTGATGGCTTATATGGCCCTCACAGCGCCGCAGAACGGCGGGCTGTTCAATGTGCTTATGGCCGGATTCGCGATTATGACAGCT
This sequence comes from Oscillospiraceae bacterium, assembly GCA_017469795.1. Lineage (GTDB taxonomy): Bacteria > Bacillota > Clostridia > Oscillospirales > Oscillospiraceae > HGM13006. The sequence goes on from JAFUFT010000052.1 coordinate 45,657, forward strand.
ACTCAGATCGCGGTGCTTTGCCCTGTGGATTTGCGGCAATTCCTGTATTATGGGGTACGGCTGTTTATGATCAGCGGTTTTACGGTCTCCCTGGCCTGGCAGCTTTATATTTATTATAAGCAGCAGATTCCCATTTTCTCCCTTCCGGTGGTGGAAGTGCTTTTGATGCTGCTCGTCTACGGCGCCGTTTACGGGATCATGATTTCGCTGGAACACCGTCAGAGTAAAGTCAATATGGAACTCCACATCTCGTGGCCAACGTGTCTGAGCACTCTGGTGATTGGCGTGATGCTCTATATTCTCAGCAGCCTTAGTTTTTCCCGATTTGAAACACCTTTTGACGCCAGTACTTACGCTGAGGCATTTAATATCCGGACGCTTGTTTATTTCGGCGGTGTTGCGCTGTTCTATGCAGTTCACCTGCAGCTCTGTGAGATACATATCATTTCAGAACGGGACGCACTGGAGAACATGCTGACTGCACAGTATAAGAGTTATCAGTTGGGGCAGGAGTCCGTAGACCTCATTAATCGCAAATACCACGATCTCAAGCACCAGATCGCCGTACTCCGAAGCGGTATCGCAGCCGGCGAGAAGCTGGTATATCTGGACCGTCTGGAGCGGGAGATCCAGGTTTACGAGACACAGTTTAAGACCGGAAATCAGATTCTCGATACCATCCTTACCAGCAAAAGCATCCATTGCCAGCAAAATCAGATCGTACTGAGCTGTGTGGCTGACGGCAGCCTGCTGGGATTTATGGATATCGCCGATATCAGCGTGCTGTTCGGGAATGCCCTGGACAATGCCATTGAGGCCGTCAGCTCGATTGCAGATACAGAACAGCGGTTGATCGACCTCTCCGTCAGTGCGCAGAAAGGATTTCTTTGGATCCGGGTCATCAACCGTTTTCAGGGGAAGGTCTCCATTCGAAACGGATTTCCGGTTACGACCAAAGGCGACTCAAAAAACCACGGATACGGAGTGAAAAGCATTGCGGCCACTGCGGAAAAGTACGGCGGAACAGCTACTGTCGAAACAAAAGCGGGCTGGTTTGAGTTGCGAGTCCTGATTCCTATGGCGCAATCCTGAATCAATGATCGGTCACCGTCCACAGCAGTTGCCGTGGACGGTGATTTTGTATATAGGAACTGTGCAATCTGCACAATGATGAATACCGATTATGAAGAATTAGAGACGGATTATGCAAAAATGATTGCAAAAAATACCATGGACGATACAATAAAACCAAAGATTGGAGAAAAGCGCGTTCAAGGAGGGGAGACCATGCAGAAAACTCCGATTTGCGACAATTGGCGGTTTCGAAAACTGGATGACAACGGTGTATGGACTACGGTCCGCCTGCCGCATGATGCAATGATTCTCGAGGCCCGAACAGAACAAAGCGCCGGCGGGATCAACACAGGATGGTTTGAGGGGTATGATTACGAGTATGAACGCGTGCTGGATATTCCCGATTCTCTGCGGGGATCCCCCTTAATCCTGGAGTGCGAGGGTGTTTATCACAACGCCGAGGTTTGGCTCAACGGAGAAAAGCTGGCATTCCGGCCCTACGGATACACCAACTTCTATGTGGATCTTACCCAGCACCTGCAGTATGGCTCGGAAAACGTTCTGAAGATCATAGCCCGAAATGCAGACCAGCCCAACAGCCGCTGGTATTCCGGCGCCGGACTGTATCGCCCGGTAAATCTGTGGACGGCGAAATCATCTGCTTATTTGCCTCCGAACGCCATCAAAGTCCGAACGATATCTTTGGACCCCGCAAAAATCGAGGTGACCGTTCAGACGGTGGGGAATGGCCCTGTACAGATCTCGATTTCCCGCAGTGAAAGAGTCCTCGGTTCTGTGACAAAGGAATCCCATGGCATTATATCCGCCGTGATTGAAATTGCACACGCAAAACTTTGGAGTCCACAATCACCGGAGTTGTATCGCTGTCAGGTCTCCTTTGCAGACGATACTGCGGAAACGGCCTTCGGAATTCGTACCCTTGCCTGGAACACGGAACAAGGGCTGACGATTAACGGCCGCAGAGAGATTCTACGGGGCGCCTGCATCCACCATGATAACGGAATCCTCGGAGCGGCGTGTTTCCCGGAGGCGGTGGAGCGAAAAGTACGGCTTCTTCAGGCCAACGGCTACAACGCCATCCGTTCGGCGCACAACCCCTGTTCCAAGACACTGCTGGATGTCTGCGACCGGCTGGGTATGCTCGTAATGGATGAATACATCGACCACTGGTACATTCATAAAACACAGCACGATTATGTCTCCTATTTCCCGGATTGGTGGCATCAGGATCTTTCTGATATGGTAGAGAAAGACTTCAATCATCCCTCGGTGATCCTGTACTCCACAGGAAACGAAGTCAGTGAAACTGCCCAGGAGAAGGGCATTGCACTGACCAAAGAACTGACGGATTATCTGCATCGTCTGGACCCCACCAGGCCCGTGACCTGCGGCGTCAATATTTTCTTCAATTTCCTTTCCTCGGTGGGATTCGGCGTTTACAGCGATGAAAAGTCGAAAAAGGAGGCCGCTCAGGCGGAAAAACGCCGACAGGCCGGTAAATCAGAAAAGAAGAAAAAAGCCGTAGGAAGCCAGTTCTTCAACGATCTGGCAGGCCTGATGGGCGACAACTTCATGAAGGCCGGCGCAACACTTCATGGCTGCGACGTAAAAACCCGTGGCGCCTTTGCCAATATGGATATTGCCGGATACAATTACGGGATTTTCCGTTATCAGCATGACCTGAAAAAATACCCGGAACGACTTATCCTCGGAAGCGAAACCTTCTGTTCGGATGCGTATGCATTCTGGGAGATGGCGCAGCGGGAACCCAGACTGATCGGCGACTTTGTCTGGGCGGGGATGGATTATCTTGGCGAAGTTGGCGTGGGTTCCTGGGAATACGGGGACTATGCGCCGGAATTTGATCACGGTCCCGGGTGGATCACAGCCGGGAGCGGCCGAATTGACCTGACCGGTCACCCTCTGGCGGAGGCATCCTATACAAAGGTCGCGTTTGGCCTTACCGACGGGCCTGTAATTGCCGTGCGCCCGGTCAATCATACCCACGACAAGCATTCTCCCTCTGCGTGGAAAATGACCAACGCCATAGAATCCTGGAGCTGGCATGGGTGCGAAGGAGAAGACGCAGATATTGAAGTCTATACCAGAGCGCCTTTTATCGAGTTGTACCTGAACGGACACTCCTGCGGAAAGAAAAAGCGCGGGAAAAACTGCATCGTCTGTTTCCGGATCAAGTATGAACCCGGAGAACTGACTGCCGTCGCACTGGATCAGCAGGGAAATGAGACCGCAAGAACCTGCTTGACGACCGCCGGGAATGAGACCGTTCTGCGTGCGATCCCGGAACTGCAGACTGCAAAACCGGACGGACTATGTTATGTCAACCTGGTCTATTCCGATACTGCAGGACAGGTCAAGCCTCTGGAGCGACACAGGATCCGCGTTCGCGTCGAAAACGGGACGCTGCTTGCATTGGGCAATGCCTGTCCCTACAATGCCGAGGGGTACGGACGCGAATATACGGATACCTATTGGGGAAGAGCGCTGGCGGTGGTTCGGGCAGATGGCGCCGGGCCGTTGACCCTTACGGCGGATGATGGAGTGAGAACGCATACGGCAATTGTGCCGGTTGTGAAATAGAGAGGAGGAATCACATGCTATCTGTTTCCCGTTTTACGGTGGAAGGACTGGAAAAAGGCTGTGTCACAGATCAGCAGCATCCTCGGTTTTCCTATGCATTGGAATCTGACCGGGAAAATGTGACGCTGAAAAAGGTTGTGCTTACAGTCAACGGATGGACCGCGGAGACGGACAGCCAGATTGCGGTTTCCTATCAGGGGCCGCCGCTGGAGCCGTTCACAGGCTATACCGCTTCTATTACAGCCTGGGACGACGCAGGCGAGACAGCGCATGCAGATGTAGATTTTGAGACGGGACGGTTGGATCAGTCTTGGATCGGCAGATGGATCACTGATCCGGGATACTCCTTCACAGAGAAAAAGGTTTCGCCGGTTCCTCTTACGTTCCGGAAAAAACTGTCTGTCCATAGGCCAGTCGCGTCGGCAATAATTTACGCCACCGCACTCGGAATCTATGACCTCTATTTAAATGGCCATCGGGTAGGGGACCGCTATTTTGCGCCCGGGTTTACTTCCTACAAAAGCTGGCTCCAGTATCAGACCTATGATGTGACGGATGCCCTTCAGGCCGAGGATACAATTACTGCAGTCGTGGCCGGTGGATGGGCGGTAGGATCCTTTGTATTTACACGGATCAACCGGCACGACGGCGACCGGCAGGCGCTGCTGCTGGAACTTCGCATCATGTATGAAGACGGCACGGAAGAAATCATCGGAACGGACGAAACCTGGGAAGTGACTCGGAACGGCAGTGTTCGTATGGCGGATATCTATGACGGCGAGACATACGACGCAACGGTGGATTTGGACCGGATCACATGGAACAATGCCGGCCTGGAAACCCTGCGAATTCACCCGCAGATCCTGGCTGATTACGGTTCTCCGGTAAGAGCCCACGAAGAATTGCATCCGGTCAGCGTCAACATTGTCAACGGGATTCCGATCTATGACTTCGGTCAGAATTTTGCCGGCGTGGTGAAGCTGAAAATCCGAAGCGGAACGAGCGGACAGAAAATCACCGTCCGTCATGCGGAGATTCTGAAACCGGACGGAAGCCTGAACCTCGACTTTTTAAGAAGCGCAAAGGCAACCTATACCTACACCTGCACAGACGGAGAACAAACGGCTTCCCCGACGCTTTCCTATATGGGGTTCCGATATATCAGCGTGGAAGGCATTGATCCTGCGGATGTGGATGTCTCCGCATTGGCGCTTTATTCCGATTTGAATGCCGCAGGCAGTTTTTCCTGCTCCAGCGAGATGCTCAATCAGCTTCAGCACAACATCATCTGGGGCGCAAAATCCAATCTGCTGGATATTCCGACGGACTGCCCTCAGCGGGACGAACGAATGGGATGGACCGGCGATATCGCCGTATTTTCCCCGACAGCCTGCTTCAACTTTGAGATGAACCGGTTCCTGGAAAAGTGGCTGAAAGACGTGAGAGCGGAACAATACCGCGGCGGCGGCATCCCAAACACGGTGCCTGCCCAGGGGTATGGGTTCCCGGCCACGATGCCGCCCATGGCGGTTGACTGGTGGGATGATGCCTGTGTTTTGGTGCCGTGGGCGGAATACCAGGCCAGGGGAGACGTGGAGCTGCTCCGCAGTATGTATCCGACCATGAAGAAGTATATTAAAGCGTGCAGATTCTGGGCTGGACTTCTGAGCTTCGGCAAGCACCGCTACATCTGGAACACGCCTGCTGTCCTCCACTTTGGAGACTGGGTGGCTCCGGATGTTCCGAAAATGAGTCAGTGGCAGAGCCGCGCCAAGTGGACCGCGACCGCCTCGCTCTTCAATACTTCTTCCCACGTGGCCAGGATCGCAGAAATATTGGGAGAAAAGGAAGACGCGGCCTATTATCGGAATTTGAGTGAAAAAGTGGCTGATGCATACTGCTCGGTACTCACGGACGGCAACGGCAAGCTCCTTCAGGAATTCCAGACCGGATATGTACTTCCGATCCACCTGAATATGTTCCCCACAAACGAAATCCGCCGCAAGGCTGCGAAAAATCTGGCAGCGCTGGTTGCGCGTAATGATTACTGCATCGGCACCGGTTTCCCGGGAACGCCTTACATTCTCTTTGCACTGGCAGATAACGGGCAGGAGGAAACTGCATTCCGCATGCTCATGAACACAAAATGCCCGTCCTGGCTCTATGAGGTAAAGATGGGCGCAACCACCATCTGGGAAAGATGGGACGGCCTCAACGAAAACGGGGAGTGCCCGATCGGTGACGACGGGACAGATACCATGATTTCCTATAACCACTATGCCTCCGGCGCGGTGGGAGATTTCCTCTATCGCCGAGTGGCCGGAATCGAACCCCTGGAGCCGGGATACAAGCGATTCCAGGTCAAACCGCTTGTAGGAGGCGGCCTGACTCACGCAGAGGCAAGCGTCGAAACCCCCTTCGGCAAAGCATCCGCCGCATGGGAGACCAGGGATGACGGGATCGACCTGCGTGTGACTGTACCGGTGAACACCAGCTGCCGTGTAGTTCTTCCTGACGGGACAGAACAGACCGTAGGCAGCGGAGCTCATATATTCAGCGGAAAACTGTAAAGGAGGAATGTAAATGAGTCAAAAGGAAAACAAACAGGGGAGTTTTTTCGACAAGCTGCCCCCCAGCCTGATTCGGAAAAACAATGTGACCCTGATCCCCGAGGGTGCCATCGGATACCTGGTGGGACCCACTCTGGCGCTTCTTGCCAACTCCGTGCTGTCGAACTACTTCAACAAGTACATGTCCGACGTGCTGCACATCAACACCTGGGCATCGGCCTTCTTCACCTGGCTGCCCGTGATCTCCGTGATCTTCGTGGTCATAGGCAACATCCTGGTTGGCCGTCTTATGGACAACATCCGCTCGAAGAACGGCAAAGCAAGACCTCTTCTGATGGTCTCTGTGCCCATCAGCCTGCTGGCCCTGCTGTTCCTGTTCGTGTTCTCGCCCTATAATTCGACAAGTACATCCTGGCATACCGGCGCCCTCGTCTGCATTGCCATCGGCTACAACCTGTGGTTCGCCTTTGCCTATCCCATGTACTATACCCCCCATGCGTCTCTGGTGAGCCTGTCCACCCGGAACAGCAAAGACCGGAGCCTGCTGGCCACCATCTCCAACGCGACGATGCTGGCAGCCATGGGACTTTCCAGCATGATCCTGCCTTTCTTCCTGAACCTGCTCTTCGTCTATGACATGAGCGGAATCGGCACCCCCGTTACCAATGACGCTGGCAAGATCCTCTACTATGTGGACGAGGCGGGGGCCGCCATCTATGACGCCCAGGCCTCCTACTCCCACTGGAAGATCTTTGTCATCGCCCTGATCATCATCACCTTTATCGGCGTCATGATCGAGTACTTCTTCACCCGGGAACGCATTACCGAGGAATCCATGGGCTCTGAGGACACCGAGACCAAGGCGGCCCTGCCCATCGGAGAGCAGGCGAAGATCTGCTTCAAGGACCGCTATTGGGTCATCATGATGGTATTCTTCTTCCTGTACCAGTTCGGCGGCATGATCAAGAACGTGTCCCAGAACTACTTCTGCACCGCCATGTTCGCCGACTCCATGGGCAACTACACCGTGGCCTACGGCGGACAGCTCCAGGGCACCCTGGCCATCATCGGCGCCATCCCCACCGCCATCGGCATGGTAATCGCCCTGCCCCTGGCCAATATCTTGGGCAGCAAGGGCAAGGCCATCCTGTCCGGCGCCATCGTGGCGGTCATCGGCGGCCTGATCGGTATGCTGAACCCCCACAACTTCGTGATCGTCACCATTTCCTTTATCATCAAGGCTCTGGGCTCCACCCCGGCCATGTACCTGTCCCTGGCCCTGCTGGCGGACATCTTCGACCACCAGGAGGCCATCCACGGGGTCCGCACCGACGGTCTTTCCATGACCATCTACGGCGCGATCATGGCGGGTATGACGGGCCTGACCACCGGCGTTCTGAACGCGGTCCTCAGCGCCGTCAACTATGACGTCTCCACCCTCCAGACCAACGAGGCCCTCCGGGCGGCCATGCCCTGGGTGTTCATCGGCGGCGAGACGATCTGCTACGCGGGTATCTTTATCATCTTCCTGATGATGGGCGTAGAGAAGTTCTCCAAGATTGACCATCTTGCCATCGTCTCCGACCAGAAGGCCGCTGCGGAAGCGGCGGGCACCGCCTTCATCTCCGCTGAGGAGAAGATCCGCATGGAGGAAGGCGAGGAGGCTTATGAGGCGGAGCTTAAGAAGCAGGCCGACGCAGCCGCCAAGGAGGAGGCTCGGGTCAAGGCTCTGTCTCCTGAGAAGCGCAAAGCCGAGGAAGATGCCTACGCAAAGCTCCTGACCGAGTTTAACGCGCTCCGTACCGCTAACGGCCGCCCCGAAATTAAGGCCTGAGTATTATATCATCTACCTCCTCCCAAATCGGGAGGAGGCTCAGATACCAGAATGCAATAAGGAGGAGTAATTTTGAAAACAGACAACAAAAGCCGACGCCGGCAGCGCCTGTGGCGTGGACTGACGACGCTGACCGCTTCGGTGCTGGCTCTTGCTGTAGCCGGTTCATCCATCGTCAATGGATTCCGCACAGACATTGACAAATTCCTCGGAACCTCCAGCTCCCGCGTTGTCACAGAAGATGCGGATCCTGCCGACATCTACACCTACGCTTCCGATTACAGCAGCACGACAGAACTCGTCAATGCGATCGCCGATGTGGGCGAGCGTATGAGCGAAGAGGGAACTGTCTTGCTGAAGAACAACGGAGCGCTTCCGCTTTCCGCTGACGAAAAGGGAAAGATCTCCCTGCTGGGATTCTCCAGCTATAATCCCTGTGTCGGCGGCGTCATGGGTTCGAGCCTGACTCCCGCCATGGGAACGGAAGCTGATACGGTTGACTTTGTCGGCGCGCTTGCCGCTCGCGGCTTTACCATCAACAGTACCCTGGCGGATATGTATGCGGCGCTGCTGCCCACCTATCAGACCGAAGTCCAGAGCTGGGGCGGCACCATTACCTACAGCACCATCACTGCCCCTGCCAACTCTGACGGCAGCGTCTTTACAAGCAAGGAACCCTCTCAGACCGCGCTGGACGGCGCCAACGGCGGCTGGAAAGACTCGATGAACGACTATAACGTCATGATCGTGACCATCGCCCGCGCCGGATCTGAGAACGCCAACTATACGCCCGGACAGGCAGGCGTGGATCCCTCTCAGAACCTGAATCAGACCGATCCTCTCGGCCTCAGCGATGACGAGCGGGATCTGATCCAGACGGCGATCGATCAGAAGGCGTCCAACGGCGGCAAGGTCATCGTCCTTCTGAACAATGCCTCCGCCATGGAGGTTCAGGAGCTTGAAGACAACGAGGGCATTGACGCCATGCTGCAGATCGGTCTGCCCGGCGGCTACGGCTTCTACGGCATCTGCGACATCCTCGACGGTACTGTCAACCCCTCCGGCCATCTCAGCGATACTTACGCTGTGAAAAATGAGCTTTCTCCCGCCGCGCAGAACTACGGCTTCCTCATGTGGGCCAACGCGCAGCCTGACCGCAACATCAACAGCGCCATTGTGGAAGCTGAGGGCATCTACACCGGCTACAAGTACTATGAGACCCGTTACGCCGATACTGTACTTGGACAGGGCAATGCGGACTCGGATGTCGGTTCTGTTGGCGGCGCCTGGAATTATGACAATGAAGTCACCTATCCGTTCGGCTACGGCCTGAGCTATACCACCTTTACCCAGACCCTTGACAGCGTGAATGTGGATCTTGCGGCAAAGACTGCAACGGCAACCGTTACCGTCACCAACACCGGTTCTGTTGCCGGTAAGGATGCGGTTCAGCTCTATGTTTCCGTTCCCTACACGGATTATGACCGGGAGAACGGCGTGGAGAAATCTGCGATCCAGCTGCTGGACTTTGCCAAGACCGGCGACATCGCCCCCGGGGCCTCCGAGAGTGTGACGATCACCGCGGATCTTACCTACATGGCTTCCTGGGACTCCACGGCTCCCAATGCCGCAGGCACTGCCGGCAACTATATTCTGGATCCCGGCACCTATTATTTCTCCGTAGGCAACGCGCATGAGGCGGTGAATAACGTTCTGGCTGCCCAGGGTACGGCGGCAGAAGGCGACGCTGCCAATGTGCAGACCTGGGAACTGGCGGAAATGGACACCACCACCTTTGCCCAGACCAAAAACGGCACCAATGTGGAAAACCAGCTTGCTGACATGGATGTCAACTACTGGCTGCCCGGCACGGTCACCTATCTCAGCCGTTCCGACTGGGCAGGCACCTTCCCCAAGACCGTTTCCGGCCTGACCGCCACCGACGAGATGCTCAACATCATGGGCAACGACAACTACCAGATGCAGTCTACCGGTTCCGACGTGACCTTCGGCGCCGACAACGGCCTTTCCCTTGCAGCTCTGAAGGGCGTTACCGATCTCAACGATGAGCGCTGGGGACTGCTGATGGATCAGATCAATCTGGAAGACGCCATGATCCGGACCGGCTTCGGCGGCACTTCCACCAAAGCCATCGAGTCCATCATGAGCCCTGAAGCGATCCAGAATGATGGTCCCAACGGCATTTATTCCTACCCCCTGGGTCAGTATGCCAATACCAACAAGGAATCCGGCGACCCCTGCGCCATTGACGCGAATGATCCCAACGCCGGGTATCAGGCCGGCGTCATGGGCAATGAAACGATCATCGCTCAGACCTTCAACAAGAATCTGGTGGAGGAATACGGTGAAGTCATGGGCAACTATTCCCTGTGGTCCAATCTGACCATTTGGTGGGGAATTGGTGTGAATATCCACCGCTGCCCCTATAACGCCCGGAACCATGAGTACTATTCAGAAGACTCTGTCCTGTCCGCTTTCCTCGGCGCTAAGACCATTGAAGGCGCTCAGAAATACGGCGTGATCGCTGCGCCGAAGCACATCGCGTTCAACGATTCCGAAGTGAACCGGACCGGCGTTGCCACATTTATGACGGAGCAGAAGGCCCGTGAGGGTGAGCTCCGCGCCATGCAGGCGTCCATCGAGGATGCAAAGGCGCTGGGAGCCATGACGGCGTATAACCGCGTCGGCGTGTATACCGACAACGCGCATCCCACGCTCCTGAAGAACATCGTTCGCGGTGAGTGGGGCTTCCAGGGCCTGATGAGCGAGGACTTCATCATGGATCCCAGCTATGTGACCCTGAAGGAGGCCGTGCTGAACGGCGTCACCATGTCCTGCAATACCGGTGAGAGCACCATGGCTGCTGTGTCCGGATACTATCCCTACTGGACGGTGGAGAACGTGCAGAACGATCCGGAGCTTACCGCCGCACTGAAGCAGGCCATGACCTGGCAGGCCTATGCCCTGGCAAACTCCAACGCCATGGACGGCTATGCATCCTCTACCCGTATCGAGAAGGTCCGCACCTGGTACGACAACGCTCTGACCGGCGTCGCTATCGTGTTTGCACTTTTGACGCTGCTCAACGTTGTGATGTACTTCAAAGCCCGCAAGAAAGAAGACTAAGGAGGAGAAGGTATTATGGATAGAAAGAAATCCGTTGGCCTCTATATTGCGGCTCTGTCCGTGATCCTGGCGCTGGTGGGCATGATCGCGTATCTGATGAACACCAGAACCAACTATTATGCGAAGATGGGTGTGGACAGCACGGTACTGCTCTGCCTGATCGCAGCCATTGTTCTGACCGTTGTCCGCATTCTCATCGGCCTGAAGGGAACTCCCATGATCGCGGATATCCTTCCGGTCTGTGCAGCAGCAGTGCTGACGATCGGCCTTGTGATGCTGCTCAACGTGCGGATCAATAATCTGGCCGCTGTATTCACCTTTGAGAACAGCGCTGCCAATATGGCCGACACCACATCCTGCATCATCGCGATTGCAGGGTGCCTGTTGGCGGTGATCTTCAGCATCATCAGCGCATTCTTTGACATCACAAAGGCAAAAGCGTAATCATTTCAATTGACAGGACTGCCCGCTCCCTGTATGCTGGGGAGTGGGCAGTCACCTGTGACAGAAGGGAAAGGAGGGACAGAATATGCGCCGTTTCACTGCGTTGATTCTGTCCCTGCTTTTGCTTTTGTCCGGATGTGCTTCTTCCGGGCAGGATCGGCCCGATTCCGTTTGCAGGGTCGTTCTCGAGGAAGGGGAGGGCTTCACGGCTCAGGCGTATGTGCAGGAAACGGAATACGGCGGAAGCATCCGTTTCGAGCTGCATGAACAAGACGGATACCGGATCGAAGGTTCGGATGCTCCGGACGCAACACTGACCCGGGACCTCAGCGGCATTCATCTCGACCTTCCTGATGTCAAATACACAGAGGTAGTCCGGCTCGCCGTGAGAAAAAGCGATGCGGTGCTGCGTTATCATGCAGCCGGCGGGATCCGTCTCGACGGAGGCAACCCGGACGAGCCGGTGGAGGTCCCGGTTACGCCCTCGCACCTTCGCCTGAACACATCTCCTGGAACGGACCTGTTCCATCGGGATGGTTATACCCTGATCGGATGGAATACGAAAATTGACGGAAGCGGGACGGAAATCGGCCTTGGAAGCCGCGTTGATCCAAAGGACAGGCGGATCCTCTACGCACAGTGGAGAAAATGGACGGACGCTTCTTCTTTTGACTGGGAAGCAGAGGGGACAGGAATCTGTATAACAGGCTATCACGGATCTGTTCCATCGATCGTCATCCCTTCCATGCTGGACGGAAAGCCGGTCTTGCGTATCGGCAACGGCGCATTCGCAAACGTCCACTGTACAGAGGTGATCCTCCCGGAAACGCTGATTACGCTGGAGGATGGAGCCATGGAGGGATGCACGCTTCAGGCTCTTTGGCTGTTTGACAGTATACGTGAAATCAGCGACTACGGGTTCTCTGACTGTCGGGAGCTTCAGACGCTGCATATCAACGCTGCGATTCCTCCTGTGTACAGCGGCACCTATTACGCCGCTTTCCCGGACAAGCTGGATCGTCTGATCACTTTGCGGGACAGGCAGAAAATCGTACTGTTTTCCGGATCCTCCACACGCTTTGGATACGACAGCGGCAAGATCGACGAGGCTTTTCCGGATTACGAAGTCGTCAACATGGGCGTTTTTGCCTACACGAACACTTTGCCGCAGTTTGAGATCATGCTTGCCTGCATGAAGGAAGGAGATATCCTGATCCATTCACCGGAGTTCGACGCCGCTCAGCGGCAGTTCTGCACCAGCAGCAATCTGGACGCGGCGTTTTTCAATATGGTCGAGTGTAATTATGATGCAGTTTCCATGCTGGATCTCCGGAATTACGGGCAGATCTTCACGCCCTTTCATTCATTCCTGGTTTCGAGGGACGGAATGCCGCCCACAAGCTACGGACTTTCTCCAGGAGATTTTGATGAGGACGGCAATCCGGTCAATACCAGAAGCTATAATGCGTACGGAGATTATATTCTGTACCGTCCGAATTCCCCGGAAGACACACCGATCTATGGACTTCCTGTAAAATACACACCGGAAGCCATTCCGTCTGATTCATTTATTCAGCCGCTCAACAGCGTCTACCGGCTGTTTCTTGACCGGGGTATCCGCGTCTACATGACATATTCTCCAAGGAACAAGCTGGCCGTATCCGACGATACCACGCCTGATTCGATCCGTGCACTGGACCGCCATCTGCGCGATAATCTGTGTGTTCCCGTGATCTCAGATATCGAAGGATCTCTGGTCAGCGGCAGATACCTCTACGGCACAGACAACCATCTTTCCACAGAAGGCGTTGCCATCCGAACAAGTCAGATCATCGATGATCTGAAATCCCAGTTGTCTCAGGAGGAGTAGCATGAGAAATACCATCATATTCCTGCTGTTCGGCGCTGCATGCCTGTCCCTTGTTCTGCACATGTTCCTTCGCCGGGGAAAGACGTTCTTGGCCATTTTCTCCGAGCTCATGACGGCGGCAGGCTTGCTCACAGGACTGGCTCTGGGATTCAGCCTGGAGAACCTGGCGGTTCCGGTTGTGCTTCTTGCGGGAATCAGCCTGCTCCCATTCCTCCGAAAGGAGGGCGGCGATGAACTTTAATACACTGGAATATCTTCTGTTTCTGCCTTTGATCTGTTTGGGGTACTGGCTTCTCCCGCAGAAGGTCCGCTGGATTTGGCTTTTGCTCGGCAGCTGGCTGTTTTATTTCTGGTGGGACCCCCGGGCGGGGGCTCTACTGATCGGCACAACGGCCGTCACCTGGTTTTGCGCCGGACAGATCGGAAAGACGCAGGCGCGGGCAGGGAAGCGGCTTTGGATGCTTATTGCACTCGGGACCACCCTTGCCGTCCTTGCGGTGTTCAAGTATGCCGGATTCCTGGCCTCGCTGATCGGAGCATCCCTCACGGTCCGTATCATGCTTCCTGTCGGCATCTCCTTTTACACGTTTCAGACACTCAGCTATGTGCTGGACGTTTACCGGGGAACGATCTCGCCGGAACCGCATTTCGGTTATTACGCGCTGTTCATCTCCTTTTTCCCGCAGCTTGTGGCCGGGCCCATTGAACGAACGGAGCATCTGCTTCCCCAGCTCAAACAGCCTGCGGCCCGGGATCCGGTGAAATTCCGTCATGGGTTCTGGCTTCTGCTGACGGGTTTTTTTAAGAAAATCGTCATTGCCGACTCTCTCGCTCCCTATGTGGATCAGGTGTTTGGCAATCCGAGCCAGGCCGCCGGTGTGGATGTTGTTCTGGCCGTATTCCTGTTCGGTATCCAAATCTACTGCGACTTTTCGGGTTATACGGACATTGCCCGCGGAAGCGCCGCGCTTTTGGGCGTCGACCTGATGGAGAATTTCAACCGGCCTTACTCCGCAGTATCGATCCGGGATTTCTGGAGGCGGTGGCATATCAGCCTGACCCGATGGTTCACGGATTATGTATATATTCCCTTGGGTGGAAACAGGAGCGGACTGCGCCGCCAGATCCTTTCCGTTATGATCGTGTTTCTGCTGAGCGGCTTGTGGCACGGTGCCGGGTGGAATTTCGTGGCGTGGGGCGCAATTCATGGCCTTTTCCTGTGTGTCGGGCTTCTTTGGACATCCAGGCACACGACGGCACACACGACACCGGGAAGGCTGCGGAGGGTACGAACCTGCATCCTTGTCAATTTCGCATGGCTCTTTTTCCGTGCAGGTACCCTCCGGGATGCCATATTCATGTTTTCCAGATTATCAGTGCCGGGTTTTGGTTTTCAGATGCGGGATCTGGCTCAGATCGGTCTTACGGTGCTGTGCTGTGTGATGATAGATCCGGCACGGGATCGATGCAGCCGGCGTACACAGCGTACAGCCGTTTTGGCTGGGTTCTATATGCTCGCGGCCATTGCCGTCGTTTGGCTGAGGATGCTCTCGGGAGGTGATCAGAATGCGTTCATCTACTTCCAGTTCTAACGCTTCCGGAGGCAGGCTCCTGAAAGCATGGTCCATTGCCTTGATCCTCCTCGTCCCGCTTTGTCTCCTTGTCTGGGGATTTGCACTTCCGTGTCAGTATCACGATACATTTATGGGTGAACTGAAATACAAGGTTCAGCGGCTGGAGGAAACCCCGGGGCCCCGGATCGTTCTGATCGGAGGGAGCAGCGCCGCTTTCTCGGTTGACAGCGCAGCGCTGGAGCGGGAATTCCCGGAATATTCCGTGGTAAACTTCGGAATGTATGCCGCACTGGGCACCACGGTAATGCTGGATCTGGCGGAACCCAGGATCCGGGAGGGTGACATTGTCATTCTGCTTCCGGAGCAAACCGAGCAGACGCTTTCCGGCTACTTTGACGCTTCTGTCATGTGGCAGGGTCTTGACGGTGCTTTTTCCTTGATCGGAGACCTTCCCAGGGACAAACGGAAAGCCCTGTTGAGCACATTTCCCGCATTTGCTGGACAAAAGCTGTCCTATTCGATCAGCGGTTCATCTCCTGTGCCTCCCGGCGTATACGCCAGATCCTCCTTCAATGAATACGGCGATGTGGAATCGCCCCTTTGCGTCAGGAACGAGATGCCGGGCGGATATGATGAAAATACACGAATCCGATTTGATGCCGATATCATAAGTACAGACTTTATTGAGCGGATCAACCGTTTTACAGAGGCGGCACAGGAAAACGGTGCCGAATGCTGGTATATACTCTGTCCGGTCAACCGCTCTGCCGTATACGGGGAAGCAACCCCGGAGGATTTTTATCAGACACTCCGTCAGTCCATCGCGTGTCCGCTGATTGGGAATCCGAACGACAGCGTTATGGATCCCGGCTGGTTCTTCGACACCAATTTTCATTTGAATTCCAGCGGAAAACTGCTGTATACCCGCGCTCTTGCTGATGGCATCAAGGCCATGCTCGGAGACTGCAGTCCATCGGAGATCCAGATTCCAGGCATGCCGGAACCTGCTGAAATCGAGCTATGGGAGGGAAACGACCGGGATGCCGATTGTTTCCTTTATGAACGAAACAGCGACACATGGTCCATTGTGGGCCTCACAGACCAAGGCAGAAGCAGAAGCGCTCTGATCATTCCATCCACTTGTCAGAGCCTTCCGGTACGAACCATACAGAAAGGCGCTCTTTCCGGCAGCATGGCCAAAGAAATTGTGATACAGCAGAACATACGTTCCGTGATCGACGGAGCATTTGAAGGATGTGATTTCCTCGATCGTATCGTAATGGAGCAGGAAACCCCATCCCTTTGCAGGGTGGGGCAGGACCTGCTTCTCGGAACCCGGGCGGTTGTCTATGTACCGGAGGATAGCTTTCCCGCTTACCGCAGCGATTATTTCTGGTCCATCCATGGGCAGGATATTCAGCCTGAAAGATAAAGACCGCCGCCGGGATTTGATCCCGGCGGCGTTTTGATCAAGGCTTCCGAATCAGGAAATTCAAGATCAATGAAATTCCACCCATAATGATGACCATGATAAAGGTCGGACCGAATGCGCCGCCGGCAGCGTCCACGAGGGCTGCGGAGATCATCGGGCCAATGATGGCTGCGGGAATCGAAACGAGATTGCAGGTCGAAAAGTTGACCGGATAGTTTTTGCTTCCGTAGAAGGAACGGATCAGAGACGCCTGAATGGTGACGCCGCCGCCGTAGCAGATACCAGCCAGCAGCATGCCGATCAGCACGACCGGAAAAGCGCCGGCAGTATTGCCAAGCACCATCAGTACGCCGGCACCGATGATCACGCCATTGGCGATGAACATGGTCGACTTCCATCCAAAACGGTCCATGCAGTAGCCGATGATCAGACGGCCGCCGCTGTTGAAGACGGAAACCAGGAGTCCGACCGTGGCAGCTGCGCCGAAGAAGACAGCAATGGAAGCCGCGTTGTTGATCACCAGCATTCCCGTGGCGCTCATGCAGAGGTTCCAGAAGAAATACAGCCAGAAGGTGGGACGCCTCACCATTTCTGAGGTCTCGTAGTCCCTTCCGCCTTCCACCACCGCTTTTTTCCTGGCTGGGGGGAGCTTCGTATCAGCGGAGGGAGACTGCAGGAACAGCGCTCCGCCAATGACCACAACGCCGCAGGCAATACCCAGAATGCGGAATGTTGCGAACAGGCTCATATGCCGGAGCATCAGGTCGGCGATGTTGCCCAGAATCAGACTGCCCAGGCCGAAGCCGGTCAGGAGGATGCCGGAAACCATGCCGTCCCGGTCCGGGAACCAGCTGTTTACGCCGGCCAATACCACGTTATAGCCGATGCCGACTCCGAATCCGGTAAATCCTCCGTAGAAAATATACATCAGCGGACGGGCAAGCCCCGGATTATCAGCCGGTAAGAACGACATGGCCAGAAAGCCGACCATCATCAATGCTCCCGAACAGATACCGAGGACCCGCCGGGAGATGCTCTTGCTGAGCTGACCGCCGAGCAGGCCGCCCAAAGCAAAGCAGATCATCATGATCGTAAACGTCAGGCTCAGCATTTTCTGATCCCACATGGGGAATACTGCGCCGATTGCCGTTTTAAAGTAGCTCCATGCATATATGGTTCCGAGGAACAGCAGCATCAGCGTGCCGATTACCACAAATCTGCCGCGTTTGAGTTTCCCCATATAGATCCCTCCGATGTTGTTTTCTTGTATTATACTGCATCCATTGTCGGGATGCAATTCTTTCCTGCCCGGGATGGAAATAGCTCTCCTCAAGGGAGGAGAGCCTTACATCATCCATTCGACCCCATTGCGGATGGCTGTCATCCCCGAAGGGCGGCGATCAGCTTGGGATCCGGCGTTACATATACGGTATTGTAGTGATCATAGATCACCATGCCAGGTTTTGCTCCGGCCGGTTTTTTGACATATTTGATCAGCGCGTAGTCTACAGGAATGTTTTGTCCTTCTCTAGCCTGGGAGTAAAATGCAGCAAGGCAGGCCGCCTCCCGAACGGAATCATCGTCCGGCACACCGCCTTCGCAGGAGAGGACCACATGACTCCCATGGATCTTTTGCGTATGGAACCACAGGTCGCTTTTGAACGAAGATTTCAGCGTCAAGAGATCATTCTGGCTGTTGTTGCGCCCGACTCGAATCCGGAGGCCCTTAGATGACACAAACTCCATGGGTTTGGATGGTTGTGTTTTCATGCGTTTCTTTTTATCCTGCTGTCGGAGGTAGCCGCCCGAAACCAATTCCGCACGAATTTCGTTGAGATCCTTCTCATTTTCTGCGCGGCCGAGCTCGTCCAGAATGCTCTCCAAATACTCCAGCTCCACGCTTCCTTTTTCGATCTGTTCCGTCAGGAAAATCTCCGCGTTTTTCGCTTTATTATACTCTTTAAAGTATTTTGCGGCGTTCTGCTGCGGCGAGAGCAGAGGACTGAGGGGAATCTCAATCTCCCGGAGCTCCGGATCATAGTAGTTTTCCGCAACAAGTTTATTCTGCCCTCTTGCGATCCGGTAGAGATTTGCGGTCACGAGTTCGCCTTTGATGCGAAGGGCGTCCCGATCTGCTGTGGCCGCCAGTTCTATTTTCTGGTTTTCCAGTTTGCGCGCCGTGCGGTTTCTCAGATTGGTGACGGTTTTCGTCATACCGGAGGATTTGGATTTCATACGGGCCGCAGCATCCCGCTGGGCGTAAAACCGGTCAAGGAGAGAACTGAAGCTGTCCTGGGGCACAGATTCCACCATTGCCCCGTACTGCATTACAGGCTGATAGGTATAGTCCCAGGATACGCCGTTTTTCAGCAGCAGATACGGGATACCGGCCTCCTCCCGCATCCGGGAGAACGTCTGAACGAGATAGGCCGCGAACGTATACCGCTCTGAGAGCGGCAATGCATTCAGATCCTCAAGATTCGGGTCAAAGCCAAACACAAGCTCTCTGGCGATCAGTGGAGGAATGCCCGCAAACCGATCCATCAGGAACGCGTCAGGACGTACCGAACCGGAGATTCCCTCGAGCATCTCCGTAACGTCTGCAAGCGAAACGGTAAACGGGTTCTGCTTGTCCTGCTGGGGAGGCAGGTGATAAAAAAGTCCCGGGAGGACCTGCCGCTGCTGACTCATTTCACAGTCCACACGGCGGACGCAATCCACGATTCGTCCATCCTGGCCGCAAAGGATGAGGTTGGAGTTTCGCCCCATCATTTCCACAATCAAGTGACGGGTTACCGCCTCGCCGAGTTCGTCGGTACACTGGAAAGAAAAGTCCAGTACGCGTTCCATGGGAAGCTGAACGATCTCAATCAGCTTCCCGCCGGTCAGATGCTTGCGGAGCAGCATACAGAACATTGGCGGCGAGGCCGGATTCTCCTGAGGTGCGGTGGTAATATGCGCCCTCGGATGGGAGGAATTGGCCGAAATCAGCAGACGCACCGGACCACCGTTTCCGCGCATGGCAAGGACAACCTCGTCCTTTGCAGGCTGGTGAATCTTGTCCACTTTCGCACCCGTGAGACGGCTCCGCAGTTCCTCGGCAACGTGGGTCAGATAAATAGCGTCAAGCGGCATGAGTTCCCTCCATGATCACAGAAAACAGTTCCCGGAGCCGGTCCTGCCGGCCCAACAGATACATTGCGCCGAACAGCGACTCCAATCCGGTAGCCCTGGAATACTGTGCGTGGGTAGCGTTCTTCGGAATATTACGGACGTCGGCGTTGCGCCCCCTTCGATAAAAACCGGTTTCCTCCTCACTGAGCAGCGGAAGAATGAGCTCCGCGGCTTCCGCCTGTGCACCGGCGTTCACAAGGGAAGTGGTGTCTCTATGCAGATGTGCGCCCGTGGTGCTGCCCGAGGTGATCAGGTATGTCCGCACAAGGATTTCATATACCGCGTCTCCAATATGAGCTAAACCCAGAGAGGAAATTTCGTTGACCTCCAGTACGGACATTTCCGGATGAAACAGGTCCAATGACATCATCATGACTCCTTTATATTTTCACAGTAATCCTGAATAAACCGGTCAAATCCGGCGATATAGCGGTAGAATTCCTGAACCTGATCCGGCTCAAAACCGGACAGATACTCAGAATAAAACCGGTCGATCTGCCGGTGGAACGCAAGCGCGTGTTCGCGTCCCTCCTCAGTCAAATACAGGGTCTGGTGCTTTCCGGACCCCTCTTTCCGGATCATTTCTGATTTCTGAAGGTTTTTCAGCGTTACCGAAAGACTCGGCAGCCCGATACTGCAGAGGGCGGACAGCTCGGAAAGCGTAACGCCCTCGTTTTCCTGCAGAATCGTCAGAATCCGAGGCTGTCCCTGGTACAATCCAGCAGATTTACAGAACGCCCGCTCCAGCCTGGCGAAATGATAGGTCATCGTGAAAATCAAACTGCCAAAAGCATATCGGTCTACTGTCATTTCAGCCTGCCTCCCGACAAAATATACAAATTATTATACCATAATCTGCTGAGAATGAAAAGGTGTATTATAAGAAACGGGCATTCACATTTTTGTAGGTGTTACAATGATGTGTGACAAAAAACTTTTGAACATGAAAACCTGCAAGCAGCTTTTCATATTTCAAAAGTGATAAAAAAGTAGCGAATAGGAGTGACCTGTGTTAAGGTTGAGTTGCTCAGACAAAACCGAAAG
>JAFUFT010000006.1 GCA_017469795.1 Oscillospiraceae bacterium
ACTACCCACAAAAACCGCTATAATTTGAGTGTCTACCTCTTGTAAGCATTTCTTTCTTCACTTTTTTCGATTCTGTCTACTTTTGTGAATTACCATTCCTTTTACATGATTTTTAGTGTCCACTTTTCTTGACTGCTACACTGTTTTCCTTGGATGGTCTCATTCTACCGTTTGCTTTGTACCAAAAACAGGACTTATAATTTCGCATGGATTTCTGTCTCTGAACGTGATATGGTATTGGAAACAGGAGATCCGGATCTTCGGAGGTGATCGCATGAGAAAACTGTCTCAGGTGCTGAAAGAACAATACGGCGAGCCGGTCTACAAGCTCTCCCTGTCCTCCGGATGCACCTGTCCCAACCGGGACGGAACCCTGGGATGGGGCGGCTGCACCTTCTGCTCGGAGGGCGGTTCCGGAGATTTTGCCGCAGCTCCCGCGCCCATCGAAGAACAGATCGCCGCTGCCAAGGCTCTGATCCGCCGCAAGACCCCGGCCCGGAAATATATCGCCTACTTTCAGTCCTTTACCAACACCTATGGAGACGTGGACCGGCTCCGATCCCTGTATGAAGAGACGATCCTGCGGGATGAGATCGTGATCCTGTCCCTCGGGACCAGGCCGGACTGTCTCGGGGACCCGGTGATGGAGATGCTCACCGATCTGAACCGGATCAAACCGGTCTGGGTGGAACTGGGTCTCCAGACCATCCATGACCGCACCGCCGCCCTGGTGCACCGGGGATACCCGCTTTCCACCTTTGCCTCCGGCTACCGGCGGGTGATGCAGGCGGGCCTTGCGGCGGTGGTCCATGTGATCTTCGGTCTGCCCGGGGAAAGCCGGGAAGATATGCTGGACACCGTCCGGTATCTTTCCGCACTGGATCCGCCGCCGGACGGTGTGAAGCTCCAGATGCTCCACATTCTGAGGGAAACGGAACTGGGACGGCAGTACGAGGCCGATCCCTTTCCCCTGCTCACATTGGAGGAGTACGCGGATCTGGTGGCGGAGAGCCTTCGGATTCTGCCGGAGGAGTCCGTGATCCACCGGATGACCGGAGACGGCCCCGGGACCCTGCTGCTGGCGCCGGACTGGACCCGGAACAAGAAAAAAGTGCTCAATACCATTCACCGCCGCCTGGCGGAACGCTCCATACCATGAAAAAGCGGCTGCCCCAATCGGGCAGCCGCTTTCATTTGTCAAATATTATAGTGTCTCGAAGCGGACAAAGTCCGTCCAGGGCTCCTCTTTTTTGGGGGGACGGAGGTTTCCCCTGGCCTCCCTGTCCTCGTACCCCAAGGCGAGGATGGAATGGGGTACCAGATGCTCCGGCAGCGCAAAGAGCTTCCGCTGGGCCTCCACCCGCTCCATCTGGGGCCAGGTTCCCAGCCATACCGAGCCGATCCCCAGCGCATGGGCTGCCAGGACCATGTTCTGTCCCGCGATAGCGCCGTCGATGATCCAGTAGTCCTTCGCCGGCGGAAACGCCCGGTCCAGATCGCCCAGGATCAGGATCCCCGCAGCGGCGCCCTTCAGCGGATCCGCCGTACGCCCGTTGGCCTCCGCCATCTTCTGAAGCGTCTCCCGGTCGGTCACCGCAACGAACCTCCAGTCCTTGGCGTTGACACAGCTGGGACCGCTGGTGCCTGCCCGGAGGATCGTCTCCAGATCCTCCCGGGAGATTGGTCTGTCCGTAAAATTCCTGACGCTTTTTCTGGTAAAAATCGCATCTAATGTCTCCATGCTTTCCTCCTGTTCTGATTCAATCATGCCGCTCTTCCATGTTGGTCCAGGTCTCGCAGAACCGGGCGGAAAAGCTGGGCGTCTGTCCCGCCCGATACAGATGGGATACGTCCCCGATGCCGCTGGCCCGGAAGCTGGCAATTCCCGGCCTCCGCTCCTCGGTAATCACAGTAGTGACGGAGGTCGGCGCCGCGCAGGTCCCGTGCCACAGCACCATGGGCGATACGCCCATCAGATGGCTCAGCAGCACACACTCCAGACCGAAGTGGCAAAACAGCACCACCGTATCCCGGTTGGGCCGCGCCGCCCGATAGTACCGCTCCTCCCGCTGATAGCCGTGGCGGGCGAGCAGCGCGTCCAGTCCCCGGCACACCCGTTCATAGGCCGCCGGCGCACCTGCCGCCTCCATTTCCGCCGTATGGCACCACCGGTCCCGGTCATAATAGGCTTCCTCCCGGGTCCAGACCGCCGGCAGCCAGTCCCACAGCACCCGCTCCCGGCCGATTTCCGGATCGAACATCTTCGGCGGGAACTCCTGCAGCCAGTCCAGCACCTCCGCCTCCAGCCCTATTCGCTCCAGAGTCCGCGAAGCGGTATCTCTGGCCCGGCCCAGGGGCGAGGTGTAACAGGCGGCGATTTCCAGCTCCGACAGCCGGTCTGCCAGCAGTTCCGCCTCCCGCCAGCCCGTAGGCGTCAGGGAATCCTTTTCGTAGTCCGGGTCTGCGTGCCGGACGATCAACAGCCGCATTTCGTATCTCTCCCTTTTCCGGTACTATGACCGGTTTTTTACATTATAACACATCCATCCCGCTTTTTCCTGTGATTTTATTTGCCATTTCCCGCCACTCCATGATATGATAGGAAAAAAGATCCCGCAGGATCAGAAGGAGGCGCCTATGGTACGGCCCATTATGAAGGACCCCATTTTCCTGTCCCGCGCGTCCACGTCTGCTGGCCCGGAGGATCTGCCCATTGCCATGGACCTGCTGGAGACACTGCAGGCCCACCGGGCCGAATGTGTCGGCATGGCTGCCAATATGATCGGCATGGCCAAACGCATCATCGTCTTTCAGGACGGCCCCGGCTATACGGTGATGCTCAACCCGGAGCTGCGGCGCCGTTCCGATCCCTATGAGACGGAGGAGGGCTGTCTGTCCCTGCCCGGCACCCGGAAGACCACCCGCTACCGTTCCATTACGGTCTCCTATCAGGACCTGCAGCTCCGTCCCGCCGTGAAGACCTACGCCGGCTTTACCGCCCAGATCATTCAGCACGAGATCGACCATCTCAGCGGGATCCTGATCTGAACGGCACCCATGCTGTTGTCATTTTTCACAGCTTTCTATTCGAAACACCCCGTTCTTTTTATCACGGCCAACGCAAACGCGCGGTTGTTTTTCCCCGGGCAATCGTATATAATAATGCCGGTTTCCATTCTTTTTCTGCAATTCTCGCGAAACTGACGCGTTTGTATTCTGCCACCGGAAATGAGGCGTTTTATGAATATATTTGATATTCTCTCCCTGCTGGGCGGCCTGGCTATGTTCCTCTACGGCATGCGTCTGATGGGGGATTCCCTGAAAGAGAACTCCTCCGGCGCATTAAAAACCGCCATGGAGCATGTGACCAACAGCTCGATCAAGGCCTTCTTCCTGGGGCTGATGGTCACCGCGCTGATTCAGTCCTCCACCGCCACCATCGTCATCACCGCCGGTCTGGTGGGCGCGGGGATCCTGACCTTGCACCAGTCTCTGGGCATCATCATCGGCGCCAACGTGGGAACCACCGTCACCGGACAGATCATCCGGCTGCTGGATCTGGATTCCTCCGGCGGCGCCTCCTGGCTCCGCTTTTTCCAGCCCTCCACCCTGGCGCCCATTGCTCTGATTCTGGGCATGGTGCTGATCATGGGCGGCCATGTGAAAAACGCCAAGTCCGTGGGCGGCATCGCCATCGGCTTCGGCATCCTGTTCTCCGGCCTTCTCAACATGACCGGATCCGTCAACGCGCTGGCGGAGTCGGGCATGGTGGAGCGGATGTTCTCCGGTCTGGGTTCCAATCCGTTCCTGGGGTATATCACCGGCGCCGGCGTGGCGTTCCTGCTCCAGAGTTCCTCCGCCACCGTGGGCATCCTGCAGGCATTCTCCGCCTCCGGTATGCTGACCTTCAAGGCCATCTACGCGGTAATCGTGGGCATCTATCTGGGCGACTGCGTCACCACCGCCATCGTATGCTCCATCGGCGCCGAGGCGGAGGCAAAGCGGGTTGGCCTGGTCAACATTCTGTTCAACCTCAGTGAAACCGTTCTGGTCCTGGTGGTGGTGGCTGTCATCCACCGTCTGGGCCTGCTGAACAGTCTCTGGGACAAGACCGTCAATTCCGGCATCATCGCCAACACCAACACCGTCTTTAACCTCAGCTGCGCGGTCTGTCTGTTCCCCATGCTGGGGATCTATGAAAAGGTCAGCCGGAAACTCATAAAGGATGACGCGGCTCCGGAGGAAAAATACAAGGACAAGCTCGACGGGCTCAACCCGGTGTTCTTTGACACCCCGGCTCTGGCCCTGCGCAGCTGCTACGATCTGCTTCAGACCATCTTCAGTTCCGCCCGGACCAACATCGAAAAGGCGTGTCTGCTGCTGAACCAGTATGACGAGCGAATCCATCAGGAAATCCTGGCGGAGGAGGACGAGATCGATCACATGACCGACCGGCTCAGCCGGTACACGGTGGAGCTGCTGCCGCACCTTCAGAACGAGAACCATGTGGCGATCCTGAACCAGTACTACAAGGTCACGGCAGAGTTTGAACGTCTGGGCGACCACGCAGTCAACATCGCCGAAAACGCCGCGTCACTCTCGGCCCACGGTACCACCTATTCCGTAGCGGCCCATCGGGAGCTGGCCATTCTGGAGTCGGCGATCTCCGAAATCCTCGCCAAGTCTGAAGTCGCCTTCACACACCGGGACGTGGACGCGGCCTACGCCATCGAGCCGCTGGTGCAGGTGGTGGGCGAGATCGTCACCCAGCTCAAGCGCGACCATCTCCAGCGCATGAGCAGCGGCGTCTGCAACATTTACGCTGACGCCAGCTTCACCAATCTGATGGTGGAGTTCAAACGGATCGCCGCCGTGTGCTCCAACGTGGGCGTGGCCACCGTGGTCCGGGCGAATCCGGAGCTGGCCGATCACGAGCATCTCTACTACGAGAGTTTGCGTTCCGGCGGAAACGAAACCTATAACAGTGCCTTTGAACTGGCCCATGACCGGTTCTTCTCCCAGCTGGCGCTGGTCAACGCAACCTGACAGGAAAGCAAAAAGCGGAAGCTGACGCTTCCGCTTTTTTATTATGCCTGCGGGAAAACCAGGCGAACGGTGGTGCCCTGTCCCAGTTCACTTTCCAGCTCCACAGTCGCCCCATGGAACTGGGCCCCGTGCTTGACAATGGACAGGCCCAGGCCGGTGCCGCCGATCTCCTTGGAATGGCTCTTGTCCACCCGGTAAAACCGTTCAAACACCCGCCCCTGGTGGGAGGCGGGGATCCCGATCCCCGTATCCGACACCTGCAGCACCGCGGCACCGTCCCCCGAAGAGACATCCACCGTCACGCTGCCGCCGGGGCGGTTATACTTGATGGCGTTGTCGCACAGATTATAAACCATCTCGCTGAGCAGCTGCCAGACGCCCCGCACCGACTGATGGCTGCCTGTAACGGACAGGCTGACATTCTGCTTCTGGGCAATGGACCGCAGGCTGTCGAGGGTCTCCTCTGCCAGCTCATAAAGGTCCACGGTCTCCCATTCCGGCGCGCCTCCGCCCTCGTCCAGCTTGGACAGCTTCATGATATCATCCACCAGCGCGATCATCCGTTGGGACTCCTTATAAATATCTCCGGAGAACTCCCGAACCTTGTCCGGCGGGACCACACCCTGAGCCATCAGCTCGGCAAAGCCGGAGATAGAGGTCAGGGGCGTTTTGAGTTCATGGGATACGTTGGCCGAGAATTCCCGGCGGAGCTGCTCCCGCTGTTCCACTTCCTCCTGAATCGTCAGCTTCTGCTCCTGGATCCGGGTGATCAGGGGAGTCAGCTCCGGATAGATGTCCGGATTCGGGTCATCCAGATCCAGACCGTTGATGGGCCGGACGATCTGCTTGGCCGCCCGGAAGGCCAGCACCCCGGAGATCATCAGCACCAGCACGCAGATCCACAGCACCGGGCTGACCGCCACCAGCGCGTACCGCACCGCGCTCATGGGCCGGCTCAGCCGCAGCACCGTGCCGTCCTGGCACAGCCGCGCGTAGTACATGGTGGTGACTCCGTCCTGCTCCGATTTCCGGATGCTCTGGCCCTCTCCCGTATGCTGGGCCTCCGAGACCTCCTCGCAGTCCAGCTGATTGGGCAGATCCGTCCCCGCCTCGCTGTCATACAGAACGGCGCCGTTTCCGCGGATCCAAGTGACCCGGTTGGTATCCCCCAACTTTTCCAGGTACTCCGTCCCGCTCAGTAGCATCCCCTGCTCGGCGTAGATCGACTCCTGCTGGAGGGCCGCGTAAGTCTCCTCCTTGATCTGGGTATACTGCAGTCCAAAGAACAGCGCCCCGCACAGGAGCAGCACGGACATGCCCACCAGAAATGTATTTCGAAAGATCGTCTTTGTCATGGTTCCTCTCCGTTCACCCGGTAGCCCACGCCCCGGATCGTTTCAACCAGCCGTCCCGCGGACCCGAGCTTGGCCCGCAGCGTCCGAATATGGACGTCCAGCGTGCGATTTTCCCGTTCCGCCTCCAGCCCCCAGACCTTCTCCATCAGGATCTCTCGGGTCAGAACGCGGCCCATGTTCTCCATCAACAGCTTCAGCAGCAGGAATTCCTTGTAGGTCAGCGTCACCCGCTCCCCGTTCACCCGGACCTCATGGCGCTCCGGCCGCATGACGAGATTTCCGGTCTTCAGCTCGATTGCCCGTTCCTTCGGCTCCGTCCGCCGGAGCACCGCCCGGATCCTGGCCACCAGCTCCATCATACCGAAGGGCTTGGCGATATAGTCGTCGGCGCCGGAGTCCAGGCCGAGCACCTTGTCATATTCCGTGTTCCGCGCCGTCAGCATGATCACCGGCAAATCCCGGTACGTTTTCCGGATCCGTCTGAGCACGGAAATTCCGTCCTCCTCCGGGAGCATGATGTCCAGCAGGACCAGCTCCGGTTTTTCCCTTCCCATGGCCGCCCAGAAGTCGCCGGGGACCTCAAACCCGGCGGCCTGATAGCCCTGGCTCTCCAGCGCATAGACCACCAGCTTACGGATGCTGTCGTCATCTTCCAGCAGATAGATCATCCTTCTCGCCTCCGTTTTCCCCTTCATCCTAACACACAACCGGATTCCTGCAAAGCAATTTCTTTGAATTTAACATAGATTTAACAAAAAACGACCCCGGAATTTAACATCGTCCCGCTATACTGAGAATAGTAAAAGGAAGTGAAGTTATGAGTATTTCCCAGGTTATCAGCCTGCTTTGCGGCGTCGCCCTGTTTCTCTTCGGCATGACGCTGATGGGCGACGGACTCAAGCACGTCTCCGGGAACAAGCTGGAGCCGATTCTGTTCCGTCTGTCAAGCACCCAGTTCCGGGGCGTCCTGCTGGGCACCGGCGTCACCGCCGTAATCCAGTCCTCATGCGCCACATCCGTCATGGTGGTTGGCTTTGTGAACTCCGGCATGATGAAGGTCCGGCAGGCCATCTCCGTGATCCTCGGCGCGATCCTCGGCACCAGCATTACCGGCTGGGTGATCTGCCTGAGCTACATCGAAGGAACCGGAGGCCTGAGCAGTCTGCTCTCCACCGCCACCCTCACCGGCATCATCGCCGTGGTGGGAATCCTCCTGCGGATGTTCAGCAAAAAACAGACCCACCATCACGTCGGGGACATCATGATGGGCTTTGCCATTCTGATGACCGGCATGAGCACCATGAGCGGATCGGTCAGCAGTCTGGGCCAGCAGCCCTGGTTCATCGCCATTCTGACCTCCATGACCAATCCCCTGCTCGGTATTCTGGCCGGTGCCGCCTTCACCGCCATTCTGCAGTCCGCCTCCGCGGCGGTGGGCATCATCCAGGCCCTGTCCGTCACGGGCGCCATGACCCTCAGCTCCGCGCTCCCCCTGCTGATGGGTGTCTCCATCGGCGCGTCGGTGCCGGTGCTGCTCTCCGCCCTCGGCGCCAACATCGACGGCAAGCGCACCGCCTTTAGCTATCTGGTGGCTTCCTTTATGGGAACCATGGTCTGCGCCTCTGTTTTCTACATTGCCGACACGATTTTCCACTTTCCCTTCATGTCCCGGATCATGTCGCCCTTTTCCCTGGCCTTCGTCAATACGCTCCTGCGGCTCGCCATGATCCTCCTGCTGGCGCCCTTTACGGACGTGCTGGAGGCGGTGATCTCCCTGATGGTCCCGGAGAAAAAGCAGACCCGGGAGGAGGATCCCACCCTCCGGCTGGAGGAGCGGTTCCTGGGGCATCCCGCGCTGGCCATCGAGCAGAGCCGCATCACCATCTCCGCCATGGCTGAACAGTCCCGGCAGGCGCTGGAGACCGCGTTTTCCCTGCTGACCTCCTACAGCGAGGAGGGATTTGAAACGGTCGAACGCATGGAGTCCGCTGTGGACCGCTACGAGGACTGTCTGGGCTCCTATCTGGTCAAGCTCACCGGGCGGGAGCTCAGCGAGCAGCAGAGCCGGGAGGCCTCCAAATTCCTGCACACCCTTTCGGATTTTGAACGGATCTCCGATCACGCGCTGAACATCGCGGAAAGCGCCCGGGAGATCCACGAAAAACAGCTCCGTTTCTCAGACAACGCAAAGCATGAACTGTCCGTCACCACCAGCGCCGTTTCCCGGGTCATGCAGCTGACGGTGAATGCGTTTGAGACGGAAAACCTGGCCCAAGCCCGTCAGGTGGAGCCGCTGGAGGATGTCATCGACTACCTGTGCGACGAGATGAAGCTCCGCCACGTGGACCGGCTGCAGCACGGACAGTGCACCATCGCCCAAGGCTTTGTGTTCAACGACCTGATCACCAACCTGGAACGGATCTCCGACCACTGCTCCAATGTGGCGGTGGCCATGATCGAGCTGGACGCAGGCACCTTTGACACCCACGAATATCTGGACCACGTCCGGGAGAAGCACTCCCGGGAATTCGAGCAGTATTCCGAACAGTTCCGGAAACAGTTCGCCCTTTGATCCATCCGGCCGGCAGGGTTCTCCCTGCCGGCTGTTTATATGGATATAACCCATTGGGAATTTCCTTTTTCCCATCCATCTGCTATAATAACAGGCAATAAACGATGCAGAAAAGAGGATGCGTTTCATCATGCAGGAGATTCAATCCTACCGCCATATCTTCACGCCCCTGAAGCTACGGGGCGTCACCTTGAAAAACAGACTGGGCTTTTCCCCTATGGTCTGCAACCAGTGTACCATCGACGGCACCGTCACCGACGCCATGGTGGAGTTCGTCTCCATGCAGGCCCGCTGCGGCGTGGGCTACGTGACCATCGGAGACACCCAGGTGGACGATGAACTGGGCGGCGCCTTCATGGCCACCATGAACATCGCCCGCCACACCAGCATTTCCGGCATGATCCGGCTGCAGGAGGCCGCCCGCTACAACGGCGCGGTCCTGTCCGTGGAGCTCAACCACTCCGGCCGGGGCGCCAAGGATCACCTGATCTCCGGACCGGCCATCGCCCCCTCCGCCGTCTGCTTCCCCCGCTGCTCCCAGAATGTCCGGCCCATGGAGCAGGAGGACCTGGACCGGGTCCGGGACCAGTTCGTGCGGGCCGCCCGGCACGCGGTTCAGGCCGGCTTTTCCATGGTCATGATCCATGCCGCCCACAACAACCTGTTAGGGCAGTTCCTCTCCCCTCTGTCCAACCTCCGTACGGACGCCTACGGCGGCAGTCCGGAAAACCGACGCCGCTACCCCCTGGAGGTGATCCGGGCGGTCCGGGAGGCCGTGGGAGAACAGGTCGCCATTGAGCTGCGGGTCTCCGCCACGGAGATGACCCCCGGCGGATTGGAGTTCGAGGAGTCGCTCCAGTTCATGGAGGCCGCCCAGGAATATGTGGACCTGATCCACGTCTCCCGGGGCATCGTCTACAACGACGCCGGCATCTACACGCTCCCCACGTTCCTGCGGGAGCCCATGCTCAATCTGGAATATGCCCGGAAGGCCAGACAGCGGCTCCGCGTTCCCGTGGCCACCGTGGGCAATTTCCGCACCCTTGATGACGCGGAGGCCGCCCTTGCCTCCGGGGCCGCGGACGTGATCTGCATGGCCCGGGCCTGGCTCACCGACCATGAAATGATGCGAAAGTGTCTGGAATCCCGTCAGGAGGACGTCCGCCCCTGTCTCCGGTGTCACCGGGGATGCATCGACAACTCCGCCCGGGGCAAGGCCATCCACTGCTCCGTCAATCCGGAGCTTGGCTTTGAGCAGGACATCCGCGCCCTGCCGGCGCCCGCCGCCTCCCGCCGGGTGCTGCTCGCCGGCGGCGTCCCCGCCGGGATCACCGCCGCCACAACGCTCACC
>JAFUFT010000064.1 GCA_017469795.1 Oscillospiraceae bacterium
GGCTGTTTCTGTAGCCGGTTCCGGCTGGATCACCATATCCATCAAACTGAACATATCCACCTGTTCGCATTCCTTTTTCAGCTCTCCATAGGGCACGACTCCGGTCAGCCCATCCATCTGCCAGAAATTCCAGGCAACGATGTTCGCAATCTTCTTGCCCAGTGCCTTCAGGCGCTTATCGTCTGCATCATCCGGCCATCGGGCCTGATAGTATTCCTGCAGGGTCATCATCAGATTGATCCTTGCAATCAGCAGGCTGTCTCCCTGCCATTCGTATCCGTAAACAGCCTGGAAAGCCCGAATCGTCCATTTCTCCCAGTCTGCATATTTGGTCGTGTTCTCGTTCACGATCCGTATCTTCCGGTCCAGGATCCCGATGCGGTCTCCCAGCGCAATCGGTTCGCCGCTCGCCGCGTCATACCGGGAAACCACATACGGTGCTTCCCCACAGGTGATCTCAAGCCGCCGGGAGTCAATGTAGTCCTGCCAGGTCTTCCCTTCCGGAAACGTCACCGGCTCCGTGGTCACTGTCCACTGTTCGCCCTCCAAATGGTTGAACACATCCGCCCGGCCGAACCATTCTTCGTCACAATGGTTGTTCATCTTGCAGCACAGCCAGGCTGGCGTGAACACTTCAGCCTTTGTTCTGGTTCGCAGCGCCTGTTCCTCCCTGGACTTCAGGATGCGGGGCTTCAGGTCCAGAAAAGGAAGCAGATTCTCCGTGATCTCATGCTCACGCCCGAAGCTTCCCCCCTGCTCAGCATAGCTGTCGGTGGCAAAAACGATATTCTTTCCCGTCGTTTTATCCTCAAGAAGCATGGACAGAAAAGGCTGAATAAACGCATTGTTCAGACTGATCAGTTCTGCCATGCCATCACCCGCTTTCCGTTCTTTTTTGTGCAGCGTCTTCCTCGGCTTTGTTGATATGCACTTCGCGAAACGCTGTGGGAATGCTTATCCGCAGTCCTTCTGATATTCGTCCAGTCTCTTCACAGGAGCATTTCTGCTTTTCATGATTCCAAAGAAACACTGATGGAACACCATCTTTATTTTTTCCCTTTGCATCTCCGGGTGTTCCAGTATGCTCCCCCCTCAGCGGATAGAAATCTCATGCACGCAGTATATCATATTTTCGCCCCGCAT
Source organism: Oscillospiraceae bacterium (assembly GCA_017469795.1). Classification (GTDB taxonomy): domain Bacteria; phylum Bacillota; class Clostridia; order Oscillospirales; family Oscillospiraceae; genus HGM13006. Next base: position 1,144 of record JAFUFT010000064.1, read on the forward strand.
TAAATCTTTTTTATAATGCTTTATTTCAAGAACACAGATTAATTGAAGCGCACTGATTCGTCATACAATCAGCTATCTCTCTACAAGGCTGCAGATAAACAATGCTTTCATTCGAGGATTTGCTATGGCATTGAATTGAGCTGAGGGTTCCTGGGAATTATATGGTTTATGACACATCTGCGGCTGTGCTTGCTTTGGAATCAGAAAAAAGGCCCCGGGATTCCCTTTGCGGGATCCCGGGGCTGTGGTTTCCGTTTCCTGAATTACTCGCGGATCTGCGTCGTGCGGCCCTGAGGCTCAGCGTAGGTCTCCGCGGGAATGACGCCGCCCAGGACATTGGTGATGTACTCCATGACCGCTTCATCCAGCGGGATGCCGGTGTCAAAGGTCGCGCCGGCGAGATAGGCGTTCTTGAACACGTTGTAGGTATCGCCGCCCACGGTGCAGAAGTTATTGGTTACGACCGCGTAGGTGGCTTCGGGATCGAACGCTTCGCCATTGACGGATTCGATGGTCACGCGCTGGATAGAGGCCGGACCGAAATAGGAGGACTCGCCGCCGGAAATGGTGATGTACACATCACCCTGATCGTATTCCTTCGTGGTGTCTATGGTCCACTTGATGCCGCTGGTCTGCGGATAGCCGCCGATGGCCTTGGGCGTGCAGAAGGTGGATGCCTCCAGCGCCTCCAGGAGCTCCGCGCCGGTCACATAGACCACGGCAACCGTATTGCCGAAGGGCAGCACGGTATTGATATCCTTCATGGAGACCTCGCCGGGGTTGATGGCGGCACGGATGCCGCCGCCGTTGGTGATGCCGACGATGTTGGCAGGCTCGACCTGCTCGATGCCGCCTTCACGGGCCACGCACCAGACCATCGCGTCGGTGATCAGGTCGCCCAGGTTGGTTTCCTCGGTACGGTTGCCCGGATCACGGTCGCCGTTCAGGAGAATTTCGGAGGTAGCAAAGGGAGCACCGTAGGCTTCATCCACGCTGGCGATGATGCCCGCAGCCAGCGCCGCCACGTCCTCATCCTGGCTGAGATAGGAAACAGGATGCAGATAATTGTCCACAATGGTCTTTGTCCCGTTGTCGATGATGATGGCGCCGATGGTGGAGAACTGGGTGCCGGTAGACTGGATGGGCTCGCCGTTTTCGCCCTCCGTCATGGTGGTGTGGGAGTGACCGTCGATCACGAAGTCCACGCCGGTCACGTGCGCCAGCAGATCCGTGGAGCGGTAGCCGTTGGCGGCGGATTCCTGGTCAATGCCCAGATGGCACAGGCCAATCACCACGTCCGCGTCGGCGAGACCGTCCACCGCGGCCTGCGCGGCCACGTAGAGCTGGTCAAAGGTGGAAAAATCAATCTCCGTAATCAGGGCCGGGTTGACCTTGGTGGCGGTTTCCGGGGTCTCCATGCCGAAGAAGCCCACCTTCAGGCCGGAGGCGGTCTCAACGATCGTGGAGGGCTCCAGAATCAGATCGGTTGTTCCCTTGTGATACACGTTGGCGCAGATGGTCTTGAAGCTGGCGTCCTTCAGATTCTCCATCAGCTGCTCGTAGCCGAAGTCGAACTCGTGGTTGCCCAGCGTGACCACATCGTAGCCCGCCGCGTTCATCAGCTCGATGGCCGAATGTCCCTTGGAGAGGCTGACGTAGGGATTGCCCTGCGTAAAGTCGCCCGCGTCGACCACGATCACGTCCGCTCCGGCTGCCTCGTAAGCCGCTTTCAGCGCGGGCATGCAGGCATAGCCCGCCAGCGCGCCGTGCACGTCATTGGAGTGCAGGATGACGGTCTTGCCGGTCAGATCTGGCGCGGCCGTTTTGACCGTGACAATCTGACCGTTCACCATGGGCGTCGCTGCCAAGGCCGGAACGGCAAGGCTCAGCGCGAGGAGCGCCGACAGCAGGATCGTTAGCAGTTTCTTCATCGATGGATCCCTCCTTTTATGTAGTTTGTCTGACCATCCTGATTATAATCCATCTTTCCGCAAATTGCAATCCTGCGATGAGGAGACCAGGGACGGTAACGTCTCCTTTTTCAGGTTTTCTCTGGATTGCAAACCGCTCCCCCCATGATAAAAAACGGTCCCGCTCTCCAACCCGGGAAGAGCGGGACTTTTTCTCTGCCTTTATTTTCTGGACTCAAAATCCGCCTCGATGGGGGCACTCCAGCTCCCATCCACGATTTCATGGGCCCGCATGCGGCCCACGGTGGCGCTCACCGTGGCGTAGTTCAGGGCGACGCCGGGCCGGTCGTTGTGGAAGGAAACCGCCCTGTCCCTTCCGATGCCAAAGTGGCTGGCCGTCTCCACCGCGTCGATGTTGGCCCCCAGGAACAGGAACTCCCAGCCGTAACGCTTCTTCTGCCGTTCCACCATGGACCGGACCTGATCCGCCGTGTAGTGCCGGCTGGCGTTTTCCATGCCGTCGGTGGTAATGACGAAGATCGTCTTCTCCGGGCGGTCCTCCTCCCGGGCGTACTTGTGCACGTTGCCGATGTGATGGATCGCGCCGCCGATGGCGTCGATGAGGGCGGTGCAGCCGTCCACGTAGTATTCCTTCTCCGTCAGGGGGGCGATGGACTGGATATCCACCCGGTCGTGGATGACCCGGCTCATGCTGGAGAAAAGCACCGTGGAAACCAGAGCCTCCCCTTCCATGGCCTTCTGCCGCTCAATCATGCTGTTAAAGCCGCCGATGGTGTCCGCTTCCAGGCCGGCCATGGATCCGCTCTTATCCAGGATAAACACCATTTCTGTCAGATTCTTTTTCATCTCTCTTCGCTCCTTTCTCTTCCGCGGGAGCTTTTCCCTCACCGCGGTACCATCATATCCTCTTTTCGGCGCCAAAAGGTCGCCCCGCAGGCGACAATCTGAGAAAAAGCAGCTACTTGACGGGGGAAGGCGCGCCGGGTATAGTATGAACATCAATCCGCATGGCATAGCCACGCGAGCAAAACGGAGGAAGATCATGGCTGCGATCACGCTGAACCCGAAGACCGGCAAGGGGACGATTCATAAGGAAATCTACGGTCATTTCTCGGAGCACCTGGGGCGCTGCATCTATCAGGGCATCTTCGTGGGCGAGGACAGCCCGATTCCGAATGTCCGGGGCATCCGGACGGACGTGGTGGAGGCGCTGAAAAAGATCGGCGTGCCGGTGCTGCGCTGGCCCGGCGGCTGCTTCGCGGACGAGTATCACTGGCAGGACGGCATCGGCCCCCTGGCGCAGCGCAGGCGCATGGTAAACACCAACTGGGGCGGCGTGGTGGAGGACAACTCCTTCGGCACCCACGAGTTCCTGGACCTCTGTCAGCAGATCGGCTGCGAGCCCTATATCAACGCCAACGTGGGCAGCGGCACGGTGCGGGAGATGGCGGAGTGGATCGAGTACGTCAATTCCGACGGGGATTCCACCGTCGTCCGGGGCCGGCGGGCCAACGGCCGGGAGGATGCCTGGGGCGTCAAATACTGGGGCATCGGCAATGAGAGCTGGGGCTGCGGCGGCAACATGCGCCCGGAGTACTATGCGGATCTTTTCCGCCAGTACCAGACCTTCGCCCGGACCTACGACAGCCACCGCCCCTTCCGCATCGCCTGCGGCGCCAGCGATTTCAACTACCGCTGGACGGAGGTGCTGATGGACCGCGCCGGCGGCTTCATGGATGGGCTTTCCCTGCATTATTACACGGTCTGCGGGGACACCTGGCAGGAGAAGGGCAGCGCCACGGATTTCTCCCTCAGCGATTATTACAAGACGCTGAAGAAGGCATCCCGCATGGACGAGCTGATTGCCGGGCATGACGCCATCATGACCCGGTACGACCCGGAGAAGCGGGTGGGGCTCATCGTGGATGAATGGGGCACCTGGTACGACGTGGAACCGGGAACCAATCCCGGCTTCCTGTACCAGCAGAACACCATGCGGGACGCCATGGTGGCCGCGGTGACCCTGAACATCTTCAACCGGCACTGCGACCGGGTGATCATGGCCAACCTGGCGCAGATGGTCAACGTCCTGCAGGCGGTGGTGCTGACGGAAGGGAACAGGCTGGTGCTGACCCCCACCTATCATGTGTTTGACCTGTATCAGGCGCATCAGGGCGCCAGGGAAGTAGCCTGCTTCGTGGAAAGCGACGAGACCGGGGAAGGATCCTGGACCCTCCCGCAGATCACCGCCTCCGCCTCGGAGAAGGAGGGCGTGGTCACCGTGACCGCCGCCAACCTGGACGCGGCGAAGGAAACGGAACTCCGGCTGACCGGCTTCGCGGCGAAGCAGGTCCGGGCCCGGGTGCTGACCGGGGACATACACGCGAAGAATGATTTTGACGCCTCCCCCATCGCGCCGCGGGCCTGGCCGGCGCGGGTGGAGCCCGACGGGGACGTGACCCTGACCCTGCCCGCCTGCGCGGTGGCGGAGATTACCCTGTCATGACCATCCGGCCCTGCCGGCGGTGCCTGCTGCAGGACATGCCGGATCAGGCGGCCCTGGCCGCCTCCCTGCGGGAGCTGATTGCGCTGATTCCGGAGGAGGACCGGGCACCCACGGCGCTGGTCCGCCGGCGGCTGGATGCCTGCCGCGCCTGCGCGCATCTGCGCCAGGGGACCTGCGGGCTGTGCGGCTGCTACGTGGAGCACCGTGCGGAGCGGAAAGCCGCCTTCTGCCCCGCACTCCCCGCCCGATGGACGGAACGAAACCAAGAGGATGACTGAAATGCGTAAACGGATCTTTTCCCTGCTGCTGCTCTGGACATGGATCTGGGCGCTGACCGCGGGCGCAGACAGCGCCGCGGCGGACCGCGTCAGCTATCTGGGGCCGGCGGGCACCTATACGGAGGAGGCCACAGGCCTGTGGTTCACAGGCGGGGAGACGCTGATCCCCCGCCCCACCGTGAACGATGTGCTGGCGGATCTGGAGGCCGGGGAAGCGGAATTCGCCGTCATCCCGCAGGAAAACGCCATCGGCGGGGCCGTGGTGAACTACGTGGACGCGCTGATCGGCACGGAAAATGTCTATGTGGTGGGCGAGGTGATCCTGCCCATCAGCCAGACGCTGATGGGGCTTCCCGGCGCCGCCCTGGCGGACATCGGGACGGTATGCTCCCACGCCCAGGGCCTGGCCCAGAGCGCCCGATGGCGGGCGGAGCACCTGCCGGACGCGGTGACACAGGAGATGGACAGCACCGCGGCCGCGGCCAGATATGTGGCGGAGACGGGGGACAAAACCGTCGCCGCGGTGGCCGCGCCGGGCGCCGCCGCCCTCTACGGGCTGGAGGTGCTGGCGGAAAACGTACAGATTTCCATGGAGAACAAGACCCGCTTCTACGTGCTGGCCCGGACGCCCCTGCAGGGTCCGGATCTGCGCCAGGCGGTTCTGGTGGCTACCTGCGAGGGCAGCCGGATTGACGACATCGTCATCGGGCTGCATGAGATCGGGCTGGAGTTTGTGGCCGTGCACGACCGGCCGGAGGGCAGCGCCCTGGGCAGATATCACTTTGTCATTGAGATTGAGAACCCCGACGGGATCACCGCGGAGCAGATTGACGCGGTTCGAGGGTTGGAA
>JAFUFT010000053.1 GCA_017469795.1 Oscillospiraceae bacterium
CAAATTTTGTAAAACCGGTCTGAAATCTCACGGATCGCAGCTCGTCCAGTTTTCTTCCGTCGATTCTCTCCATAGTTCCTCCCATCAGAGCAAGGCGTCCACGAATTCCCTGGCCTCAAAGGGCATCAGATCGTCGATTCCTTCTCCCACGCCGATGTATTTTACCGGGATCTTCAGCGCGTCCGCCACAGCGATGACGATGCCGCCCTTGGCCGTACCGTCCAGCTTGGTCAGCACCATGCCCGTAACGCCGGCGATCTCGGAAAACTGTCTGGCCTGCATAAGGCCGTTCTGGCCTGTGGTGCCGTCCAGCACCAGCAGCACCTCTTTGTCCGCGTCCGGCAGTTCCCGGTCAATGATCCGGGAGATCTTGCCCAGCTCGTTCATCAGGTTCTGCTTGTTGTGGAGCCGTCCGGCTGTGTCGCAGAGGATCACGTCGCTGGATCTTGCCCGGGCCGCGGAAATAGCGTCAAACACCACCGCCGCAGGATCCGCTCCCTCGTGCTGCCGGACGATCTCCACGCCGGCCCGCTCTGACCAGATCTCCAGTTGGTCCGCCGCCGCCGCCCGGAAGGTGTCCGCTGCGCAGAGCAGAACTTTTTTGCCGTCCGCCTTGAGCTGCGCCGCCAGCTTGCCGATGGTGGTGGTCTTGCCCACACCGTTGACGCCGATCACGAGAATCACCGACGGCCGGGTGTTCATCCGCAGGGCGGTATCCCCCACGTCAAGCATTCCCGCAAGGATATCCTTCAGTGCCTCCCGGACCTCGTCTCCGGACTTCAGGTGCTGCATATTGACCCGTTCCCGAAGCTCTTCCACCGCCCGGACTGCCGTGTCGACGCCCAGATCCGCCAGGATCAGGCTCTCCTCCAGGTCGTCATAGAAATCGTCGTCAATACCGTGGAATCCGGCAAACATACCGCCGATGGTGCTCTGCATGGCATGACGCGTTTTACTCAAGCCCTGCCTGATTCGTTCAAAAAAACCCATTGATCTTCCTCCTGATTGGGTGTTAGGTGATATTCAGTTCCCGTGCAATTTGGTTGATGTCCACAGAAAGGATCCGGGAAACGCCCTGCTCCTGCATGGTCACGCCATAGAGCACGTCCGCCGCCTCCATGGTGCCGCGGCGGTGGGTGATGACGATAAACTGCGTCTTTCCCGCCAGATTCCGCAGGTAGGATGCAAACCGGGCCACATTCCGGTCGTCCAGTGCAGCGTCGATCTCGTCGAGCATACAGAAAGGCGTGGGACGGACCTTCATGATCGCGAAGTACAGCGCGATGGCCACGAAGGCCTTTTCTCCGCCGGAGAGCAGCATGATCGTCTTGACCTGCTTGCCCGGAGGCTGGACCTTGATCTCGATCCCGCAGGAGAGAATGTCGTTTTCATCCTCCAGCAGAAGGCTCGCCCGGCCGCCGCCGAACATTTCGGTAAAGGTCTGTCCGAAGTATTCGTTGATCTTCTGGAACTCTACCCGGAAGATCTCCGTCATCTCAGTGGTGATATCCCCGACGATCTTCATCAGTTCCCGTTCACTGGTCTGCACATCGTCCCGCTGCCCGGTGAGATACTCATAGCGCTCGTTGACCCGCTGGAATTCCTCAATGGCTCCAATATTCGGATGGCCAAGGGCGTTCATCTTCCGTTTCAGCTCGGCAATACGCTTCTGGGCGGCGGAGACGCTTTCGATCTCCACCCTGGCGTTCTGCGCCGTGGTGTTGGTCAGCTCATAGTTCTCCCAGAGTCTGTCCAGGATCTGCTTTTCCTCCATGGCCGTGGTGGTCTTTTTCTGTTCCAGCCGGGCACACTCCCGCTCCATATCCATGAGATCCTTGTTCTTCTGCTGGGCCTCCCGTTCCGCCGCCGTCTTTCCGGCTTCCACCTCCATACGGCGCCGGGACGCGTCCTGCAGGTCCTTCCGGACCGCATCTGAATTCTCAGAAAGGGATTCCGCCTTCTTCCTGTGGCCTTCGATTTCCCCGGACAGGCGCCGGTTCTCTGTTTCGTATGTCTCGATCAGCCGGATCCGCTCCTCCCGGTCGCCGTGGAGCGCCTTGGCAAGCACCTCCAGCTGTTCCCGGCTTGCCACTGCGGTGGCAGCCTCCGCGTCCAGCGCTGACCGCTTCATCTCATTCTGATGGGTCTGCTGCTCGGAAGCGGCAATCGTCTCGTTCAACGCATCAAGGGACAGCTGCGCCTCCAGGATCTGCGTTTCCAGTGCGGAAGCCTCCCGGTCGCAGGCTTCAGACCGCTCCATCAAGTTCTTTCGCTGAGATTCGCCGCCGGACATCAATTCCGTCACGGTATCGATCTCCCGCTGGGCCGCCGAGATCGCAGACTCCAGCGTGGAGATCAGCGCGTCGTAATTCTCCTCCTGCTGCGTCAGGCGCAGCACCTGATCCTCCGCTTCCCGGAGGCTGTTCCTGCTGCCGGCGATCTCCGCCTCAGCCTGCGCCGCCTGGCGCGCAGCCTCCTGAAGCTGTTCTGACGCGGTTTTCAGCCTGCCCTCCAGGTCGCCCATCTGCCGTTCCATCCGCGCCAGTTCATTGGCTCTGGTCAGAACGCCGGAGCTCTTTTGGGTGGAACCGCCGGTCATAGAGCCGCCGGCATTGAGCACCTGGCCGTCCAGCGTCACGATCCGGAACCGGTGGCCGTGGTTTCCGGCAATGGCGATCGCAGTGTCCATGTCCTCCGCAATCACGGTGCGGCCCAGCAGATTGACCATGATCTCATGGTACTGCTTTTCATAGGAGACCAGTTCGCAGGCGACCCCCACAAACCCATATTCGTCCTCCAGTCCGTTTTCTGAGAGCCTGCGGCCCCGGATCACGGAGATGGGAAGGAATGTTGCCCGTCCGCCCTCCCGGCGGCGCAGCAGATTGATGGCGGCTTTGCCGTCCTGCTCGGAGTCCACAACAATGGACTGCATGGACGCCCCAAGGGCGGTCTCAATGGCCACGGTATACTCGTCCTTCGTCTGGATCAGCTTGGAAACCGGCCCGTGGATATGGCGGAGATTTCCCTTTCCAGCCTCCTGCATGACGATGCGGGTGGCTTTGGAGTATCCCTCGTAGCCCTGCGCCATTTCCCGGTACATGCGGATCCGGGACTGCAGGGTATCCCGCTGGATCTTCAGTGCGGATACCTGCTCATCCAGTTCATTGCGCTTTCTGATGCGGCCCTGAGCCCGCAACTCATAACCACTGATCGCGTTTTTCGCCTCGCTGACCTTGTTGTTCCATCCAGCCAGGTTTTCAAGGAGCGTTCCCCGTTCCTGTTCCACCGATTCCAGCCGGGTCCGGGCCTCGGTACGCGTCTTTTCCACTTCGCCCCGCCGATCCAGCAGCTTCTGCGTATCGGAATCATTGGCGATCAGGCCGGAACGGAGCTCCGCCGCCTGCTCGGCAAGGGCGGTCTGACGGCCGCGCAAAGATTCGATTTCCTCTGTTTTCCGGATGCGGTCCAGCAGCTGGAGCTGATGGATCTGTCCCTGCTCCTGCAATTCGGCCTCCAGCGTCTTCTTTTCCTCTTCGATCTCCCTGAGTCTTCGCTCATGGGACGCGATCTGCTCCTGAAGATCCCCGCTGCGGCCCTCCTGGGCATCCATTTCCTGATGAAGCCTTCGTATATTGGCCTCGTTACCCTGCATTTTTGTTTCAAGAACTGCGGCCTGGCTCTGTTCCTCCGCTGCCGCGCCATCCAGCGCTGAGATCTTCTGACGGATCTTTTCCGCCTCCACATCCATCTCCCGCAGCGAAGCGGCCAGGGATTCCGCCCTTTCATACAGCGCGTCGAGGTCGGCCTTTCCCTGCTCCAGCAGGAACTGGGCTGAAGCGTAGTCCGCCTCCGCCTTCTTCGCTGTCTCCGACAGCTTCTCCAACTGGGACAGCCATACCGTGACCTCCAGTCCCCGAAGCTCATCTCGGAACACCAGATACTTTTTCGCCTTTTCCGCCTGCTCCCGCAGCGGGTTGACCTGAAGCTCCAGTTCGGAGATCTTGTCGTTGATCCGCAGCAGGTTGTCCCGGGTCTGCTGGAGCTTCCGCTCCGTCTCCTCTTTCCGGTGGCGGTATTTGGATATGCCCGCCGCCTCCTCGAAGATCTCCCGCCGGTCCGTAGACTTGGCGGACAGGATCTCGTCGATCCTGCCCTGGCCGATGTTACTGTAGCCCTCTTTGCCGAGTCCGGTGTCCATGAACAGCTCATTGATGTCCTTGAGACGGGCGGACTGACGGTTGATGTAATATTCACTCTCACCGGACCGGTAATACCGGCGGGTCACCATGATCTCCGTGCCCTCGTTGTCAAACGTGTGCTCGGAATTGTCCAGGATCAGGGAAACCTCCGCAAAGCTGACCTGAGCCCGTTTAAGCGTTCCGCCGAAGATCACGTCCTCCATCTTGGTGCCGCGGAGGGCTTTGGAACTCATTTCACCCATGACCCAGCGGATGGCGTCGGAAATATTGGACTTTCCGCTGCCGTTCGGCCCTACAATCGCAGTAAAATCGCTGCCGAAGGTGAGTACGGTTTTATCCGGGAACGACTTGAATCCCTGGATCTCTATCGCTTTTAGATACACGTACGCACCTCCTACTTCCTGTTATAATCATAATTCTCCCCTAAATATGGATTGATTAGCTATATATTTTACCACAGAATATGGCATTTTATCAAGTGGAAACCACCATGTGCTGCCGGAAAACATCACAAAATCCCCGAACAAATCTTCCATAGATTTGTTCGGGGATCGTTATGGTGGACCTATCGGAAACCTATTCAAACAATTATTCAATAATCTCCGAATATGTCAAGTGCTACCGGCCCACCCCTGTTAAAACCCCAGTCGATCCAAATGTGACCGACCTTTCGTACGATCCCAATTCTACCGTAAAATCTATCAAGCAGCAACAAAAACATCTTTCGGAAGCCGAAACTCAAACAATAGTCGATAAATATAAGGCCGGTGCGTCAACCTATGAGCTGGCGCAGGAATTTGGCTGCCATCGCTATACCATCAGTAATGCTTTGAAACGTAGCGGCATCGTGGTAGATAAGCATGTTGAAGGCCGCAAGTATAAAGCAGAGGAAGTGATCCGCCTCTATGTTGAGGAAAAGAAATCCGTAGCTGAGCTCGCCAAAAAGTTCGGCATCTGCGATGCGACCATATATAAGTGTCTAAAGCGTAACGGTGTATATACTAAACGGACAAGGTGGGATTACGAATAATACTTGTAAGATAATGCCCAAGCTTGCGGTATGTATCACTCAGGGAAATAGTCGCCATTATCAAAAAGCTCATGGAGCTCTCTGCATCTATTAATATTGGAGCCGGCGACAATGCAATCGTCGTGGCTGCATGAGATATGCTTACTATATTCCTGAAGTTCTTCCAGAAATGGGGCTAGGCGACATTCTTTAATTGCATCGGAGCCATCAAAATATTTCTCTTCATCATCTTCAATTTCATAATAAGGGGATGTGGGTTGGTAGCAGACAACTCGCAAACCTTGGCTTTGTTGCTTACTCAGCTTAAATCTTTCTCCTATTTCTGCCCAGATCTTCTCTACGACTTTTGGGTGGCTAGCATGCATCTTTTTAGAGGCAATTGTTAATAGCTCGGAATAATACATGTCCTTGCAATATTCATGAAATGCTACTGTTTCTTCCTCGCCCGGCATGGTTGCTTCTTCGGCGTCCTTTGTGTCGTATAGCCTATTGCCTATCACAGTTAAGAAATCTGCCTTCAGGCCATTCTCTTTAATATATTTATGCGTATCTAAATCGATATAGAAACAGCCTTCTTTGAGGATTAATGGTATCCGGAAGTTTGCGTACGAATCGTATACATCTCCTAAATAATCTACTCCTAATCTTGACAATAAATTATCGTATTGATTAAGAATATCTTCGAGGCCAGTATTTCGAGAGCTCATACTATTCATAGTATATCGTATAATACTTGTAGTTGAGAAAAACAGAAAATATTATCAGATGATGAAATTAAGCAAATCATTCAAGTGTCTTTAACTTCTTTATTATCTTATATCGCTCCCAAATTGCGCCTAAATACCATGTAATACGATTTTTCATCGTCATTCTCCTGTTTAGTTTATCTGTTCAAAATATCTAAAAGTATGAAAACAAAAAAGCATGAGTTCAATGTTTTTTTAGTTGCGATCCATTACTTTCGGTTTTTATCCGTCACGACATTGTTAGGTTATAATATTACTTGATGAGGCGATGTGGAGACGATACATTCGATTTTAAGGTCGATCGTCTCGCACGTAACCGTGACGACGACAGCGACATTATGCGCGTATTGCGTGAGTGTGGAGTTCAGCTTGTGTCCGCTTCCGAAAGTATCGATGATAGCCCAGCCGGCATGCTACTCCATGGTATTATGAGCTCCATCGCCGAGTTCTACTCGCAGAACCTTGCGACGGAAGTTAAAAAGGGCATGGGTGAAAAAATTAAAAGTGGCGGTACAGTCGGACGTGCTCCGATTGGATATCAGAACGTACGATATGTAGATGAGAAAGGCCGCGAAGAGCGTACGGTAATTACCGACCCAGAACGAGCTCCGCTCATAAAATTGGCGTTCGAGCAGTATTCTACTGGAGAATGGACAGTTGCCGATTTGGCCGATCACTTAGCCGCTTGCGGGCTGAATACTAGAGCAACTCCCAAAATCCCATCTCAGCCCGTAAATCTCAAGACGCTACACAAAGTTCTCGTTAACCCATATTACAAAGGAATAGTGAAATATAAGGGCATAGAATATCAGGGAAGTCATGAAGCTCTCATAAGCGAAGAGATATGGAGCAAGGTTCAGTCAATTCTCGCTTCAAGACTAAATGGTGAACGAAACTTAAAACATCCTCACTTCCTAAAAGGCAGTGTTTACTGCGCCTACTGCGGCGAGAGAATGCTCGTAACAAACGTAACGAAAAAGAATGGAACGATATACCCATATTTTTACTGTGCCGGTCGCCATAGCGGGCGCAGGAAAGACTGCAAGACCCACTCAGTACTAATAAGTGTTGTCGAGAAAGAAATTGAAAAAATTTATGATTCGTATCAGTTGCCATCGGACGTTCGACAGTTATTAGAGTCGCATATTCAGGAAGTCATTGCTAAAGAAAAAGATAAATACGACAAAGAGCTGGACGGCCTAAAAGGGCAAAAGGCTCAGCTTGAAAATAAGCGAAAAAAGCTTCTTGAGGCCCATTATAGCGATGCAATCCCACTTGATCTACTGAAGTCCGAACAACAGAAAATCGCCAGAGAGCTGGCGGCTATTGAACATGAACTCAAAATGCATAATATGACTTTTGAGCAAATCAGGAGCAACCTCAAATTAACCCTTGATATTGTCGAGAATTGCGGGGATGCCTATCGCAACGCTAGCGACACTATTAAAAGATTGATGAATCAGGCAATTTTCGAAAAATTCTACATAATCAGCAACGACGAAGTCGAGCTAGATATAGAATTCTCGTTTAGGCCGCCTTTCGACAAACTTCTTGAGCCAATCAAGGACGACATTGCCAGGATCAATAAGAACAACTCCTTAAACAAATCAGGTAATGCCTTAACCATAGCAAAAGGCCACATCCAAGAATTTCTTGAATGTGGCCTTTCTGATGCTGAAAATCCATCAAATATGTCAACTTACTCAAACAATGGATATTTTTTTAGGCATAATAGTTTGAGTAAGGTACTTTTGGTGGAGCTGAGGGGAATTGAACCCCTGTCCGAAAACAGCTTGACAGGATCTTCTCCGGGCGCAGACGGTTATTTACATTCCCTCGCCATGACGTGAACCGTCACACTTCATGGTTTAGTAGCTTCATAATGCATGGTACGCGCAAAGCTTAGCGTACGCACGGTCACCACTAAAATCACACCCGAGCCCGGCTCGTGGTCCTTCCGGGGCGGATGGGCCGCTAATTAAGCAGCAGCCAGAACGAGAATATCGTTGTCAGTTAATTTTAAGTTGCCCGTTTTATAGAGGCCAGGCGCCTCTGCCCGCTGATCAAGCCTCACTGCCCCCGTCGAACCCGTTACAGCCCCATATCGTGCGAGGGACCCATCGAAGATGGGACGCGCGTACCTTATATCGTGCGAGGGATTCCCGGGCAGGTCTCCCCGCCCGGGGCTAAGCTGATTCTTAATACCGGCCGAAGGGATCCGGCAGCTTGTTCGGCTCCGGATAAGTCTCTCCGAAGGTCTCCACAGTGACCTTCTTCATCCGGACGTCTTCCTTCGGTTTATCGTTGGCGTCGGTTTTCACGGCGGCGATCTCATCCACCACCTCGATGCCCTCGATCACCTTGCCGAAGGCGGCGTACTGGTTGTTCAGAAACTTGCCGTCCTGATGCATGATGAAGAACTGGCTGCCGGCGGAGTTCGGATGATTGGCCCGGGCCATGGACAGGACGCCCCGCTTGTGGCTCAGCTCATTCTTCACGCCGTTCATCAGGAATTCACCCTTGATGCAGTAGCCGGGGCCGCCGGTTCCAACGCCGTCCGGGTCTCCGCCCTGGATCATAAAGCCGGAGATCACCCGATGGAAGATCAGGCCGTCATAAAAGCCCTTGCCCGCCAGGGAAACGAAGTTGTTGACTGTCTCCGGCGCAATCTCCGGATACAGCTCAGCCACGATCTTCTTGCCGTTTTCCATTTCAATCGTAACTACAGGATTTGCCATCAGTATTGATTCCTCTCTTTCATGGCGCGGTCCATCTGGCGTTTTGCGTCCTTTTCCGCCGCGGCAGACCGCTTGTCATGGAGTTTTTTGCCCTTGGCCAGAGCGATTTCCACCTTGACCCGGGAGTTTTTGAAATACACGCTCAGGGGCACCAGCGCGTAGCCGGCCTGCTGTGTCTTCCCCATCAGCGTCATGATCTCTTTCTTGTGCATGAGCAGGCGCTTGGGCCGCAGGGGATCCTGATTGGAAAAGCTGCCGTGCTCGTAGGGCGCAATATGCATCTGCTTGAGATACAGTTCACCGTTCTGGATCGAGCACCAGGCCTCCTTCAGGCTGATCCCGCCATTGCGGATAGACTTTACCTCCGTGCCGAACAGCTCGATCCCGGCCTCATACCGTTCCTCAATATAGTATTCATGAAAAGCCTTGGGATTCTTGGCTATGATTTTGATGCCGTTCTGATCCGCCACGGGTCTCACCTGCCTTGCCGGAGTATTATATCACAATTCTCAGGGTTCCGCAACCCGTGAAACCTGGCGCTTTCCGTCCGGTTCAGGCGAGTTCCGCCTGGCCGTTCTGTCCGCTGAGCTGCCGGTAGGTGCGCAGGATCAAAACAACCGCAATTACAAACGTCAGCACGTCTGAGACCGGCATGGAGTACAGCACGCCGTCCAGCCCGAACCGCAGCGGAAGCAGCAGCGCAAACCCTACGCCGAACACGAGTTCCCGCACCATGGAGAGCATGGTGGATTCCAGCGCCTTGCCCAGAGACTGCAGATAGATAAACGTCCCCTTGTTCACGGTGGCAAGGATCATCATGCAGAGGTAGATCCGGAAAGCCCGCACCGCAAAATCCGTGTAATATACGCTCTCGTTCGCCGCGCCGAACAGCGCAATGAGCTGCCGCGGGAACAGCTCCACGATCACCAGGGCAACGGCGCCAACCGCTGCCTCCGCGATCAGCAGATGGGTCAGGAGTTCCTTTGCCCGGTCTTTCCGTCCCGCTCCGATATTGTATCCCACAATCGGGATACAGCCTGCCGCGATCCCCACGGCGATGGAGATCACGATCTGGAAGAATTTCATCACGATGCCCACTACCGCCATGGGGATCTGCGCGTACTGCTCCTGCCCGAAGATCTCGTCCAGCGCACCGTATTTCCGGATCATATTGTTGATTGCCGCCATGGCTGCCACCAGGGAGATCTGTGAAAGAAAGCTGCAGATCCCCAGGGGAATATACCGTTTCACCAGTTCCGGATGGACACGGAAGCTCCCGGTCGTCAGTGCGACTGCCTTCATATGCCGGAGATACCACACCGCCAGAGCCGCGGTCAGGATCTGACCGATTACGGTTGCAACAGCCGCACCCATCATGCCCCAGCGGAACAGATAGATAAACACCGGGTCCAGGACCAAGTTGACCACGGCGCCCGCCACCGTGGAGATCATGGCAAAGCGGGGGTTGCCGTCTGAGCGGATCACCGGATTCATGGCCTGGCCGAACATATAAAACGGGATGCCCACCGTGATCCAGAAGAAATACTCCTTGGAATGGAGAAAGGTCTCTTCATTGACCCGCCCACCGAACATGGTCAGGATCGGGCTCTGAAACACCAGATAAACCGCCATCAGCACAAGACCGCTGAACACCGTCAGAATCACGGCGCTTCCGATGCTCTTATGGGCGTTCTCCTTCTCGTTGGCGCCGAGGCAGATGCTGACATAGGCGCAGCAGCCGTCTCCGATCATCACCGCGACTGCCAGCGCCACCACGGTCAGCGGAAATACCACCGTGTTGGCCGCGTTGCCGTAGGAGCCCAGGTAGTCCGCGTTGGCGATAAAGATCTGATCCACGATATTGTACAACGCCGCCACCAGCAGAGAGATCACACAGGGCACCGCGTACTTTGCCATCAGTTTTCCGACTTTTTCCGTCTCAAGAAAAGCATTTGACTTTCCTTCCATGCAAAGACCTCCTAAAAATAAAAACGCGCTGCCGGACGCTGGATTTACGCCATCGGCAACACGCAGATTTCCCTTCCGGGCCATGATTCAATTCCCAAACGGGCAAAAAAACAGCAAGGGCAACAACCGGATTTACGCAGTCATGCCACTCGCTGTCTTGGGTATTATAACAAATCATTTCTCCCCGCGCAAGCTTTTTTTCGTCTCATCTTTTTGTCATATTCTGTTGTTTTTTTTCGTCAAAAATGGTAGAATAAAAAAGATATACTACGCTCTCAAAAAGAGGTGAACCCATTGCCATCCAATCGAAACACCACCCTGGGCTCTGTTCTGTATTCCATATTGATCTCAATCGCGCGTGTGGTCGCGCCGTTTATCATAGTTCTCAACAACATCCGGAAAAACCTGCTCCGCATCTACCGACGGCAGAAATGGCAGGTCTCCCATCTGGGGCTGTTCCCGGTGGCGCTGGTCTATATGGAGATCATGCTCAGGCTCTTCACCAAGACAGGCCTGTTCAAAAGCCTGATCTATCCGCTGCTCTTCGGTCTGGCCTGCGGGCTGCTCTGCGCGGCGATTACATCCGCCTTTAAGCCGAAGCTGAACCGGATCATCTCCATCGTCCTGCTGCTGTTATTCGGATTCTGGTTTACCACGGAATGCCTGATCAAAAACAGCTATCAGGTGTACATGACCATGAAGGCCATCACCACAGGCGCCGGCGGCGTCATGGGCGGATTCGCTTCCGATCTGTTCCGGGCGATTTTCAAAGGCATCCCCAAGATCTTTATGTTCTTCCTGCCCGCGATCCTCTATATCGGCACCGGAAAGCGCAGGATGCCGGCCCGCCGCTACCAGCTCCCCTTTGTGGGCGCTCTGCTGATCGCCGCGCTGATCCTGCAGGGGATTGGCGTGCTCGGCGCCTCCCACGGCGCCAACGGCGCCAAATACAAGGGCCAGTACAACTTCAACACCGCGACCCAGGTCTTCGGCCTGATTACCAGCACAAGGCTGGAGTCCAAATACTCCCGCAGCGGCGCAGGCACCGGAGAGTTCACGCTGGACAGCGCCGAGCCCTCCCCCTCTCCCTCCGTCGCTCCGGCGGTTGCTGCCGAGCCTTCGCCCTCTCCCTCTCCCATTGTTTACGGAGACAACGTCATGGATATCGACTTTGACGCGCTCAACGAGGAAACCTATGATGAGACGCTGCTGTCCATGAACGAATATGTACAGTCCCTGACGCCCACCAAGAAAAACGCCTACACCGGACTGTTCGAGGGAAAGAACCTGATCCTGATCTGCGCGGAGGCCTGGAGCGACAGCGCCGTGGACGAAAAGCTGACGCCCACCATATACCGTATGATGCACAACGGCTTCTATTTCTCCGAGTTCTATCAGCCCTCCTGGGGCGGCAGCACATCCACCGGAGAGTTTTCCTTCCTGTTCGGTCTGGTTCCCCTGGACGGCATCGACACCATTCTGGACGTCCGGTACAACAACAACTACTTCACCCTGGGATCTCAGCTCAACCGGCTGGGCTATTACAGCCGGGCCTACCACAACGGCGTCTATGATTTCTATGACCGGGATATCACGCATACAACCTTCGGCTATGACGAGTACCTGGGTTACGGAAACGGTCTGGAAGAGCTTCTGGACGGCGACAACAGCGATACCAAGATGTTTGAGACCACGATGGACACCTATCTGGACCATCAACCCTTCAGCATCTACTATATGACGCTGAGCGGACACTGCATCTATGTGGAAGGTTCTCCCTATGTAACAAAGTACCTCAGCCGGGTCCAGGAGGTCTTCGGCAGCAAGTACAAAGACACCACCATGTACTACTTCTGCTACCAGACCGAGCTGGAGAACGCGCTGACCCGGATGATCGAAAAGCTGGAAGAAAAAGGCATCGCCGATGATACTGTCATCGCCATGACGGGAGATCACTATCCCTACGGACTGGAGAAGTCCGACACCTTCCAGAACTCCGAGGACTACGTCACCGATCTCTACGGCTATAAATATACCAACAGCTATGAACAGGACCACAACGGCCTTGTGATCTGGTCCGGCTGTCTGGAGCACGAGAACAAAGACATGGCCTGCGAGATCTCCGCTCCCACCTACAGCCTCGACGTGGTTCCCACCCTGTCCAACCTGTTCGGCGTGGAATTCGATTCCCGTCTGCTGGTGGGCCGCGACGTATTCTCTGATGCGGAGCCCATCGTCCTCTGGAACAACTACTCCTGGGTCACCGAGCGCGGCAAATTCGACTCCATCGAGTACGAATTCACGCCCAATCCCGGCTTTGAAAACGACGAGGAATACATATCCCGGATCAGCTCCATCGTTTCCAACAAGATCACCTTCTCCCAGCGGGTGGTGGATGAGGATTACTACGGATATCTGTTCGGATATGAGAACTGACCCGGAAACGGCAACCGTCAAAAAGTCCCCTGTGCAGCCGCACGGGGGACTTTTTATCTGGAATCACAGATCAACAAAAGCCCCGCACCGAATCGGTGCGGGGCGTGGTTATGCAATCAGGCGTCATCCTCGATCAGGCCGTAGCCTCCGTCGTTTCTTGCGTAGACCACAGCTACCGAGCCCCCGGACTCATGATCCCGGAACACAAAGAAGTTGTGTCCCAGCATATTCATCTGGAGGATTGCTTCTTCCACCGTCATGGGCTTAATGGAGAACTTCTTGGAGCGGACCACCTCAAAGCTCGTCTCTTCTTCCTCCCCGGAGGAAATCTCGGGCAGCTCCGCTGTACGAGTAAATGCATCTGTCCGGATCCGCTTGGCAAGACGAGTCTTGTTCCGGCGGATCTGTCCTTCGATGGAAGAAACAGCTGCGTCGACCGAGGCCATCATGTCAGTGGTGGTCTCCTCTGCCCGGAAGTAAAAGCTGCTGGCATGTACGGTGAGCTCCACACGGCAGTTTTTCTTCTCCATGCGGAATGTGACCGAGGCTTCGGCATCTCCCTTGAAGTACCGTTCCAGCTTGCCGACTTTCTTCAGCGCATAGGCTTTGGTCTTTTCATCCACGGTGCACTTTTTCTCGTTCAACTTCACATCCATCGCGTTTCAGCTCCTTCTTGAGTGACTTGGGAACGGTGTTCCCGAATGTATTATAGCACAGACCGGAGGAAAAGAAAAGCCAAAACAGGAAAGAAACAATGGTAATATTTCGCGACCAAATCTCAATTTTTGATACTTGGAGAGAGAAGTAATGTACGATATATTTATAGTATAAATATATCGTGCTCCGGTATATTTAAGATCCTACGAAAAGAGGTAAGAATATGAAAAAGAAATTTGCGGCATGGCTGCTGGTGCTGTGCATGCTGATCGGCGTGCTGTCAGCCTGCGGCTCCACCGCCGCCCCCGCTTCTTCTGCCGCCGCGCTGGAAAGCGCTGCAGAAGAAGCCGCGGAAGCGCCCGCCCAGGAAGAAGCGGAAGCGTCCGAGACTGCCGCCGCACCGGAGGCAGAGGGTTCCGCCGTTTCTGCCGTTGAGGAAGGCGCGCCCGTGGATGCGGACGCGGTCCCCTATGAGGACACCTTTGAGGAGGGCGCCGGCGTATGGCCCATCTGTGATCCCGGTGAAAAGACCATCACGATCTGGGACGGATGGTTCCCCTTCTTCAGCGCTTTCTTTGAGAGCTTCGACGACACCCTGTTCTTCCAGGAGATGGAGAAGCGCACCGGCGTCAAGACCGAATTCACGCTGGTCAACGCCGAACAGGCCGCCGAGCAGTTCAACCTGATGGTCGCCACCGGCGACTACCGGGATCTGATGCATGACGTGGACAACAACTACGTCGGCGGTCTGGACAAGGCCTGGGAAGACGAGGTCATCATCCCCATCGACGACCTGATGTCCGAGTGGATGCCCAACTACAAAAAGGTGATCTACAGCAACGCCAAGTTCGTAGATGACCTTACCTCCGACGAGGGAAATATGTACCTGATTTCCATCGTCCGTGAGGATCCCGGCTTCCCGGACTACGGTCTGGTCATTCGTCAGGACTGGCTGGATAAGATCGGCAAAGACCGTCCGGAGACCTATGACGAGTACTATGATGTGCTGACCGCCTTCAAGAACGAGATTGGCGCCAGCGCTCCCATGATGCTCTCCAACTGCGGCAGCTACCAGGGCAACTTCTTCTGCTCCGGCTTCGGCGTCAACGGCTCCCTGGTCAACGGCTCCCAACCCTTCTATCAGGTGGACGGCCAGATCAAGTACGGCCCCATGGAGGAAGGCTACAAGAAGTATCTGGAGACCATGGCCAAGTGGTACTCCGAGGGCCTGATTTATCAGGACTTCTACACCCACTTTGAGTCCAACACCATGCCCCCCGACGGTCTGGTGACCGGAGATCAGATGGGCGTGTTCGGCTGCAACACCCAGGACATCGCCGAGCGGTACAATTCCGTGACCGGCACCAACGAGGAGCTGCGGCTGGTGGCGGCGTTTGATCCCGTGGAGAACAAGGGCGACACCACCCACTTTGCCTCCGACCGGACCGGCGACGCCGGCGGCGGATACTGCATCTCCACGGCCTGCGACGATCTGGAGACCGTTGCCCGTTGGGCGGATTACATCTACACGGAAGAAGGCCAGATTCTTTCCAACTTCGGCGTGGAAGGCGAGACCTTTGATTACGATGAAAACGGCGAGCCCAAGCTGGGCGACCTGATCCTCCACAATGAGATCATGCCCACCATGCTGGCAATCACCAAGTACACCACCTTCAACCTGGTGGGTGTGGAAGACGCCTACAGAATGTACGCCGAGTACACCCCCGAGCAGTGGGAGGCCGGCGAGATCTGGTCCATGGGCGACTCGGACTACACGATCCCCCAGAAGGTTTCCATGAACACGGAGGAATCCGAGATCTTTGCCTCCACCTACAGCGATATCGCCACCTATGTGGCAGAGCATACGCTGTCTGTGATCCTCGGCAAAGAAAACATTGACGACCTCTGGGACGAGTACGTCTCCAACATTGAGAGCATGGACATCGCCACCTGCATTGAGCAGCAGCAGTCCGCTTACTACCGGTATATGGAATGATCCGACTGCAAAGGACCTCCTTCGGGAGGTCCTTTTTGTAGTTGCCTTTCCGGCGGATTGATGTTATCATAACGTAGTAATACAAAATAACAGCAAAGGAGCATGAATATGACAAACGCATACCCCAATCTGCTGCGTCCCATTCAGATCGGCAAGTTTGTTCTGAAGAACAGGATGCAGTCCTCCAATTCTCTGCCTCATTTCTCTCAGGGCCCGGAGGATTACCCCGCGGAGGCAACCATTGCCCATTTTGTTGGCCGGGCCCGGACCGGCGCCGCCTTTGTCACCTTTGCAGGCATGGACGACAACATCGACAATCCGCCCCTTCCTGACACGCTGGATGTGTCCCACTTCCCGGACTTTGACATCCACAACGCGAAATGTCAGAACTATCTGGTGGAAATGATCGAGGCCATGCACTACACCGGCTCCATTGTATCCGGCTCTCTGTTCTCCGCCAACAAGAAATACCGCTACACCCATCCCGACGGCACGGAGGAGATCGTGGACGCCAATCCCCCCGTCGACGTAGGCCTGGGCGCTACCGCGATGGCCTATCAGTTCGTGGGTGACGAGATCTCCGCAGAGGACCTGCACAAGATCGCCGTCAGCTACGGCCAGCGGGCTGCGTTCTACAAGCGGCTGGGCTTTGACGCCGTCACCATCCATATGTCCTATCGCGCCCAGCTCCCGGGCCAGCTCCTCTCCCCCCTGAGCAACACCCGTACCGACGAATACGGCGTCACCTTTGAGGGACGCTGCAAGTTCCCGCTGGAGATGCTCTCCGAGGTCCGCAAGGCTGTCGGCAACGATATGCTCATTGAGATCCAGTTCTCCGCCGAGGAGCCGGAGGGCGGCTACACCGTGGAAGAGGGCATCGAATTCCTGAAGCTGGCCCAGAAGTATGTGGACATCGTACAGGTCCGCTCCGCCGAAGGCGATCCCAACCATCCCATCCCCTTCGAACTCAACCCGACGCCCTTCCTGGAACTGGCCGGCCGGATCAAGGCCGAGGGCCTGGACTTCGTGGTCAGCAACGTGGGCGGTTACTTTGATCCCTCCATCGCCGACCAGGCCATTGCCGACGGCATGCTGGATATGGTGGCCATGGCCCGTGCCTGGATCTCCAACCCCAACTACGGCGAGCTGCTCTATGAGGATCGGGCGGACGATATCGTCCCCTGCCTGCGCTGCAACAAATGCCACGGCCGGGGCAAGAATGACATCATGACCACCTGCTGTTCCGTCAACCCGAAGTTCGGCTTCGAGATGGTGGACCGTTACCTGACCACTGCGCCTAAGGGCATCAAAGATATCGCTGTCATCGGCGGCGGCCCCGGCGGCATGCGCACTGCGCTGTATCTGGCGGACCGCGGCCACAAGGTGACAATTTATGAGGCAGAGAGCGAGCTGGGCGGCGCCATCCGCCATGCGGATTACGTCCCCTTCAAGTGGACGCTCCGGGATTACAAGGACTACCTGATCTATCAGGTGGACAAGAAGGGCATCAAGGTCGTCCTCAACACCAAGGCGACACCTGAAATGGTAGCCGACCGGTATGACGCAGTCATCGCTGCGGTGGGCGCGCAGCCCATCATTCCCCGGATCCCCGGCGCGGACGGCAGCAATGTCACCGTCGCTACAGATGCCATCATGCACAAGGAAAAGATCGGCCATCAGGTCGTGGTCATCGGCGGCGGCGAGGTCGGCGTTGAGACCGGCATGTTCCTGGCCCAGAACGGCCATGAGGTCACGGTGGTGGAAATGCGGGATGAACTCGCAGCCGACACCACAGTCATGCATTACCGCTCCATGTTCCAGGCCGCCTGGGAGGCGATCCCCAACTTCCACTATGTGCTCAACGCCACCGCCAAGGAAATCACTGCGGACCACGTGACCTACACGGACAAGGACGGGGCCGATCACGATCTTCCCGCAGACTCCGTGATTCTGTCGGTGGGCATGCGCTCCAAGACGGACGAGGCGCTCTCCTTCTACGGCACCAACCCCGGCTTCTACATGGTGGGCGACTGCCGCAAACCCGGCACAATCCAGACCACCAACCGCAGCGCTTACGTCACCGCAAACAACATCTGATCTGCGTAAAAGGAACCCCCGGCCTTCCGGCCGGGGGTTCTTCTATCAATCTTCAAAAGGGAAATGATAGGGCAGATTGTATTTGTCCCGCACCTCGATCAGTTCCTTCTGGACCGATTCGCTGACCGGAACGCCCTTGTCCTTTCGCTCCAGCCAGACGAGGTACTCCTTTTCGCCCGCCGTGTAGATTCGCTCCTGTCCGGGGGCACGCTGGGATTCCCGGAGCTGTCTGAGAATCTCAGAAGTCGTTGCCTTGAAGGACTCCGTCCCCATAAAGAACTCCGGATTGATCACCAGGAAGAAATGGCCCAGATGATAGGGCTGCTTCTCCCCATCCGGTCCGATCCCTGTCAGCGCCTTGAGGAAGCTGCCGCCCTGTAGCGCGGCGGAGAGAATCTCCACCACCGTCGCGTAACCGTACCCCTTGTATCCTGCCAGGTCCTCCCCGATGCCGCCGAGGGGCGCCAGAGCCGCTTGTCCGGCAGTCAGATCCTTGAGGATCTGCTGGCTGTCCGTTTTGGCCTCCCCGTCCCTGCCGATGACCATCCCGGCAGGGGTGGCCTTTCCGTTTCTGGCAAAGTATTCAATCTTGCCGCGCTGGGTGATGGAGGTGGCGCAGTCCAGCACAAAGGGGAACTCGTCATCGGTGGGGAACGCAAAGGTCAGCGGATTGGTTCCCAGCATATTCTCCACGCCGAAGGTTGGCGCGATGGAGGGACGGGCGTTGGTGCCGGTGACACCAATCATCCCCTGCTTGGAGGCCATCATGGCCCAGTATCCGGCAATGCCGTAATGGGTGGAATTCCGGATCGCCGCCATGCCCAGTCCGTAGGTCTTCGCCTTTTCGATGATTGAATTCATAGCCCGGTAGGAGGCCACCATTCCCATCCCGTCGTGGGCATCCACAAGCAGAGTGGTCGGCGTCTCCTTGAGTATTTCATATTCTGTCACAGGCTTTTGGATCCCCGCGTTGATCCGGTCGATGTAGATAGGCTTGAATCGGTTGCAGCCGTGGCTCTCGATGCCCCGGCGGTCGCTCTCCATCAGCACATCCGCGCAGATCTTCGCGTCCTCCTCCGGCACTCCCACCGCGCGGAACGCGTCGGTCATGAAGTTTCCGATCAATTCCCAGGATACATAAGGTCTGGTTTCCATGTGATCTCCTCCTTCTGATATTTGTCGTCACCATCATATATCATCCCGGAGTTGATTACAAGTAAATCTTTTTTCACACCTCGTCCAAGCTGATTTTTCATTTTTTGACTTGACAACAGAAAAACTCCGTGTTATAGTATTCAAGCTGTTGATACGATTTCCGCAACGCTTGGAGAGATGGCTGAGCTGGCCGAAGGCGCACGATTGGAAATCGTGTAGGCGTTAATAGCGTCTCGAGGGTTCGAATCCCTCTCTCTCCGCCATAAAAGAACGGTAATTTTGATAGAATTGCCGTTCTTTTCTTTTTTGTGCTATGATGAACGCGAGGACGAGGCCGAGGGCATGTCTGCGCTGCTGGATGACGATTGGTGATTAGCAGAGGTGAGAATCATGAAAAATGGCAAAAAACCAGACCCAAATGCAGTGTACCCGATTGCAGGTTATGAGAAGGAAATCTATGTAAAGCCAACTGTACAGAATCCAAACATCGTAGTAGGAGATTTTACCTATATCGCAGATTCAGATTTTGAAAGCCACGTCACGCACTTTTACCCGTGGAGCCGGGATAAACTTATCATCGGGAAATTCTGCCAGATCGCGTCAGGTACTGAATTCGTAATGAACGACGCAAATCACCAGATGAACGCCGTGTCTACGTTCCCGTTCTATACGCTTGAAGGCTGGGATATGCAGGTTCCCGCTCCGACTGATATGCCTTTCAAGGGTGATACTGTCATTGGCAATGATGTATGGATCGGTCAGAACGCGACCATTCTTCCCGGCGTTCATATCGGTGACGGAGCGATCATTGGCGCAAGCAGTGTTGTGGGAAGTGACGTTGCGCCATATACTATTGTTGTCGGAAATCCGGCAAGGATACTGCGGAATCGCTTCGATGATGAACTGATCGACCTGCTGCTCAAATTCAGATGGTGGGATAAAAGCATAGAAGCGATTGACCGCCTGATCCCGATCCTGACCTGCAGCGATCTGGAAATAGTCAGAAAGGAACTGAGAGCAAGAGTATGATCATTTTGATCGCCGGCGCATCGCATACCGGGAAAACGCTTCTGGCGCAACGGATGCTCGAAAAATACAAGTATCCATATATATCCGTCGATCATCTGAAAATGGGCTTGATCAGAAGCGGCCACACAGCCCTGACTCCGGAAGACGATGACGCCCTGACAGATTATATTTGGCCGATCGTCCGTGAAATAATTAAGACCGCCATTGAAAACAAGCAGAATTTGATTGTAGAAGGCTGCTATATACCGTTTGATTGGAGAACAGATTTTGACGAGCGGTATTTACCGTTCATCAGCTTTATCTGCCTTGCCATGACCGAAGAATATATAAAGCAGCATTTTGACGAGATCATAAGAAATGAGTCAGCAATAGAGGCCAGATTGATTCCCTCAGATTGCACAATTGCCGATTTGAAGGAAGATAACGAGCGCTGTGTCAATGGGTATCAAAGCGCAGGAGAGAGGATCGTATTGATCGATTCTGATTACGAGCAGGAGATCCAAAAGCTATTGAAATGAGATGTTCCCGTTTGCCAAAATGACCAATCGTTCCCTCTGAACCCCATCTGGAATATGACCCCCGGACCTGGCCGCCCCCTAAAGGGAAGATGACCCACTCCGGGAAACTCCATCAAAACACGATAACTTTTCCAAAGGAAATCCCGGTATTCGTTCGGAATACCGGGATCTTTTTATGCGCTTTATGCTTCAACAGCACCGATCTCTGTATAGATCATCCCGTGTTTTCCCCGATCTGACCGCATCAGGGAAATTCGCTGGACATACATTGAGCGCCGGGGTACATGGACCTGCGACAGGGCGCCGGGTTTCTCCTCCCGGGCCTGCCGGACCAGGGTGATATGCGCCCGGAAGCGCTTTTTGTCATAGAGGATCCTGTTCGCAGACAACGCACGGCGAACCCGCGCCGCACAGGCTTCCAGTTCCGGGCTGTCCGCCACACCTGCCCAGAAGACACGGTCAAAGGCGCCGGCGCCCTCCAGCCGGACGGAAAACGGAGAAAGCGGCACCGTATTCAGGGCGTCCATCACTCCGTCCGGATCCTGACATTCCCCCAGAAAGGCCAAGGTCAGGTGCAGGTTCTCCGGGGGCGTGTAGCTGCCCCGGATCCCGTGCCGCTTCATATCGCGCTGCATCTCCAGCAGCGAATTCCGGAATCCCCCGTCCGGCAATATGGCAAGAAACAGTCTCATACGCGCCTCCAGGCTCCTGATAATCCGTCCAATGTGTTCCCTTGGTGCAGGGCGGCTCGGCCTATTGTGATATCCGCTCCGCAAAAGACATTATAACATGACCGTCCTCAGGCGGCAAGCAGACCGATCAGTTCCCATGTGAAGAAACCGATCACAAGCACATAGCATCCCAAACGGAACCACTTCAGCTGATGCGGAATCTCCTGATAGATCTTCCCCGCCAGCACGCCGGAGAGCAGCAGCATCAGCAGCATGGGCGACACCGCGCTGGCCAGGGCGAACAGTCCTCCCACCGCGAGGGCGTATCCGAAGGGCAGCGTGGACGCGTAGCCCGCCATCACCAGAAGCGGCGCACAGGGGGAAATGCCATAGCCCACCCCCATGCCCCAAAGGGCAGGCATGCTGACCTTGCCGTCATATTTCGGTTCGTTCCGGCCTGTTCCGCAGCCGCCGTGACAGTGTCGGATCCCCTTCTGCTCCAGCATCCACCGAACCAGAAGCCACAGACCCATGCCGATCATGGCGGCGTCCACAACGGCCTTGACCGGCACGCCGGCAATACAGCCGTTCTCATCGAGCACCTGCGAGCCGATCAGGGCGGCACCTCCGCAGATCCCCATGACGGCCATGAGCTTTCCAAGATAAAAACTGAGAAATCCCCAGACAGACTGCCGAAAGTTCCGGGCGTGAGTCATCAGGTAACCGGAAAGGAACACGCCGATGCCCGATCCGCAGCAGGTGCCGCACCCCATTCCCACGGACGCGGCAGCTGCCGCGCCCTGCAGCAGTAATTCCATTCCCATCCTTATCCCCTTTCGCTGGCGATCAGCGCCGCGCCGATGGCCCCGTTGAACTGGGGATGGGAAGCCACGTATACGTCCTTCATCAGTTCCTCCTCGAAGGCACGGTGCAGCCCGGTGTTCAGAGCCCCGCCGCCGGTCATGAGGATATCCCCGTTTTTCTCGGACTTTTTCATCATCTTGATGATGCGCCTTGCCATGCTCAGATGCATGCCCGAGAGGATATCCCGCCGGTCGTATTTCCGGGCCACCAGCGAGATCACCTCCGACTGGGCAAAGACCACGCAGGTGCTGTTGATATCGCAGGGGGCGGTACTCTCAAGGGAAAGCGGACCCACCTGATCGATGGTGGTCTCCAGGATCCCCGCAATGACCTCCATGAATTTTCCGGTTCCTGCGGCGCACTTGTCGTTCATGCTGAAATTTTTCACGGTGTAATTGCTGTCCAGATAGATGATCTTGCTGTCCTGTCCCCCGATATCGATGATCATGCCGGGGCGGTATTCCTTCGGCGCAGTGACCCGGACGCCATAGGCGTGGGCGGTGATCTCCGAGATATCGTCGTCCGCCACCTCCAGCACCTTCCGGCTGTATCCCGTGGCCATAATGTAGCCGATATCCCGCTGGGTAATCTGGCTCCGTCGGCATAGCTCCTCCACCAGTCTTTTCGCAGTGCCGTTGTTGTCGATGCCGGTATTCCGGACCATCGTGTCCACCACCGTGCCCTCATGGAGCATGGCTGCTTTGAGATAGGTGGAGCCGCCGTCCAGTCCGATGTAATACTTAGCCATAGTAATCCCTCTCTGTTTGCCGCACCTCCGGCGGCTTTTTCAGTTTGATGAGTTCGATGAACGCCTCAATGCGAATCCGGAGCTGCTCCACGTCCTCTTCATTGTAGTCACTCTCCAGCCGGATCACCGGGATGCCCAGTTCCCCCAGCGCCTCTTCGATCTGGCGGTACT
Source organism: Oscillospiraceae bacterium (assembly GCA_017469795.1). GTDB lineage: Bacteria > Bacillota > Clostridia > Oscillospirales > Oscillospiraceae > HGM13006. Next base: position 23,024 of record JAFUFT010000053.1, read on the forward strand.
CAAAATCGTAGACCAGGCAGCCCCGCAGCACATGGTAGATCACACCCTCGATCTGATAGTCCCGGATCATCTGCTTCAGCCGGAAGATCCGCTGTTTATTATCCGCGAAGGTGGGGCAGGAGCAGGGTCGGGTGGCCCGAATGGCCAGGGACCGCATCAGCCCATCGAAGCTCTGATCCACCGGCACCACCGGATCGGACATGCCCCGCTCGCCCATGCAGGTCTCGTCTGCCGCCAGGATCCCACCCATCTCCTCGATCAGAAGCGGGATCTTGATATTCGGGAAAATGATGGGCGAACCGGTCAGAAGAATTCGAGGCAGCTGTCTTCAGAGAGGTTTTGTCAAGCCTGCAAATAAAAAGTCAAGCAAAAAAATTAAAAAAATTCGCAGGTAGAGAAATGGCAGCACAAAAAGGCCGCCGCATAGCGCCGACCTGCGCGCGATATGGTAAAAGAGGTTACGATTCTCTGTCCTCTTC
>JAFUFT010000065.1 GCA_017469795.1 Oscillospiraceae bacterium
ATTACGGATGTACATCTGGAAGCAATGGAAGAAGCCGAAAACAAGGGTGAACGCGCTCCTCAAGTTGGGTGTACCCTTGGATAGGGCGTATGTGGCTGCAAGAACGCGCAAGGCTTATTGGCACTGCGCGGCAATACCCTATGTGCAAGAGGGCCTTTCAAAACAAGTGCTCGCACAGGCCGGGCTTGTAAGCACCCTTGACCTGTACGAGCATCTGCACTTATGCGATTGAACCGCCGTGTACCGAACGGTTTGCACGGTGGTGTGGGAGGACGGTCACTCAACTAATGGATGACCTCCTACCCGATTTTTAGATTTTGTTGTCGCAGCCCAGCACGTCAACGATCTTGTGCTTGACCAGCTCCTTGATGTTGGCCCGGGCGGGCTTGAGGTACTGGCGGGGATCAAAATCGGCGGGATGCTCGGCAAAGTGCTTGCGGATGCTTCCGGTCATGGCCAGACGCAGGTCAGAATCGATGTTGATCTTGCAGACCGCCATCGCCGCCGCCTTGCGCAGCTGCTCTTCGGGAATACCCACCGCATCAGGCATGGCGCCGCCGTTCTCATTGATCATCTTCACATACTCCTGGGGCACGGAAGAAGATCCGTGGAGTACGATCGGGAATCCGGGCAGCCGGCGGGAAACCTCCTCCAGAATGTCGAACCGCAGCGGAGGCGGAACGAGGATCCCCTTTTCATTCCGGGTGCACTGGGCGGGGGTGAATTTATAGGCGCCGTGAGAGGTACCGATCGCAATCGCGAGAGAATCGCATCCCGTACGCTCCACGAACTCCTGAACATCCTCAGGGCGCGTGTAGGAGGAGTCTTCTGCCGCAACCTTGACGTCGTCCTCGACGCCGGCCAGCGTACCAAGCTCTGCCTCAACGACTACGCCGCGGGCATGCGCATATTCCACCACCTGACGAGTGATCTCGATATTCTCCTCAAAAGGCTTGGAAGAGGCGTCGATCATCACGGAAGTAAAGCCATCGTCGATGCAGGACTTGCAGGTCTCAAAGCTGTCGCCATGATCCAGATGAAGAACAATCGGAAGACCGGTCTCGATCTCGGCGGCCTCAACCAGCTTCACAAGATAGGTGCGGTTGGCATAAGCACGGGCACCCTTCGACACCTGCAGGATCACAGGAGCATTGCATTCCCGTGCCGCCTCGGTGATGCCCTGAATGATTTCCATGTTGTTGACATTGAACGCGCCGATGGCATAACCGCCATCATAGGCTTTCTTGAACATTTCAGTGGATGTGACAAGTGGCATAATCACTCACTCCTTTATTGAATTAACCATAGTATACCATCATTTTTACCATTATGCAAGGTTTGTCTTGCAATTCATACGATAATTATGATACATTATAGACGTTTCATACAAGCATATCCTGTTTGGAAAGGCTTGCGCTTTTTTATCGGGGATGCTATAGTAAATAAAGATTGAAAAAACAACTTGCATTAGGAGGTAATCAATATGTCCACTCCCCTCTCCGGCGCCTGTATCTTCGGTCAGTCCGGCGGCCCCACTTCCGTGATCAACGCCAGCGCCTACGGCGTTTTTTCCGCCGCGCTTGAAAACCCGAATATCACCACAGTATATGGCGCCGCCCACGGCATCAAGGGCGTTCTGGACGATCAGCTCTATGTGATCGACCAGGAGGATCCCGCGGAGTTAGCACTTCTCCCCTACACACCCTCCTCCGCGATGGGTTCCGTTCGCTATAAGCTGAAGGATCCTGAGGTAGACGATACTGACTACAAGCGTATTCTCGAGATCTTCAAAAAGTATAACGTCCGTTATTTCTTCTATAATGGCGGAAACGACTCGATGGACACCTGCTCCAAGGTCAGCCGTTATATGAAATCCGTCGGCTATGAGTGCAATGTGATCGGCGTTCCCAAGACCATCGACAACGATCTCTACGGAACCGACCACTGCCCCGGTTTTGGCAGCGCCGCCAAATATATTGCGACCACCTGCATGGAGGTGTCTCTGGACGCCAAGGTCTATGACACCGGCATGATCTGCATTATCGAAATCATGGGCCGGAACGCCGGATGGCTCGCCGGTGCAGCTGCACTCGCTTCCGCCAGCGGCGAGGGTCCCGATCTCATTTATCTGCCCGAGATCCCCTTTGACGTGGAGAAGTTCTGCGACGACGCGGAGCGGATCTACAAGGAAAAGGGCAAGGTCATCATCGCGGCCTCCGAGGGCATCCACGATAAGGATGGCAAGTTTATCTCCGAATATGCCGGCGAAGCCGCCAAGGACGCCTTCGGCCACACCCAGATGGGCGGCCTGGCTCAGGTGCTGGAAAGCATTCTCAAGACCCGGATCAACTGCAAGAGCCGTGCGATCGAACTGAGCCTGATGCAGCGCTGCGGCGCACATTGCGGCTCTCAGACTGATATCGACGAGGCGATTGCCGTCGGTCATGCCGCCGTTGAGGCCGCTACCTCCGGTGAGACGGGATATATGGTTGCCATCAAGCGCGTTTCCAACGCCCCTTACAAGGCCGAAACCGAGCTCCTGCCCCTTGAAAAATGCGCAAACTTCGAAAAGAAGGTCCCGCTAGAGTGGATCAACTCCGAGGGGAACGGCGTGACGCAGGAATTCGTGGACTACGCGCTGCCTCTGATCCAGGGCGAGACCAAAATGGTCAAAGAGAACAGCCTGCCCCGGTTCGCCAGACTGAAAAAGGTGCTGGCAAAATAAGAGCATACACAAACGGGATGCCGCTGCTGCGGCATCCCGTTTTCGTTTCTCCCTGCTCAGCCAAGGGCTTCCTCGATGGCCTGCCGGATATTCTTGACACGAATCAGCTGCATGCCTTCCGGCGGGATGATCTTTGCGCTGCCCTGATGCGGAATAATCACCTGGTTGAAGCCGAGCCGGCTCAGTTCCTGCAGCCGCTGCGGCAGATAATTCACTGCACGGATCTCCCCTGTCAGACCGACCTCACCAATGGCCGCCAGGCCGGACGGGATTGCCTGATCCCGATAGCTGGAGGCAACCGCCAAAACCAGTGGAAGGTCTGCCGCAGGCTCTGACAGATTCAGGCCGCCGATCACATTGACATACCCGTCGCAGCCGCTCAGGCGCATTCCGCCCCGCTTATCGAGAACCGCCATCAGCAGCGTCGCCCGGTTAAAGTCAAAGCCGTCTGTCGTTCTCCGGGGTACGTTAAAGCTGGAGGACACCACAAGGGCCTGTATTTCCGCCAGAACCGGACGGGTACCCTCGATCGAGCATGCCACGCAAGTGCCCGGAGCGCCCAAAGGACGGCCCGAGAGAAGCATTTCCGACGGATTCTCAACCTCCGTCAGTCCGTTTTCATGCATGTCAAAGACGCCCAGTTCGTTGGTCGATCCGAATCTGTTCTTCGCCGCACTGATCAGCCGGTAGGAGGTATTTCGGTCTCCTTCAAAATACAGCACGCAATCAACCATGTGTTCCAGCACCTTGGGACCTGCGATCGCGCCTTCTTTGTTGATGTGGCCCACCATAAAGATCATGATCCCGTTTGTTTTTGCCAGCCGCATGAGGGTCATGGTGCACTCCTTGACCTGGGCGATACTGCCGGGAGAGGAACTGCCGTCCCTTGAATATAGCGTCTGAATCGAATCAATAATCAGGACATTCGGCTCCATCGTATCAACCGTATCCAGAATGTCCTCGATCGATGTTTCCGAAAGCACATAAAGCTTCTCCCCGGAAACGCCAAGCCGGAGCGCCCGCATCTTCAGTTGCGTCTCAGACTCTTCTCCGGATACGTACAGAACCTTCAGCGTTTTGCACACGTGCGCGCAGAGCTGAAGAAGCAGGGTGGATTTGCCGATTCCCGGCGCACCGCCCACAAGCACCAGCGATCCAAGTACCGCGCCGCCTCCCAGGACCCGGTCCAGTTCCTCCATGCCGGTGGAAAAGCGGGCCTCGGCGGCAGTATCAACTTCTGAGAGGGTCTTCGCGGTTCTGCGGGTTCCGGGGACGCGGGCATTTCCCTTCCCGGATACCGTGGGTTTGTGCTCGACGATGGTGTTCCACTGCCCGCAGGCCGGGCATCTCCCCTGCCACTTCATCGTTTCGTTTCCGCAGGAAGTGCAATAGTAGATCGTTTTTTCTTTCATTGGTATTTCCTCATTTATACGCCGGATTCCGGTTCCGGCTGATAATTTGCCACAGAACCGGCCAGAACAACCGCAAGCCGGTTCTGATATGCTTCATCCTGAAGATTTGCCTCGTCCTCCGGATTCGTCAGAAAACCGCATTCGACAAGAACCCCGGGAACGGTTATGTGGTTCATCAGATAGACGTCTGGACGGATCGGCTTGGCCACCCGGTAGCTTCCCTGATCAAGCGCATGATGCACGTTCTCACGTATGATTTCCGCCAGTTCCCTGCTGCCTTCTTCGGACCCGTAAAAAACCTGGCATCCGCGGCAGGCAGGATCTGAATATGTATTCTGATGGATGCTGACAAGGATCGCCCCGGCGTGTGTGTTCACAATTTCCACCCGGCGTCTGATGTCTGAGACCTTTTTCTCCGAGATCGTCACCGCCTCTTCAGAAGAAAGGTCCTCCCCTCCGCTTCGAGTGAGCAGGGTGCGTTCCCCGATCAGGCCCAGCACGGCGTCAGTGCGGAGTGTGACAGCAAGATTGATATCCGCCTCTTCTGTCCCGTTAGGAGACACCGATCCGCCGTCCGGTCCGCCGTGTCCGGCATCCAAAATGATGATCCGTTCCGGAACTGCGGACACCGCAACAGAGGCCGACAGCCCGCGAACCGCAAATATCACCAAAAGTGTCAGAGACAATACATACATACAGGACAGAAATCTTGCTTCGCCGTGTTTCATAAAAGCACCCCCATAATTATTATGAGGGTGCGGTTTTTTTATGCTTCAGCGGAGGCGCTTATCCTTGTCGCGCGATTTGTAGATGAATTTATAGAAGATGCCTTTGTTTTGATAACCGTTTTGATAGGCCAGATATCCGATTGCCGGCTGGAAGAGCATGGGGATCAAATAAAAGGGCGCCAGCAGCCAAATCGACGCATTGGGCAGCGCAATTTGGACCGCGCCGATCATCACGGCAAACGGACTATAGAAGACAATCCACAGCACGCGAAACAAATCAGACCAGATTCCGGAGCCGAGGCTGAGCACGCACATCAGAAGAACGCATACCAGTCCGGGAATCTGCGCAAGGAGGCCGGTTTTCAGTCCCCGCTTTGGATCGTATTCCAAATAATGATACTTGACCAGGTTATAATCCCGCATCGCAAGCTTGTAGATATCCTGATAATCGAAATACACCCACAGTACAAGCAAAGCCAGCGAGATCAGCCAATTCACGGCGTACGGAATCTGAACTCTGCTGGTCAGGACCGCATAAATGATATACAGTGCAACGGTCTTTATGCCCACATACCAATGCTTCCGGACAAAAGAAAAATCCGTACTTGTCATTACATTGGGATCTGCCGATCTGGGTGAAAACTCGGGTTTGGGTGATGTGTTCATGGGGCATATCCTTTCCGATGATTTGTTTTATTGTACCATAGAAACGTGCGGAAGAAAAGAGCGAAAAACGAACAAAGTTGGCGGAAAGACCATAGAATAATGCGGAACAAGTAAAGGAGGTTATCAAGTTGAATCAAATCAAACGGGATGCGCTGCAGTCTGAGGAATACCGGACCGGCATTCTTCCGGAAATCGGGATGCTCGCAGTTCCCTATGTTCCGATGCAGCGAAACACCGATCACAGTTACGGATCTGATAAAGCGCTGGCCCGCGGAACGCTGTTCCCCGGTCTCGACCTTCCCTACATGGGGATGGTCAATCAGGATATGGACGTCTCAACGCCGCTGCGGGAGTTGATGGCGCTTGGATTCGCAGTGCATGAGCTTGGCCTGTATCTGGACACGCACCGCAACGATCCGGAGGCGGAAGCGCTGTTTCAAAAAAACAACAAGCTCTACAGCGAGGGCGTTTCAGAATATGAGAGGCGGTACGGGCCGCTGCAGATGACCGGCAGCGGAAGCCCGGCATTTGACTGGGTGGATGATCCCTGGCCGTGGGATCTTCCGTGCCCGCAGCCCAGAGAGCATCGGATTCCGTCTGCCCTCAAGGAGGTATAGCTTATGTTCATCTATGAAAAAAGGCTGCAGTTTCCGGTAAAGATAAAGACGCCAAACCCAAAGCTGGCGTCTATCATTATAAGTCAATACGGCGGACCCGACGGTGAACTTGGAGCATCCCTTCGTTATCTCTCGCAGCGGTATTCCATGCCGAACCCCAGACTCAAAGCCCTGTTAACGGATATCGGCACAGAGGAACTTTCGCACCTCGAGCTTGTGGGCACGATCATTCACCAGCTGACCAGGAACCTGTCCGACGAACAAATTCAGGACAGCGCATTTGCACCGTACTTTGTTGATCATACCACCGGGGTATACCCTACCGCCGCAAGCGGTTTCCCCTGGAGCGCAGCCAGCATGCAGGTCAAAGGCGATCCGATCACCGATCTTTCCGAGGATATGGGCGCAGAGCAAAAAGCCCGTACCACATACGATAATATACTGGCCCTTTCCGACGACCCGGATGTCAACGAGGTAATCAAGTTTTTAAGGGAACGGGAAATCGTTCACTTCCAAAGATTCGGGGAAGCATTAGAGCTTCTAAAAGGCGAATTGAATCAGAAAAACGTATACTATATGAATCCTTCCCGGCCCGGCAAATAGAAAAAAGCCTCTGGAGAAATCCAGAGGCTTATCATTATGCAGCGCTGTTATCATCCATCCAGAAAAAGCGATGGCTTCCAACGGTGGTCACGTACTGTTGCTCTTCATGCCACTGAGATGGCGTGATTGCGGGATTATACCACAGGTCAGCCCGTTCGTCCACGACCCGTTCCCCGTCATCAAATACACGGGAAACCGACTCCCGCACTTCGTCCGTCACATTGGAATAAGAAGTATAGTGAACCTGATAATTCACAACATATTCATCAATGGAATACCCAAACCGCAGCATACCTTCCTTTATACACTGCGCAACCATCATTTGCCCTCTGGTTCCTTCACCGCCGGCTTCACACATCACGATCCGTTCAACGAACTCACGCTCATAATCTGTAAGCTGGTATTCTGCTGTAGTGGCAAGTTCCTCTGTATTCGTTTCCTCCACATCGGATTCCTCCAGCGTCAACACCGCCGAAGTCTCCTGCGCCATCGCGGGAACCGCAATACGGCTGGCAGACCAGGAATCTTCCGTATAACTGACCGACGCGTTTGAGTGTTCCTCCGTCCCTTCCTCCGAAGCGTTGGAGTTAAACGCAAAAACACAAGAGATCAGTAACGCAATACAGATGATGCAGATGGGACAAAAAATATGTAATCTGCGAATCATAATTGTTACCTCATTGTTTTCGATGGAAAATCATCAGATTTTCGTTTCTGGTGAAATAATACAGCATCTTTGATTGAATGTCAATAACATTTTGTCATTTGTTCTTTGTAATCAATCAATAAATTGGGGGTGTTATTGGAGCAAAACACAATATATAGTCGATTTATTATACATTCTATCTAATTAATATGGCTAAAATTTGTCTATATTTGATTAATCTAAATGTAAACAAACCGTAAAAAGTAACATAATTATTACATCGAACCGCGTCGAATTCTGTCGTAACATTGTTATATTTTATCGCAAAAACAAAAATTTGAGCAGTTTACCTGGGTTGACATAAAGATGCGTTTTCCGATAAAATTTACGATTTTGTAACCGTTTTGATCGTGTTATTCAATGATTCGTTTTTTATTGATCTCTTTTGTCGTTTTTTGCTTGAGCGCAAAAAAAGAACAGGCTCAAACGTCTTTTCGTTCAAGCCTGTTCTTTTCACGTTTTACTTAATCATTTCAAGGAATTCCGATTCTGACAAAACCGGGATTCCCAACTCCCCTGCACGTTTCAGCTTGGATCCGGCTCCCGGACCTGCAACAACATAGGTGGTCTTTTTTGACACGCTTCCGGCAGCTTTTCCGCCAAGAAGCTCAATTCTCTCCGCCGCTTCGTTTCGACCCATGCTTTCCAGCGTGCCCGTTATCACAAAGGTCATACCTGAAAATCTTCGATCCAGAATCTCCGTTTGGTTTTCTGTATTTACACCCGCTTCGATCAGCCGTTGAACCATCATCTGGTTGTCCGTCCGCGCAAACCAGCTGCGGATATTCTGAGCCGTTATCGGGCCTACATCAGATACTTCCGTCAGCGCCTCGACGGAGGCATTCCTGATTGCATCCAGGTTGCCGAAATGGGTCGCCAACGTTTTTGCCGCTTTCGCTCCTACCTGTCTGATTCCAAGCGCAAACACAAGACGCCACAGATCGTTTCCCTTTGACTTCTGAATTGCAGATACAAGATTTGCTGCGGATTGTTTTCCCATCCGGTCAAGAGGAATCAGCTCCTCCTCTTGAAGCGTGTACAGATCCGCCGGTGTGTTTACCAGCTCCGCGTCAACAAGCAGTTCAACAATGGCTCCTCCCAGGCCGTCAATGTCCATAGCATCTCTGGATGCGAAATGCGTCAGAAACCTTACTTTCTGGGCAGGACAGCTTTCGTTTATGCATCGGATCGCAGCACCGTCAGCATCCCGCACAGTTTCTCCCCCGCACACGGGACATCGATCCGGAATCAGATAGGGCACGGTGTTTTCCGGACGCTTTGAAAAGTCAACTTCCAGAATTTCCGGGATGATTTCGCCGGCCTTCCGAATCAGAACTGTGTCTCCGATCCGGATATCTTTTTCGGAGATGAAATCCTGGTTGTGCAGAGTCGCGTTGGTGACGGTTGTTCCCGCCAAACGCACCGGAGAAACCACTGCCTTCGGTGTCAGGACCCCGGTACGTCCAACCTGAATTACGATAGATTCCACCTTCGCTGGTTTAATCTCCGGAGGATACTTGTATGCACAGGCCCATCGCGGGAATTTCGCTGTGCTGCCAAACGACTGCCGCTGGTTGAGATCATCGACTTTAATGACCGCGCCGTCGATATCAAACGCGTACTCGGATCGTTCCTCGTTAATCCTCGTGATCTCTTCCTGTACATCCTTTTGCTCCGTGCAAAGGCGGTAGGGAATCACCTTGAACTGCAGTTGTTTTAAGTAGTCCAGCGTCTGGCTGTGTGTCTCAAAGCGTTCCCCTTCACATAGCTGCAGATTGAATACCAAAATATCCAGCTGTCGTTTCGCCGCAATTTGGGGATCCAGCTGCCGAAGGCTTCCTGCCGCAGCGTTTCTCGGATTGGCAAACAGGGACTGACCCGCCGCCTCCCGTTTCTCATTCAGGGCATGAAACACGCTTTTGGGCATGAACACCTCACCGCGCACGATCAGCCGCTCCGGCGCATTTTTCAGCCGCAGCGGAATAGACTTGATTGTTTTCAGATTCTCCGTAACATCCTCGCCGACAACGCCGTCTCCCCTTGTTGCTCCTCGAACGAATACGCCGTTTACGTATTCCAGCGCGACGGAAAGGCCGTCAATTTTAGGCTCTACGCTGTAAACTCTCTCCGGAGCGCTTTCCGATATACGGATGTCAAAATCCTGGAGCTCTTCCATGGAAAAAACATCCTGAAGGCTTTCCAGCGACACCGGATGATGAACCTGTTCGAACGCAGAAAGAGCCGCTCCCCCCACGCGTTTTGTGGGGGAATCCTCCTGCACCAGTTCCGGATGCGCCGCCTCCAGCTCTTCCAGACGCCGGAGCTTTGCGTCGTATTCAAAATCCAGCATATCCGGATTGTCCAGCACATAGTATTTATAATTTGCTTCGTTGAGTTCCGCTGTCAAGCTAAGGATTTCCTGTTGAGTCGTCATTTGTGTTCCCTCTATTCCATGGGAATTCCAAAGGATTTCCCGATGTATTAAAGTAAGTAAAATGAGTTGGGACGGTGCCGATCAATACAGTTTCAGCCACACATACGTCGGTGGAAACCGTCTGCGTAATCGTTTGATTCGGTAAAAGGATCACCAGATCCATCGTCACATCCATCACGATCCGGTGTACTGTCTGGTTGATTCCGGCTTCCTCAAATGTGCCGCGAAAGGCAGCGTCAGACGAAGCGACAGAGACGATTTTTACCGGAATTCCCGGTCCTCGTCCCGACAGCAGCCGAATCCCGGTGATATTTCCAAGCGGAATCATAATCTGATCCGTCAGATTTTCATGGATCTTGGTTTCCAATATACCCAGCAGCTGTGTCTTAAGCCGGTTCATTTCCTGCATATTCGTCGTCAGAGCTGCGATCTGTCCGTCCTGGTTCCGTTCCAGCGAGACAAAGCTCTGATAGCGAATATTTCCCGTCGCAATCTGCTCATCCACGGCGTCATTGATGACGTTAGATGCCAAATTGCCGACCTCGGCGCAGGCCAACTCCGCGATCAAAGGGTCGATCCTCTTTTTCATGAAGACCTGCAGCATTAAAACCAGCAGAAGAAAAACAGGCAATAACAGGATCCATCGGCGCTTTTTCCTCATAGCGTATGCCTCCCAACGCTATACTCTATGAGAAAAACGGTGGATTATTTCTTCTTCAGATGCGGGCCTGCCGCTTTCAGCATCAACCGTTTTGTCCCGACCTGATCAAATGCGATCTCAAGCAGTGCATCTCCGTTCATCTTAAGGATGCTGATCACTAATCCGGGACCAAACGCAGTATGGACGACCTGATCCCCTTTCTGCAGTTCCAAAAGCGGGACGTTCGTCGTTCTTTGCGGGATCGGTTGTTTCGGTTTTGTATAAGTACGTTCCCCGTAACCCAGGGACTGATAAGCGGACCTGTGCGTCTTCGGGCGGCTATTCAGGCATTCATCCGGAATCTCCCCGAGAAACCTGGACGGTCTGTTGAAGGTTGTCCGGCCATACAGCATGCGCTGTTTCGCATAGGACAGGTACAATCGCTTTTTTGCACGGGTAATGGCAACGTAGCAGAGCCTGCGTTCCTCTTCCAGCTCCTCCGGATCCGTCAAAACCTTCATGCCGGGAAAGAGTCCTTCCTCCATTCCCACCAGAAATACGCACGGAAACTCCAGTCCCTTGGCACTGTGCATCGTCATCATTACAGCTGCATCCGCATCCTGATCATACCGTTCGATGTCGGTATACAGGCTGACCTCCTCCAGGAAGCCGGCCAGCGTCGGCGATTCTGCCTCCTGAACGTAGCTGATGATGCTCGACTTCAGCTCCAGGATGTTTTCTTTCCGGCTGCGGCTTTCCACATCGTCCCGCGCGTCCAGCATGGCCAGATATCCGCTTCTTGACATGACCTCATCGTAGAATTCCGGAAGCTGCATCTCCTTGAGGTCACTGCGCAGCGATTCGATGATGGCAGTGAATTTCGTCAGTTTTCCTACCGCTTTTTCCAGCGAAGGATACCCCTTTGGATCAGAGATAATATCATAAAGCGGGCGTCCGGCTGCATCCGCCTGTCTCTGCGCCGTCTCAATGGTCTTGGCGCCGATGCCTCGCGCTGGAACATTGATGATCCGGCGCAGCCGCAAATCATCCGTTCGATTATTGATCACGCACAGATAGGCAAGCATGTCCTTGACTTCCGCACGGTCAAAGAATCTGGTGCCGCCGATAATACGGTACGGAATCCCGCTGCGTTTAAACGCCTGTTCCATAGCGTTGGACTGTGCGTTGGTGCGATACAAAATGGCGTAATCCCGGAAATTATTTCCCCGGACGATTCCGGAGTTTATTTGGGAGGCAACAAAAGCAGCCTCATCACTTTCAGAATTTGCTTCATAGACCGAGATTTTATCTCCCTGGTCGTTGGCGGTCCAGAGCTTCTTGCCTTTGCGTCCCTTGTTGTTGACGATCACAGAATTCGCGGCATCGAGAATGTACTTTGTGGAACGGTAGTTTTGCTCCAGCCGAATCACTTTTGATACAGAGTACTGCTTCTCAAAATCGAGAATATTGGAAATCGTCGCGCCGCGGAAGCGATAAATGGACTGATCGTCATCTCCGACCACGCAGATATTCTCATACCGGCCAGACAGAAGCGTTGCAAGCAGATACTGCAGGTGATTGGTGTCCTGATACTCGTCGATCAGCACATACCGGAACTTTTTCTGGTAGTATTCCCGCACATCGTCAAAGTCCTGAAGGAGTTGAACCGTCAAAAGAATGATGTCATCAAAGTCGACTGCATTTGCCGATTTCAGGCGGTTCTGGTACTCTTCATAGGCCTGCGCGATCCGGTCTGCCCGAAAGTCCGTGCTGCTCCTTGCGGTCTTTCGATACTCCTTCGGCGAGATCATCTGATCCTTGGCGGAGCTGATCGCATTCAGTACAGACTTGGCGGGAAAGGATTTTTCCTCAAATCCCATGTCCCGAATCACTTCTTTCATGACCTTTTCCGAATCAGAAGTGTCATAAATAGTAAAGCTGCGATCATAGCCCAGGCGGTCAATGTCCCGCCGGAGGATTCTGCAGCATGCGGAGTGAAACGTCATAGCCCAGATATCCAGCGCCTCTTCTCCCAGCAAATGTTCCAGCCGTTCTTTCAGCTCGTTGGCGGCTTTGTTCGTAAAAGTGATCGCGATCACGTTCCATGGATTTGCCGGATTCAGTGCACAGAGAGAATCCGCTCTTTGCGCCAGCTCCTCCTCCGGATGTTCCGCGTAAGCGCACAGGAATTCCACATCCTCTTCCGTAACCCAATCCGGAATATCGTCACTGTCTGAGGCTCTTCCGAACCGGATCAAATTCGAGATACGGTGAATCAGAACAGTCGTCTTGCCGCTGCCGGCTCCCGCTAACAGCAGCAGGGGCCCCTCGGTGGTCATAACGGCTTCCCGCTGCATCGGATTCAGGTTCTGGTAGTGGGCGGCAATCACCGTTCTTCTGGCATTTAAAAATCGTTCAACGTCTTTTGGATGCATAGCTACTCCTTTATCATGCCTTATCGATCTTAGTGACTGTTATTTTATCATACATCCATTTTGCCGTCAAATTACAAGTCCATTACAAAGCTTATCTACATTTCTGTTAACATTGTCCGCAGACGCTCCAGCGCTTTCCGTTCGATCCTCGAAACCTGAACCTGGCTGACGCCAAGTACATACGCTGTTTTATCCTGGGTCATCCCTCGAAAAAAACGCATATCCAAAACCGCCTGTTGTCTCGGATCCAATGTAGTAATTGCGTCCTGCAGCATCACAGCGTCGATGATCGACTCTTCTATTTCCACTCCGGGGATCATCTGTTCCAGGCTGCACCCATCCTCTCCTACCGGTCTTTGGAGGGAACAGGCCGGCGTGAGCGCCGTCTCCGCCACTGCAATCTCTTCTGCCGACAGTCCGGTTTCCGCGACAATTTCTCCAAGGCTCGGTTCCCGTCCCCGCTCGGCACAAAGACGCGTGCGGGCTGTCTTGATTCTGGCCGCCTGTTCCTTGATCGTCCGGCTCACCTTGATCGTTCCGTCATCCCGCAGAAAGCGTCTGATTTCTCCGGCTATTTTCGGCACGGCATATGTGGAAAACTGTGTGCCAAGGGACTTGTCAAATCCTTCGATCGCTTTTAAAAAGCCGAGACATCCAAGCTGATACAAATCGTCCATCTCGACGCCCCGTCCGGAAAACCGCCTTACGATGCTCCAGATCAGGCCCGAATTATCGAGGATCATCTGTTCCTTCGCCGATTGATCTCCATCCTGCGCTTTTTCCAAAAGCACAGAACTCATAGATCTGCATCCTCACTTTTCAGGATTCTTGTCATCGTCACCGTAGTTCCCCGTCCCGTTTCCGAATCCACTTTCAGATCCGACATAAATCGTTCCATGATTGTAAATCCCATGCCACTTCGCTCTTCCCCGCCCGTCGTGAACAGCGGGGTCCTCGCCTGCTCCACATCCTCAATTCCGACTCCCTGATCCGTGATCTGAATCGAAATCACGTTGTTTTCCAGCCTGCAGCTCATTTTTATCATACCGATTGTATCGGGATAGCCGTGCACAATGCAGTTTGTCACCGCTTCACTGACCGCCGTTTTGATATCAGAGAGCTCTTCCATTGTCGGATCGGCCTGAACCAAAAATGCCGCAGCAATCGCTCTGGAGAGCGCCTCATTCTCGCTGCAGCTCGGAAACTCCGCATAAACGCTGTTTGTCAGATTACGATTACTCATATTGCGCTCCTCCCTGTATCTCTGCAATCTGTTGTATCCCGGCCGCATCAAACACGCGCATCGGCTGCGGCTGAACATTGCATAGGATCAGCTTTCCGCCCAACTCCCGCATTCTCCTGACGCACATGATCACGATGGCGATTCCCGATGAATCCATAAACGCGACGTCACGGAAATCAAGGGTGCATCTCTGGGGTGCATAGGCGTCGATTTTATCTGCAATGATTTTCATTGCGCGCTGAGCTTCATGGTGATCTATTTCTCCTGTCAGCGCAACAGTCATCCTGTTATTCTGCAGATAGCTTCTGATATACATAGAACCGCTCCCATTCCGCAATAATAATATGATTATAAGTAAACAGCACAGGATATACTGTCGAAAGTATGTCCTGTGCTGTTTTTTATGGATCAAGAAGTTTGACGGCTTCACCGGCGGCATATACAGAGCCGCAGATCAGAATCATTTCTTCCTTTGAAGCGATCTTTTTTGCCAGTTCAATTCCGTCTGAAACCGTCGGCGCGGTCAACACCTCACAATACGGCTCCGCCTGAGCTGCCAGTTCATCTTGCGGCAGAGATCTCGGCAAACCGACTGAGGCTGCAATAAGCGTTTTGCTCCTCCTGGCGATCTCCGGAATACAGGCTGCATAGTCCTTGTCGCGCATCATCGCCATAACCGAAATCATCGGCCGCCCTTTGAGCAAAGTGTCCAGCGTATCTGTCAGGGTCCGGATTCCTGCGGGATTATGGCCGGCATCAATCAGGACGGTCGGAACTCCAGGCAGATACTGAAGTCTTCCTTTCCAGGCTGTTCGTTCAATTCCGGCAACAATATCCGAATCGGAAATACCTGCTGCGGTGCAAATCTCCCAGGCTGTAATGGCGTTATCCACCTGATGTCTCCCCAGCAGGGGAACATTTACGGCGCACCCTTTGTATTCCATACGTGTCCCCACCAGAGATTCTGCGAGAATCGTCCTTTCACGGAGAACAATCAAAGCGCAGCCTTTCTGATCCGCAGTCTCTTTGATCACGTCCATCGCTTCCGGCTCCTGCGCACCGGAGACAACTTTGGTGCCCTGCTTGATGATCCCGCTTTTCTCCAAGGCAATCTCAGCTAACGTATTTCCGAGTACTGCTGTATGATCCAGAGAAATCGGGGTAATGCAGCATACCTCCGGTGCGCGAAGAACGTTTGTGGCGTCATACCGGCCGCCCAAGCCGACCTCAATCACCGCGTAGTCCACATGCATCTGTGCAAACGCATAAAAGGCAATGGCTGTGACCAGTTCAAACTCATTGATCGGTTCATAGCCGAGTCTCTCAAGCGATTCCTCTTCCGCCATTACTGCCTCAAAACAGGAAACCAGCATCTCTTCCGAAATGCAGTTCCTGTCAAATTGGATCCGTTCTCTGAAATCCACCAAATACGGAGAGGTAAACAGTCCAACATGGTAACCGGCTGTTCGAAGGATCGATTCTGTAAACGCGCAAACGCTTCCCTTTCCGTTGGTTCCCGCTACATGGATGCACCGGATCTGATCCTGCGGATTTCCCAGCCGCTCCATCAGCCTTGTCATACGCTCCAGAGAGGCCACGGACGAGAAGCGTTTTCTGCTGTGGATCGCAGAGAGTGCTTCCGGATAGGTCATGGTATTCATCTCCTGAAATGAGGCTGCCGCATTCACGTTGTACGGCAGCCTCGTTTTCCTTACTTCTTCAGTTTTTGATAGCTCTCCTCAAGTTGCTGAATCAGCGCGCTGAGTTTCTCCGCCTTCTCGCGTTCCGCCGCAACGACCTGTTCCGGCGCTTTGCCCAGGAATCCGGGATTGGAAAGCTTCTTTTCCACGCCTTCCAGATTCTTGCGGTTCTTGGTCAGTTCCTTCTCCAGGCGCTGCAGTTCTTTTTCCACATCCACAAGCTGATCCATCGGCATGAACATCTTCGCGTCATGGGTCACACAGGACACCATGTCATCCGCTCCATCCGGGGCCGCGCTGCCCACAACCAGCTGATCTGCATATGCAAGCTTCAAAATGAACGCCTGTCCCTGCCGGAACACATCCTGCTTATCGGTCACGATATACAGGGTGGATTTTTTGCTGGGCGGCACGTTCATTTCCGCACGGCGGTTACGGACGGCGCGAATTGCGTCCATAATGCTTTCCATGGCAGATTCCTCCGCCGGGAAATTCAGCCGTTCTGCGGGAACGGGCCACGAGGCGATCATCAGGCTTTCTCCGTCGTGGGGGATCGCCTGCCAAATTTCTTCCGTGATAAAGGGCATAAAGGGATGCAGCAGACGCAGGAACTGGTCGAGAACATAAACAAGGACCTGCTGCGCAACGGTCTTGCTTCCTTCGTCATCGGCATAGAGACGGGCCTTGGTCAGCTCGATATACCAGTCGCAGTAGTCGTCCCAGATGAAGTCATAGATTTTCTGAACTGCGATGCCCAGTTCGTACTTGTCCATGTTTTCCGTCACTTCCCCGATCAGACGGTTCAGCTTGGAGAGGATCCACTTGTCTTCCTGCTCCAGCAGCGAGAGTTCCGGAAGCTCGTTTTTGTCGATGGAGAGATTCATCATCACATAACGGCTGGCATTCCAGATCTTATTGGCAAAGTTCCGCATGGCCTCGCAGCGTTCCACATAGAACCGCATATCGTTGCCGGGAGAGTTGCCGGTGATCATATTCATGCGCAGCGCGTCGGCACCGTACTGCTCCACCATCTCCAGCGGGTCGATGCCGTTGCCGAGAGACTTGGACATCTTCCTTCCTTTGTCGTCTCTGACCAGGCCATGGATCAGCACCGTATGGAACGGCGTCATTGCCGTCTGCTCACAGCCGGAGAAGATCATCCGCGCCACCCAGAAGAAGATGATATCATACCCGGTGACCAGCACGTCCGTGGGATAGAAGTAATCAAGATCCTCGGTTTTCTCAGGCCACCCCAGCGTCTCAAAGGGCCAAAGCGCCGAGGAGAACCAGGTGTCAAGCACATCCTCTTCGCGGGTAATGTGTTTGCTTCCGCAATGGCAGCATTCGGTCGGGTCGTCCCTTGAAACCGTGTATTCCCCGCAATCCTCGCATTTCCAGGCCGGGATCTGATGTCCCCACCAGAGCTGCCGGGAAATACACCAGTCATGCACATTCTCCATCCAGTTGGTGTAGGTCTTGGCAAACCGGTCCGGGACGAATCTCGTCTCTCCTTCATTGACAACCCGGAGCGCTTCCTTGGCAAGCGGCTGCATCTTGACAAACCACTGTGCAGAGATGAGCGGCTCCACGTCATTATGGCACCGATAGCAGGTGGAAACATTGTGGGTGTAATCTTCCACCTTCTCCAGATACCCCTGCTCCTCCAGATCTTTCACCACGGCTTTCCGGCACTCATACCGGTCCATCCCGTTGTAAGGTCCGCCGAGCTCGTTGATCCGGCCGTTATCATCGATCACACGAATGATCTCAAGATTATGCCGCTGCCCCACCTCGAAGTCGTTGGGATCATGGGCAGGCGTCATTTTCACGCAGCCGGTTCCGAAATCCATCTCCACATAGTCGTCGGCAACGATCGGGATCTCCCGGTTCATGATCGGCAGAATGCAGGTTTTTCCCACAAGATCACGGTAGCGCTCGTCATTGGGATTCACTGCAACGCCGGTATCGCCCATCATTGTCTCCGGGCGAGTCGTGGCGACCACCAGATATCTGCCCGGCTCATCCTTCAGGGGATAGCGAAGATGCCACAGCTTTCCGGGTTTTTCAGAATACTCCACCTCCGCGTCGGAAAGCGCAGTGGCGCAGTGCGGGCACCAGTTGATAATCCTGCTGCCTTTATAAATCAGGCCCTTTTCATAGAGCCGGACAAAGACCTCCCGAACCGCCTTGGAGCATCCTTCATCCATCGTGAAACGATGACGCTGCCAGTCGCAGGAGGAACCCAGTGTCCGCTGCTGGCGGACAATGCGATCTCCATACTTTTCTTTCCAGTCCCACACTCTCTCCAGGAACTTCTCCCTGCCGAGGTCATAACGGGTAAGGCCCTCTTTCCGCAGTTCTTCCTCCACCTTGATCTGGGTTGCGATGCCCGCATGATCACAGCCCGGAAGCCACAGCGCGGCATACCCCTGCATCCGCTTAAAGCGGATCAGGATGTCCTGCAGCGTGCAGTCCATGGCGTGCCCCATATGCAGCTGTCCCGTCACATTGGGAGGCGGCATGACAATTGTAAACGGTTTTTTCTCAGGATCCCGCTTTGTGTGGAAATACCCGCCCTTTTCCCACATTTCGTAGATGCCGGATTCCACTTGTTTCGGATCGTAAGTCTTTGGCAGTTCTTTCATGGATTCATCTCCTTAAATATCAGAAAACGCCCTGAACGAAATACGTTCAGGGCGAAATTTCCGCGGTACCACCTGAATTCGGCAAATAGCTTGCCGCACTCTGCACTCTGTAACGGGAGTTCCCGGTCCAGCCTACTGTCAGTTCAGAAGGACAGCTCAGAAGCGACCTTCACGCATCCGCATCACAGGCTCGCACCATCCGCCTGCTCTCTGAAGAATCCGATGCGCTACTCCTCTTCTTCATCGCTTAAGTATACCTGATGATTATGACATGTTCCATGGGAATTGTCAAGAATAATCACTGAATCACACCGAATTTTTTCATTTTCAGGCGGATATCCGACACAAGCGCCTCCAGGTTGGCTGCCGCCTGTAACTCGTCAGCATCAGCCGCGAAGAAGTAGACCTTCAGCTTGGGTTCCGTGCCGGAAGGACGCAGGATCGCCTGCCCGGCAGTCCCCATCTGGTAGGAGAGCACATTGGACGAGGGGAAATCCAGTTTGCGTGTAGCGCCGGAATCGCAATCCAGCTCCGAACCATTGAGATAATCAGCGATTTTCTCAACTTTCATGCCGGCAAGTTCCTTCAGCGGATTCACACGGAGATCGTTGATAAAGTCAGCGCAGAGTTTCTTCCCCGCTTCTCCGTCCAGATCAATGGATACCACCTGATTCTTATAGTATCCGTATTTCTGATACAAACGATCCATCTTTTCCGCCAGGCTGATCTTCTCTCGCTTGCAGACTGCCGCCAGTTCCGAGGCAAGCATGCACGCCACCTGGGCATCCTTGTCCCGGACGTAGCTTCCCTTCAGGAAGCCGCAGCTCTCTTCGAAAGCAAAGACGATTTCCCGCTCTCTCCCCTGCTTTTCCAGTCCGAGGATCGTACTGCCGATGTATTTGAATCCGGTCAGGACGTCCACCGTTTCACAGTTATATGCGCCGGCGACCGCCCGAACCATCGGCGTGGTCACGATACTCTTGACGCATTTGCAGTTTTCAGGCAGCGTCCCGAGCTTTGTCCGGGTATCCAGGATATAATCCAGCAGAAGGCAGCCAAATTCATTACCGGAAAAACGGCGAAGGGACACCGTTCCGTCGGCAGCCTTAACCGGCACCGCGACCGCCATGCGGTCCGCATCCGGATCCGTCGCAAGGATCAGATCATAATCGGGAGCGCCGGGCGCTGCGGCAACCTTGATCGCCTCATCAAAAGCAGGCTCCGTTTCCGGGTTCGGATAGGGGCAGGTGGGGAAGTTTCCGTCCGGAGTTGTCTGGGATTCCACCAGATCGTAGTCAACGCCAAGCTTTCTAAACAGGGAGGTTACCGGGCCCAGGCCTGTGCCGTGGAGCGGTGTATACAGAACTTTCAGACCGGAGCCAGGAATCTGATCCGCAGAAAGGGATTCGTTCAGGACCGCGGCGTAGTAGCTGTCATACACTTCCTGTCCGATCAGTTCGATCTTTCCCTCCGCCACCAGCGCATCGTAGCTGGATGCCGGTTCGCAGATCATCGGAAGCTTCTGCATCCGGGCAAAGACCTCTGCCGCAGGCTCATCCGTCTGCTGGCATCCGTCATCCCCATAGCATTTCATTCCGTTGTAGGCCGCAGGATTATGGCTGGCGGTCATAACAACACCGCCTCCGGTTTTCAGATGCCGGACAGCAAAGGAAAGCATCGGCGTAGGAGCCGGAGCAGGATACAGGTAGACATGGATCCCCTCTTCGGCCAATGCGGTTGCACAGACTTCCGAGAACAGGCGGGAATTGTTCCGCGTGTCGTAAGCAATGGCGCAGGAATCCGGAAGCGGGGCCTCCTTGATATATTGACCGTAGGCCATTGCAGCGCGTCGTACAGTGTATATGTTCATGCGATCTGTTCCGGCGCCCATGATGCCGCGGAGTCCGGCAGTTCCGAAGGTCAGATCGTTGCCAAAACGGGATTCAATTTCTGCGCTGTTTCCGGCAATTCCTTTTAGTTCCTCCGCAATCGCAGAACCGGCGGGCACTTCCTGGATCCAAAGATTGAATTTTTCCATGGCAGTCATGTAAATCAACTCCTTTTGTTTATTATAGCCTGTTCCTTATGCTGTTTCAAGACTCAGATTGGAGAAAATAGCCCGGTACACAAACCGTGTACCGGGCCAAGGGATCATTTGATCGTAATCAGGAGTTCGCCGGCTTTGACATTGTCGCCTTCGGCGATGAACACCTCGTCCACAACGCCTGCCATACGCGCAACCACAGATGTCTCCATCTTCATGGCTTCGATGACAGCCAGGACCTGGTTCTCCTCGACCTTGTCGCCGGGCTTTACATTGACCTTGGTCACCATGCCGGGAATCGAGGCGCCCACATTGCTCTTGTCCTGCGGATCCGCCATAACAACGACCTTTGCCGTAGAGGTGGCATTGGGATCGGGGACGTTGACCTCACGCCGGTTGCCGTTGAGTTCAAAGAACACGTTGCGGGTTCCGTCCTCGTTGGGATCTCCCATGCCGAGATACCGGATCACCAGCGTCTTGCCGTCCTCAATGTTGATCTTGTTTGTCTCACCCAAGGCCATACCGGCAAAGAACACATGGGAACCCATACGCATCAGATAGCCATACTCCTTGGAGTGCTTCCAGAACTCCTCCACCACTTTGGGGTAGATGCAGTAGGAAATGACGTCGCGCATGGTGGGATTCGGGCAGAACTTTTCAACTTCAGCGCGTGCCTTATCGAAGTCAGCAGGCTCCAGCAGCTCGCCCGGCCGGCAGGTAATGGGCTTCTCGCCCTTCAGGACCACCCGCTGAATGTCCTCCGGGAATCCGCAGGGCGGCTGGCCCATCATGCCCTTGAAGTAAGAGACCACAGAATCCGGGAACGTCAAAGCTTCGCCCTTTTCCACAATGTTATCCGGGGTCAGATCATTCTGCACCATAAAGATGGCCAGATCGCCCACCATTTTAGAGGAAGGCGTGACCTTCACCAGATCTCCGAGCATATCGTTGACAGTCTTGTACATCTCCTTGACCTCCGCGAAACGGGGGCCGAGTCCGAGTGAGATGACCTGAGGCTCCAGATTGGTGTACTGGCCGCCGGGGATCTCGTAACGGTAGATATCGGTAACAGGGGTCTTCAGACCGTGATCGAACAAATCGTAGCGCAGACGTACATCCGCCCAGTAATCGGTCAGCTCCTGAATTCCATCCATGGAGATCATGGGATCCCGCTCGTTGCCCTGAAGAGCTGCCACGACGGCGTTCATGGAGGGCTGAGAAGTGAGGCTGGACATGGAGGCTACTGCGGTATCGACGATGTCGACGCCGGCTTCCGCCGCCATCAGCAGCGTTGCGACCTGGTTGCCGGTGGTGTCATGGGTATGCAGGTGGATCGGAATGCCGACCTCCTGCTTCAGCGCCCGAACAAGCTCTTTTGCCGCATAGGGCTTGAGCAGGCCGGACATATCCTTGATGGCAATGGAGTGGGCGCCGATGTGCTCGAGCTCCTTGGCCATCTTGATGTAGTAATCCAACGTATAGCGGGTACGGCTCTTATCCAGGATATCGCCGGTATAGCATATGGTCGCCTCGCAGAACTTGTCCTGATTGAGGACCTCGTCCAGCGCGATCGACATGCCGGGAATCCAGTTCAGAGAGTCAAACACGCGGAACACATCGATCCCGCTCTTGGCGCTCTGCTTGACAAACTCACGGACTACATTATCCGGGTAGTTCTGATAACCCACCGTATTGGAGCCGCGGAGCAGCATCTGGAACGGGATGTTGGGGATCTTCTCCCGCAGCAGGTCAAGCCGCTCCCAGGGATCTTCATGGAGGAAGCGATAGGCCACGTCAAACGTAGCACCGCCCCACATTTCCAGCGAGAAGCAGTCCGCAAGGATGTCCGCCGTACCGTCTGCGCCCTTTACCATGTCGCGGGTACGCATCCGGGTCGAAAGCAGGGACTGGTGGGCATCGCGCATGGTCGTATCGGTGATGAGCAGCTTCTTCTGATCCATGACCCACCGAGACAGCGCCTTCGGACCCTTTTCGTCCAGCAGCTGCTTCAGGCCCGGCTTGGGATTGCCGGATCCCTTGGGGAATCTGGGGGTATCAAACTGCTTGCGTTCCGCGCTGGGATTCGCCACCTGAATATTGGCGATGTACTTCAGCACGCGAGTGGAGCGATCCTTCGAGTCTTCGATGTCAAAGAGCTCCGGCGTTTCGTCAATAAACTTGGTATGGCACTTTCCGGCCTGGAAGGTCGGGTGGCTGAGAATATTCTGAACAAACGGAATATTCGTCTTAACGCCGCGGACACGGACCTCGCCGATAGCACGCATGGCCTTATGGCAGGCGCCGAGGAAGGTATTATCCTGGCAGGTGATCTTGACCATCAGGGAATCATAGTAAGGAGAAATCACCGTGCCGGTGGTCACATTGCCGCCGTCCAGACGGACGCCAAATCCGCCGCCGGTTCTGTAAGCGGTGATCTTACCGTTGTCAGGCGCAAAATTGTTGGTCGGATCTTCCGTTGTCACACGGCACTGGATGGCATAGCCGTGAACCTGCACGTCTTCCTGGCAGGTCAGTCCGATTTCCGGGGTGGAAAGCGGATAACCTTCCGCGATCAGGATCTGCGCGCGAACCAGGTCAACGCCGGTCACCATTTCCGTCACGGTATGCTCGACCTGGATACGGGGGTTCATCTCGATGAAGTAATAGGAACCGCTCTTATCCACCAGGAATTCCAGCGTACCGGCGTTGACATAGCCGACAGACTTCGCGATCTTGACCGCATCATTTCTGATGTTTTCGCGGACCTCCTCCGGTACGGAGAATGCCGGCGCGAACTCGACCACCTTCTGATAGCGGCGCTGGAGGGAGCAGTCACGCTCTCCCACATGGTAGCAGTTGCCGTATTCATCCGCCAGGACCTGCACTTCGATGTGCTTCGGCTCTACCAGGAATTTCTCGATAAAAATGTCGTCATTGCCGAAGGCCTTTTTCGCCTCGCTGCGAACAAGCTCAAATGCGGGTTTCACCTCTTCGGGACTGTCGCAGCGCCGCATGCCTCGTCCGCCGCCGCCGGCCGCCGCTTTCAGGATAATCGGGAAACCGAAGGAAATGGCCTTCTCCAGCGCCTCATCGCCGTCCTTAAGGGGCTCTGTGCTGCCGGGGATGATCGGAACACCGGCCTGAATGGCGATCTGTTTTGCGCTGAGCTTGTCGCCCATCATCGCAAGGATATTGCTGGGAGGACCGATGAATTTGATTCCCGCGGCCTCGCAGGCCCGTGCGAAATCAGCATTCTCGGAAAGGAAGCCGTACCCGGGATGAATAGCGTCCACGCCCCGGCGTTTTGCCAGGTCGATGATTGCGGGGATATCCAGATAGGCGCCGACGGGACTCTTATTCTCGCCAATCAGATAGGCTTCGTCCGCATGGGTCCGGAACTGTCCGTTGATATCCTCATTGGAATACATTGCAACGGTATGCAGTCCGAGATCGTAACACGCACGGAATATGCGGATCGCGATCTCGCCGCGGTTTGCGGCCAGAACTTTGTTAAAGTTTTTCTGTGTCACAATATCACCTCATACATTTTACTTCAGCAGGGCACCTCTCCCTGCCAAAATATAGATTCGCAGCAATTTTATTATAACGTATCATTTCAGTCATGTAAAGCACGGAATTGACGAAAAACAGAACCTGAATTGTATAGAAAAAAACAACCTGCCATAAAAACAGCAGATTGTTTTTCTGTCTTATACGTTTTGTTCCGCGTTCTTCAGGGCGGTTCTGGCGTCTGTCAGCTCGCGGATCGAGACGTCCATCTCCTCTTTCGCCTGCTTCTGCAGGATTGCGACGCCGGAATTCAGCGCTTCCAGCGTTCCGGTCACCGTCTGCTGTGCCTCCTCCAGGATACGGTCAGCATACTGCACCGCGCCGGCGATCAGCATCGCACGCTGCTGCTCCGCGCCCTCCAGGATCTCCTGCTCCCGCTTTTTCGCGAACTCGACGATATTGGTTTCCTCAATCAGTTTGGCAGCGCGCACCTCGGCGTCGCG
Organism: Oscillospiraceae bacterium; assembly: GCA_017469795.1. Classification (GTDB taxonomy): domain Bacteria; phylum Bacillota; class Clostridia; order Oscillospirales; family Oscillospiraceae; genus HGM13006. The sequence goes on from JAFUFT010000065.1 coordinate 24,612, forward strand.
AAGGACCTGATCAGCCTCTCTGCGGGTTTCTGCCGCATCCTTCTTCGCGTTATTGCGAAGGGCGTTGCAGTTGTCAATGATGGTTCTGGCCTCGTTGATTTCTGCAGGAAGCTGTGTCTGCAGCGTTTCAACAAGATACAGGAGCTGTTCCCGATCCACCATACACTTATCCTGTCCGAACAGAGAACCGCGGGCCTCGTTCGCCAGGGCAGCCAAGCTGCTGAGCAGTTGCTCAATGGTTTTGTTCTCCATAAGACTATCTCCTTGCATTTAATCTGGCTTTAAAATCCTCAATGACCTCCGATGGCAGGAAATCACTCAGTTCCACATCATATATCCCCAGTTCTTTCACTGCGCTGGAACTCAAGTACATGTACTTTTCTTCCGCGCACAGGAACATGGTGTCCAGATTCGGATTGAGTTTCTTGTTTATCATGCTCATGGTAAACTCTGACTCAAAATCTGAGACGGCGCGAAGGCCCTTCACCACAACGCAGGCGCCCTTTCGCGCCGCGTAATGGGCCAGAAGCTCATCGGAGGCTTCCACCTCCACATTGGGCAGATCCTGTGTGACATTCCGAATCAGGGCCACACGCTCTTCGGCCGTAAACATGGGGTTTTTCTTGCTGTTGTATCCAACACAGACAATCAAATGATCAAAGATCTCCGCGGCGCGCCGGATGATATTCAGGTGCCCTAACGTGATCGGATCAAAGCTGCCTGGGTAGATGGCTGTTTTCATGGTCATCACCTGGTATACAGATTCACAGCGGTTTTACCGTAACAATAGTCTTTGGAGCAGATCAGATCTCCGACAACCGCCGGCATGACCTTCTCTCTGGGCCGCTCGCATATTATTATACCACCTTCCGACAAAATGTCAATTTCCGATATTTTCTGCAGCGCGTTTTCCAGGTGGCTCTGCGCATAAGGAGGATCCAGAAAGATAATATCGAATTTCTCCCTGCAGGCGGAGAGATAGCGCAGAAAGTCAGACTGCAGAACCGTTGCCTGCTGATCAAAACGCACCTTTTTCAGATTGGCCTTGATGACCTTGACCGCCTCCGCGCTCTGATCCACAAAAACGCCGTAGGAGGCTCCGCGGCTGAGGGCCTCGATGCCCAGCTGCCCGCTTCCGGCAAACAGGTCCAGAACGCGGCGGCCTTCGATGTCAAACTGGATGATATTGAATACGGCTTCCTTCACCCGGTCTGAAGTCGGGCGGGTCGCCAGCCCCTCCAGCGTCTGAAGTTTCGCGCCTCTTGCGCTGCCGGTAATTACTCGCATGGTCTCTCCTCCTCCCCCGGATCGTCGTCTGTCCGGTCGTGATAGTATTTGTAAATGGATTGTGCAGTATTCTTCGGTACGACACGCTGAAGCTCCTCTACAGAGGCCGCAGAAATCGAACGGATCGTTTTAAACGCTTTCAGCAGATCGTGCTTTCGCTTGTCTCCAACTCCGGGAATGCGGTCAAGGGAAGAATGTCTGAGGTGTTTGGAGCGAAGCTGCCGCTGATAGGTGATGGCAAACCGGTGGGTTTCCTCCTGAATCCTGCCAATCATGGAAAACACCGCGGGGCTCCCCTGGATTCCGATCTCCTCCCCCTCCGGTGTGACCAGCGCCCTGGTCCGGTGGCGGTCATCCTTTACCATGCCGAACACCGGAATGGAAATCCCCATGGCGGCAATCTGCCGCCGCACGGTATCCGCATGGGTGATCCCGCCGTCGATCAGCAGAACGTCCGGCCGCTCCGCAAAACCGTGATCTCCCTGAAGAAAATGGGTAAACCTTCGTTCGATCACCTGCCGCATGGACTCGTAGTCATCCGGGCCGGACAATCCCTTCAGCTTGAACCGCTTATAATCCCGCTTCAGCGGCCTGCCGTCAACGAAGACCGTCATCGACGCGACGATATCGCTGTCTCCCAAATTGGAGATGTCGTACGCCTCCATGCGTCTCGGAATATCCGTCAGTTTCAGCATGGAACCCAAAAGCTCCAGCGTTTTGGAGATCCGCTCCGTATCCGTGGAAACCCGTTCTGCCTCTTCTTTGGCGTTTCTGTTGGCGATCTCCACCATGTGGACATGGTCGCCGCGCTGGGGCACGGAGATCCGAACCCGCTTCCCGAGCTCCTGCTGCAGCATTTCCTCAAACGGACCGCTGTCGTCCATATTACAGGGAAGATAGATATTCTTCGGCGCAACGCCCCGCTTAAGATAGTACTGCTTGACAAGGGTGGAAACCATATCCTCCGGAGTTTCCTCCAGTGCGGTATCTACGACTTCTACATCTTTGTCGATCAGGTTTCCATCCACAAAATGAAGCACCGAAAAACCAGTTTTCGCTGTCCCGGCGAAGTATCCGACAACGTCCGTATCCGCCATTGCGCCCGAGCATACCAACTGCTTTTGCGACAGCGCTTCTATGGCGCGGAATCTGTCCCGATAGGCCGCAGCCGCTTCAAAATCCATGTTCTCCGCAGCCTGCTCCATTTTCTCCTTCAATGTGGCGACCAGTTCCGATCCCCGGCCTTCCAGCATCAGGATCCCCTGCTCCACTCTGCTCCGGTATTCCTCCTGGGACATGCTCGGCTGGCACCAGCCGTCGCAGTTCCCGATCTGATAATTGAGACAGGGACGTTCCTTGCCGATATCCCGCGGGAACTTCCTGCTGCAGCCGGGCAGCTTCAGCGTCAGACGGATGGTGTCCAGCGCCTGCTGCGTCACAAATCTGCCTCCGTAGGGTCCGAAATACTTCGCGCCGTCCTCCGCCCTTTTCCCGGTCATGGTGAAAACGGGATAAGCTTCCCGAAGATCGACGCGGATATACGGGTAGCCCTTATCATCCTTCAGCAGAATGTTGTACTTCGGCTGATGCCGCTTGATAAGGCTGCATTCCAGCACCAGCGCCTCGAATTCCGAGCGGGCGACGATATAGTCAAAATTCGCGATTTTGCTGACCATCATCCGGGTCTTGGAGGAATGTGCGGACGCATCCTGGAAATACTGGCTGACCCGGTTCTTCAGCTTCTTCGCCTTTCCCACATAGATGATGGTGCCGGTCTTGTCCATCATCAGATAGACGCCGGGCTCATAAGGAAGGGAAAGCACCTTATTCTTCAGTTCCTGCTGTGACAGGCAGACCATAACGGTTCCCTCCAAACATAAAAGGCCCCATGGCCGCCATTACGGTCATGGGGCGTATTCGCTGTATTATTCGCCGAAATCAGAAGAAATCAGCGCAGCAAGGGCTTCAACAGCCTCTTCTTCGTCGGAACCATTGGCGATCAGTGTAATCTCCGTACCCTTCACAATTCCAAGGGAAAGCACGCCAAGGAGACTCTTGGCATTCACACGGCGATCCTCAAACTCCACCCAAATGGAGCACTTGAATTCATTGGCCTTCTGAATAAAGAATGTTGCAGGACGGGCATGCAGTCCGACCTGATTGTTGATAACCACATTTTTGGTACACATTACAAATTCACTCCCTATTATTCGGGCATCTTATGCCTGGGTACCTTTATCATACCAGACAATCCGATAATCGTCAATGATTTGACCTTCGATTTTTGCGAATTCGTGATTCTAAACAACAAAGAGACAAGGAATCAAACGTCCAATTCAGCAATCGTCACGCCGTCCTCTCCCTCGCCATAGACGCCCAGACGAACGGATTTGATCCGTTTGCTGCGTTTGAGGTGCTGCTGAACCGCTTTGCGTAGAACGCCAGTCCCTTTGCCGTGTATGATCCGTACCGACGGAAGCTTTGCAAGGAACGCGTCATCCAGATACCGGTCCAGAGCGGCAATCGCCTCATCCTGTGACATCCCGCGCAGATCCACCTCCGGGGAAGCCGCGATGGTCCTGAGCTGCCGGTTTGCCCGCTCCACAAGCTTTTTGACCTGCGCCTGTCCCTCCTGCTCTGGGATCAGATAGACCTCCTCCGGCTTGACGTTGATCTTCATGATGCCCGCCTGGATCTGCAACGTATGATCCTTGTTTACCTGCAGTACCGTAGCCTTGGTTCCGAGCTTCAGGAGTTCCACCGTATCTCCGGCCTTCGGCTCCCTGGCCGAAACCTTTTTCGGGGTCTCCTCCTGTTCGCCGCGAAGACGGTCCTCCGCTTCGTTGAGTCCACGGCGAAGCTCCGTCTGACGAAGATTCATGTCGTCCACCGCACCGGCATCGCGGAGCTGTTTCTTCATCTGCTTGATCTCGTCCATGGCGGCGTTTACAGAGCGACGCGCGTCGTCAATGATCTGCTGCGCTTCTTTTCTGGCCTTTGAGACGGCTTTCTCCCGTTCCCGCTTGATCTCCTCCGTATATTCGTCGGACTGCTTCTTGGCCCGCTCCATTTCCATCTTCATCTGCTCCGCCTGGATCCTGGCCTGTTCCATAGCCTGACGCTGCGCGTCGAGCTGCGAGAGGACCTCCTCAAAATTCACGTCGTTTTCGCTGACCAGGCTTTTGGCGTCGTCTATGATCAGGCTGCTGAGACCCAGCCGTTTGGAAATCGCAAAAGCGTTGGATTTTCCAGGGATACCAATCAGCAAACGGTATGTCGGCCGGAGCGTTTCCACGTCAAACTCGCAGGAGGCGTTCATCACGCCGGCAGTTCGCATGGCGTAGAGCTTCAGCTCGCCGTAATGCGTGGTGGCCGCAACCTTTGCCCCAAGTTTCCTGCAGAATTCGATCACAGCCATGGCAAGTGCGGCGCCCTCCGCCGGATCTGTGCCGGCACCGAGCTCGTCAAACAGGACCAGGGTATCCGGTCCGCAGCACTCCGTGATCTCAACGATATTCTTCATGTGAGAGGAGAATGTCGACAGGGATTGTTCAATACTCTGCTCGTCCCCGATGTCTGCCAGCACATACTCGAACACCGAAATGCTGCTTCCGTCGGAGGCCGGGATGTGAAGGCCGCACTCCGCCATCAGCGTCAGCAGACCAAGCGTTTTCAGTGTCACGGTCTTTCCGCCGGTATTTGGTCCGGTGATGACCAGCGTGTCGAAGTCGTCTCCCAGCCGGACCGTGATCGGTACGACGGACTGCTTGTCAATGAGCGGATGTCTGGCCCGGTTCAGAAGGATTTTCCCCTCCGAATTCACAGCGGGACACATGCCCTTCATGGAATAGCTGAGTCTTGCTTTGCCGAAAATCAGATCCAGCTGAATCAGCATGTCATAGTCCGTGGCGATGTTCTCCCGATGGGCGGCAACCTCCGCTGACAGCTCCGCCAGGATCCGTTCGATCTCCTTCTTCTCCTTGATCAGCAGTTCCCGCAGCTCGTTGTTGGCCTGTACCGCCTGCATCGGCTCGATGAAAAACGTCCCGCCGCTGGATGACACATCATGCACCATGCCCGGAATCGCGTTCTTGTACTCGCTGCGGACAGGAACCACATACCGATCCCCCCGCATGGTTATGATCGGCTCCCGCAGATATTTGGAATAGCTGGGCGAAGAGATGATCTTCTGGAGGCTTTCACGTACTCTGCTGCCGGCAATTCTCATGTGCCGCCGGATATCGCTGAGGGCGGGACTGGCATTGTCCGCGATTTCCTCCTCGCTGAGGATCGCGCCGAAAATTCTGTCCTCCAGGTATTTGTTCGGGATCAGCGCCCAGAAGTAGGAGTCCAGGCATCCGGCCGCAGCGCCATCTCCCTCCCCGTATTCTTTGACATTCCGCGCAGAGCGAAGCACGCCGGCGATCCGCAGCAGTTCCCTTGTATTCAGCGCGCCGCCGCGGTCAGCCCGTTCCAGAGAAGGCTTGATGTCCTTAACATCCCGGAAAGCCGGAGATCCCTTGAGCTCCACCATGTGACAGGCGTCCGTGGTTTCCTGCAGAAGCTTTTTGACATCATCCGCATCCGTGGCCGGGACCAGCGCCTTTGCCAGGTCTTTGCCCGCTTCTGTGGCGCAGGCGTCGGCCAGGAGCGTCAAGACCCGGTCAAGCTCCAGCGTATGAAAGGATTTTTGATACAGTTCGTTCATATATATGTCCTCAGATTTGAATGGTAAACAGTCGTTTATAGAAGTCCAGAGACCGGAAGCCCTGGCCAAGCTGCGTCAGCAGGAAGCGTTCCGTCACATCCGACAGCTGCCGCATGGCATCCGGTTTCAGCGTAAAGGAAAATAGGCGCTGCTTGTCACAGCTGGAGATGTGGCGCATGGCGGCCAGTGTTCCGGGCATCAGGGTCACTCCTTCGGCGTTGCTCACCGTTTTTTTGCAGATGTCGCAGAGCAGGATCCCCTCCTCCAGGAGGAAACAGGACGCGTTCGCAGCGCCGCATTGTCCACAGCCGTCGAGCATCGGAGCGTACCCGCTCAGGCACATGAGCCGCAGCTCGAACACCGACTTCACGATATCCTGCGGCTTCTTCAGTTTATCCAGCGCATACAGGCTGTTGAGACCCAGGTAGAGCAGTTCCGGATCCCGTTGTCCCTCTCCGGAAACCGTTTCGAGAAGCTGCGCAAAATAGGATCCCAGCGACAGCAGTTCGATATCCTGCCGGATCCCGCCGAACAGATTCAGCGGTTCCGCCTCATTGATGGTGTAATAGCCGTTCTTCTCAAACAGCGTAAAATCGCTGTAGGTCAGCAGCTGGCAGCCGCTTCGAAGCCTGCTGTTTTTCTGCTTCACGCCTCTGGCCTTTGCCGTGATCAGGCCCAACTCTTCGGTCAGCAGCGAAAGGATCTTGTCGTTGTCCTTGTAATGCGTCTCCCGAAGGACCAGGCCTTTTGTCGTATAAAACATTTCGTCGCTCCATATGTATTCTGCCGCAGACACGTCAGTGTCTGTCAGCAGAGAAAAAACGGTATTTCAGATACCGGATGGGATCTCCGGTATCCACAAACTCCTGCCAGAGCATTTCCCGATCCATTTCCATCCCTCCATAGACAGGATTTGCGGAATCGGAAAAAGAATTCCCGGCAGTTATTGGTTGTTATAGCCGAAATTGCGGATCAGATAATCGCTGTCACGCCAGTTTTCCTTGACCTTGACCCAGCAGCGCAGATAGACCTTCGTCCCCATGAACCGTTCGCAGTCGGTGCGGGCCATGGTGCTGATCTTCTTGAGCATATCGCCGTGCTTTCCGATGATGATGCCCTTGTGGCTTGCCTTTTCGCAATAGATCACCGCTTCGAGATCGATGATCCCGCTGTCCTCCCGTTCGGAAAAGCGCTCGATCTCCACTGCGGTTCCGTGGGGAACCTCCCGGTCCAGGCACCACAGCAGCTTCTCCCGGATGATTTCCGCCATGATCTGACGTTCCGGCTGGTCCGTGACCATTCCGTCCGGGAACAGCTGCGGCCCTTCCTGGGCGAATTTTTCAACTTCAGAGAACAGTTCCGTGATCCCCTCGTTGTTTTTCGCGGAGATCGGCACGATCGCGGCGAAGTCAAAGGCCGCGCTGTACGCCGCGATCACCGGGAACAGGTCTTCCTTATGCTCGAGGGTGTCGATCTTATTGATGACCAGGATCGTTGGGATCCTGCTTTCCCGCATACTTTCAAGCAGGATCTGCTCCTGAGTTCCTACCGAGGCGATGGGTTCCACCAGCAAAAGGATCGCGTCCACATCGGCGATACTCTCCCGCACCACGTTGTCCATGTAATCCCCGAGCTTATTCCGGGCCTTGTGGAATCCCGGCGTATCCATAAAGACGATCTGTGTATCCTCATGATTCACGACCGCGGAAATCCGGTTTCTCGTGGTTTGCGGTTTATTGGAGACGATCGCGATTTTTTCCCCGGCCAGCGCGTTGGTCAGGGTCGATTTTCCCACATTTGGACGTCCCGCGATCGTAACCATGGCAGATTTCGTAATACTCATATCCGTTTCATCACTTTCTCTTTCGTAGTTGTAGTTCCGTTGGCAAAAAAACAAACAGGATCGCAATCAGGATCCCGAAGGGAATACACCGGCAGACCCATCGATGGGTCTCAAGCGCATCGGCAATGTTCCGATAATAAGGCGTATCCCCGAACAGGATCAGTCCGGCGATCAGCAAAGAGCCTGCCGCAGCGACAAGCACCGCGCCTGCCGCGGAATCCTTGGCTGTCCTGATTCTCTCATCCTGTTTCGGCTCCACACGGTCACACAGGGCTTCCAGTCCCGTATTGATCAGTTCGAGGGAAATCACGAGCATGCAGCACAGGCAGACAACGCACCAGTGGATCGCGGATAAGCGGGCCAGAACGCCGAAGAATCCGACTACAGCCGCCGCAACCAGATGAATCCGCAGATTCTGCTGTGTAATCAGTGCCCGTCCGATCCCCTGAATCGCGAATCCGAATCCGCGAAACAGTTTTCCAAGCGGCGCCATCCCTCATTCCCTCGGACTCGCAAGCCGCGCCATGATCTCTTCCTCCCGGCGCCGCATCTGCCGCTTCATCGGTCCCTCGTCCATATGATCATATCCGAGGAGATGCAGAACGGAATGCACGGTCAGATATCCCAGTTCCCGCAGCTCACTGTGGCCAAACTCCTGCGCCTGGGCCCGGACCTTCTCCATGGAGATCGCCATGTCCCCAAGGGGGACCGTATCCTCCCCGGGATCCAGAAGCTCCTCCGGATCCTCCGGGAACGCGCCCGGTTCCAGATCGAACATCGGGAACGACAGAACGTCCGTCTCCCGGTCGATATTCCTGTAATTGCGGTTGATCTCCCTGATTCCCACGTTATCCGTGAGCAGCACGCTGATCTCACAGGGCACCTGGATATTTTCCGCAGCCAGCGCTCCGGCAATGCATTTTTTGATGTGGGCTGTGATTGCCGGGGTATTCAAATGCGGGATCTCCGCATGTACTGTAATCTGGTGCTTCATTTCCGCACTGTCCTTTTATAAGTTTTTCCGGTTTGAATCTTCTGTCGTTTTGCCTCCGCCTTTTCATAGGCGTTGATGATCCGCTGAACCAGCACATGCCGCACCACGTCATGAGAAGTCAGTTTGCAGATCGCGATGTCCTCGACCCCCTCCAGGACCCGGACTGCGTCCTTCAGGCCGCTGGTCTTATCTGCCGGCAGATCGATCTGCGTCACATCTCCTGTGATCACGATCTTGGACCCGAATCCCAACCGGGTCAGGAACATTTTCATCTGTTCTCTGGTCGTGTTCTGCGCTTCATCCAGGATAATAAAGCTGTCATCCAGGGTTCGCCCACGCATATACGCCAGCGGCGCAACCTCAATATTGCCTTTTTCCAGATATTTATTGTAGCTTTCCGTTCCGAGCATTTCAAACAGCGCATCATACAGCGGACGCAGATAAGGATCCACCTTGTTCTGCATATCGCCCGGAAGGAATCCGAGCCGTTCTCCCGCCTCTACTGCAGGCCGGGTCAGAATGATGCGGTTGACCTGCCGCTCCCGAAATGCGGCGACGGCCGCCGCCACGGCGAGATAGGTTTTTCCCGTTCCCGCAGGACCTACGCCGATGGTGATCGTATGGCTGGCGATCGCCTTCATATACTGCTGCTGTCCGATGGTCTTGGCTTTGATGGGCTTTCCCTTTGCGGTAATGCAGATCACATCTTTTGTCAGGGCGGAAATCTTGTCCGCCTGGCCGGAACGGATCAGACCGATCACATAGCGGACGTTCTGCTCTTCCACCGGTTCTCCCTTTGCGGCAAGCGGAAGAAGTCCCTGTATCGTCTGTTCCGCATAAGCAGCGTTCTCTTCATCCCCGGTTATTTTCAATTCCGTATCCCGGTTGATGATGGAAACGCCGAATTCCTGTTCAATGATCCGGACATTCTCATCCATGGAACCAAATACATTTATGATTTGCTCCATACGGTCTGCATTGACTGTAATTTCCGCCATAGATCAAAACCTCAATCCTGAATGTCTTTCGCAACACCGATCTCCTCCCGGCACTCCACACTGCCGGTGAGTTCTGTTCCCTCCCGGACCGGATACACTTCCAGCCGCTTCGAGAGGATCATGCCCGCCTGCATCCGGTTCTGAAGCTGAAGCAGGACAGCATCCGTCAGCAGCTGTTCTGCGCTGCCGCGGTCGGGATCCGGTTCTGAAACGTATTCCCGGAAAAGCACCCTGCTGAATCGGACCGGGAGAACATAGTTTCCCGGAAGCGTCAAATCGGCGTTGTCTATTATTTTATCATACTCCCGATAGGAAATTCCACTGGTTTTATAGAAATTTATCGTCTTTTTCCCGAGGGTCAGGCTCCATCCCCGCTTTTCGTTTCCGGTGTACGTCTTTTTCTCTGCATTTGAGGGAAGCAGTGCCGTCACCGGATTCCATGTTCTCGCCTGGACCTCGCCCGACGCTCTTGTGAGCAGCACTGTGCGCTCAAGATCCGTAACGCCAGAAATCAGCAGGTCTCCGGCGCTTACGATATCGCCGGGATGTACTTCCGCTGTTCCGTTTGTCACGGATATGCATTCAATCATCCCCGGTTTTCCCGCCAGGATGTTTGCCGGCGCCGCATTTCGGCTCAGAACCGGTTTTACCGTCCGTTCCCGCACGAAAACCTCGGCAATGCTGCCTTCGGTATGGATGGTGATCCAGCCAAGCTCCGGCATTTCCGACAGCAGATCATTCCGGATCTGTTCCAGATCAAGCGCTTGTTCCGACGCCCAGAAACCGACCCCGTGCACCTCAAGCGCCTGCGAGATTTTTTCCACCGGAACAACCTGGTTTCCGTGAATGAAGATAAACCAGACCCGATGCTGCATGATCCCGACCAGCATCAGGATCCCCAGCAGGCCGGCAAGCAGAACTGCCCGCTGCTTCAATGATCGGACAAACGGAAGAACCCCTTTTCTATCCAGGACACGAACCGATCCGGCATTCTGTTTCATCAGTTTTTCCAGTTTCGGAAAATCTCTTCCACTTAAAGCCATTCGAACCGTCTGACCGTCGCACTGTTCGACGACCCGGAACAGCACGTCCCGCGCTGTCAGGGCGGAATACAGGTCCTCCGGAAAGGCGCATTTCACCTCCGCAACGACCATTCCGCCAAGCATCCGAAGGTCCATCATCGCGCGAAAATGATCTGAGACAGCTCGCCGCGAATCAGCAGCTCGGATTTTGTCATGGCGGAGATCCTCAAATCGGATCCCCGGACTGTCACCGCGAAATCAGGCATGTCCACCACGGTCTCTTCCATTCCATAGGCCCGGATCCCCTTGTGTCCGGACAGCAGCACCTGCGTGTGCCCGCTGATCTCAATCGCAGAGGCTCCGAACACCTCCGCAGGCAGAGTCAGCTTTTGCGCTGTCTGATATACGAGCGCTTTCGGATTGCTTTTCATCGTACCACCTCACAACATCTTATGAGGGACAGGCAAGCGCAAGCACCGATCCGCATATCATTTCTCAAGGAGGGATTGCATGAGCAGAATCTTATCCCGGCGCGGGTTTCAGGATATGGTGTTCGGAATCGTGATCCTATTGATGCTCTCGGCCCTGGTCATACATACGGAGCAATCCGTTTCCGCGGCCAGAGAGGGCGTCACCCTCTGCATCAACGTGATACTCCCCTCTCTGTTTCCCTTTTTTGTGGTCTCTACCCTTGCAGTGGAGCTGGGCCTCATCGAACGCGCCGGAACGCTGATTGAACAGTTTATGTACCCCCTGTTCCACATCAACGGATCCTGCGCCGGAGCCTTTCTGCTGGGAATCATCGGCGGATATCCCGTCGGGGCCCGTACGGCGATCTCCCTGTACCGGAAGGGCCAATGCACCAGGGACGAGGCGGAACGGATGCTCAGCTTCTGCAACAATTCAGGGCCGGCGTTTATTCTGGGCGTAGTCGGCGCCGGGATCTTCTCCAGCAGCTGGGCGGGTCTATGGCTGTACGCGGCGCATATCATAGCCTCCGTTATGGTCGGTCTGCTCTTCAGGAACTATCATTTCCGCGGAAAAGGCACACGGCCTCCGGCTCAGGTTCTCCCGTCCGGTCCGGATTTTCCCTCTGCCTTTATTGATTCTGTCAGGAGTTCTTTCTCATCCACGTTAAACATCTGCGGCTTTGTGATTATTTTTACCGTATTGATCCGAATGCTCTACCTGACCGGTACCATCCGGTGGATCGCTTCCTTTGTATCCGGTTTGCTGCCCCGTTTCGGGTTTAGCCGGGAGCTGATCGAAAGCCTCATCGCCGGTCTGATCGAAATGACGTCCGGCGTTTGGAGTCTGCGCGAAGTAGCGGCCTCCATGAGCGACAAGATGTGTATGGCGGCGTTCATACTGGGATGGGCCGGTTTCTCTGTCCATTGTCAGGTTTTGTCCTTTATCGGAGGAACCGGATTGAACACACGGACATATTTCTACGGGAAGCTGCTCCACGGATTTCTTTCTTCCGTTCTGATCTATCTCTTTTCCCGCCTATTCTCCTGGAACACGCCGGTCTCTGCGTATCTGGCAAGCCAGGTAAGTTCCATCGCACATCTGACCTTCCCGCGGGCGTTCCTCACTGCGGCAGGGGCCTCGCTCTGTCTGTTTTTCTTTCTGCTGCTTGCCGCAAGGAATCGGAAAAAGAACTATAGCATTTCAGGAAAAACCAATGTATAATGAATTCAGAAGTGGAGGGATCATTATGCTGTTCCGAAAGGATATCGTTCCGTACTGCGGGTACTGCAAGCACGCCATGTCTGCGGAAGAGGGATTTGTCATATGCAAAAAGAAAGGGATCATGGCGGAATCCCAGAAGTGCAGAAGATTCCGCTACAATCCCCTCCGCAGGGTGCCGCCGAAGCCGGCTCTGCAGGATTTCACCAAATATGACGACAGAGATTTTTCTCTGTAATACAGAAAAAATGTGGGGCGCCCTGCGCCCCACATTCCTGTTTACAGTCTTTCTTCGCGCTTTTTCTCAATCAGGCCGATCAGATAGATGATCAGGCAAACCACAGCCAGAACAGCATAGATGATCAGAGAAAGGCTGATTCCCTCCAGGAACTTCAGTCCGACCAGCATCGCAAAGACAATCGCAAGGATCAGTAAAATGACCATAAATTCACATCCCTTTCCAGTGGTAATCGCTTCCAAGCAGATTCTAAATGATATTATAGCATGGGACATTTAAAAAGGGAACTAATATTTTGTGTTGAAATGTAAAAAAATCACTCCTTCAACACAACATATTCACCAAAATTAAATGGCATCCAGCGCCTGCGCAATATCTGCGATCAGGTCTTCCTTGTTCTCCAGTCCGCAGGACATCCGGATCAGCTCCGCTGGGACGCCTGCCGCAATCAGCTGCTCGTCCGTCATCTGGCGATGGGTACTGGTGGCGGGATTGAGGCAGCAGGTTCTGGCGTCTGCCACATGGGTTTCGATCGCGGCGAGCTTCAGATGCTTCATAAACGTCTCGGCAGCAGCTCTGCCGCCCTTTACGCCAAAGGATACGACGCCGCAGGAGCCGTTGGGCAGATACTTCTCCGCAAGCGCATGATACTTATCTCCGGGCAATCCGCAGTAATTCACATACGCGACCTTCGGATGACTCTGGAGGAACTCGGCCACCGCCTGTCCGTTTTCACAGTGCCGGGGCATCCGGACGTGGAGACTCTCCAGCCCAAGATTCAGGATAAAGGCGCTCTGCGGGGACTGGGTGCATCCGAAGTCGCGCATAAGCTGCGCGGTGCACTTTGTGATAAACGCTCCGCCGATGCCGAACTTCTCCGCATAGGTAATGCCGTGATAGCTCTCGTCAGGGGTCGTCAGTCCCGGGAACTTGTCCGCATGAGCCATCCAGTCGAATTTTCCGGAATCGACGATCGCGCCGCCGACGCATGCGCCGTGACCGTCCATGTATTTCGTGGTGGAATGAGTCACAATGTCAGCGCCCCACTCGATCGGGCGGCAGTTGACTGGCGTTGCGAACGTGTTGTCGATAACCAGCGGAACGCCATGGGCGTGGGCGGCCTTTGCAAACCGCTCGATATCCAGAACCGTCAGCGCAGGATTTGCGATGGTCTCGCCGAACACCAGCTTGGTGTTGGGCCGGAACGCGGCTTCCAGTTCTTCGTCCGTACAGTCCGGGTCCACAAATGTAGTCTCAATGCCCATTTTCGCCAGCGTGACGCTGATGAGATTGAAGGTTCCGCCATAGATGGATGTGGACGAAACAATATGATCTCCGCAGGAGGCGATATTGAAAATCGCGAAGAAATTGGCCGCCTGACCGGAGGAAGTCAGCATGCCGGCAGAACCGCCCTCCATTTCGGCGATCTTCGCAGCAACATGGTCGCAGGTCGGATTCTGCAGTCTGGAATAGAAATAACCGGACGCCTCCAGATCAAAGAGCTTTCCCATTTCTTCGCTGGTGGCGTATTTAAACGTCGTGCTTTGAATAATGGGGATCTGTCTCGGCTCTCCGTTTCCGGGCGTGTACCCTCCCTGGACGCATTTTGTCTCAATCTGATAGTCTGCCATTGTTTTCTCCTTTCACACGAGGACGAAAGTCCGATCGTGATTGATTTGTCATTTTTATTCCGGAGTTCTGATCCGGTCCCGATACAACGGTTCTGAAATGTCCACATACGATAATCCTGCGCCTTCGCCGCCGATGGTGAGCACGACTGAGGTAATGCCGTCGAGTTCCGTAAGCAGGCTGACCAAAGACCAGACCGCCTCTTTTTCCGCCTGCTCTGTGTCTTCTGCCGGGATAAACCGTTCCGAAAGATCCAGATAACAGACGCCGCCGGAAACGCTGATGCTGATCAGGTCCGTTCCAAACGGGATCGGATTGTAAAAACCGACAGGCGGTTCAAAGGTCAGCGCCCTTCGCACGACGGCTTCCGCCAGCGGTTCCGAGATCGTCTGTTTCACGCGGCAGGGCATGGAAAACGCGATACGATCCGCTTCCGTGCAGACATAGATATTGACATCCACCTCTCCGCTTGCCGTACGGAGCGGACCGATGCACTCTGTATACCGGGAGATCGGACTGTCCATCGGAAGCAGTCCGTATTTCGGGACGAGCTCGCCTTCTACAAGAAACTGAACAGAACCGATGTCTTCCAGTCCGGTCAATGTGTTGACGATGGCATAGACGGTCAAAAACGAGCGGTATGCATCACCGTCCGTTCCACCGAGAAACTCCGCGGAAAGATTCACCGTGCAGACCCCGTCGATCACGGATATACCGAGAAGCTCCGTGCCCTCGGGGCAGACGCTTTCGAGCTGGTTGTTCTCCGGGCCTTCGATCAGCTTACGCAGGACAAAGGCTGTTTCCGTATCGTTGTTGCTCAGCGTGGCGTCCCGGGTCTCCGGGATCAGATATCGCCAGTCCTTATCCGGGAAATATACGGTAAAGGATTCGTTCGTTTCATTTTCCGCCATATTGGACAGGATATACCGGGCCGGATCGATCTCAAAATGAATACTGTCCGTTTCATCTTTGAGTATCACGGAATCTCTCCCGGTATACTCACATACTGTCTTTGCCATGCAGCATCCGGCAATTGACAGCTCGATCCCGACCAGGGTAAAGAACTCTCCGGAAAGCGTGATCACAGGGGTGGAATTGGCGTACTGGATGTCGATCACACCGGTCCCCGCAGGGAACGGAGAAATCAGGGTATCCGAAGAAGGGCCCCGAAGGTATTCGTCCAGAAAATCCCACAGAGAAAGTACGGCCACCCGCCGCTGTTCCGCCGCGACAACGGAATCTATTTCTCTGAGCTGCTCCACGTCTCTGTATTCATAATACATGGAGACGGAGGTCCCCTGTTCCCGGACGCCTTCCGCCACGCTGCAGCCGGAAAAGAGAATCGCCGCAGCGATGATCAGCGCCTGCACGCGAATCACTGCTTTCAAGGCTCCCCCTCCCATCTGTAGAGCGGGAAACGGACCGTAAAGCGGGCGCCTCCCTGTGCGCGGTTGGACGCTTCGACAGTTCCCCCGTATTTTTCCACGGTCTCCCGAACGATCGCGAGGCCGAGTCCTGTGCCGCCGGCCTCCCGAGAGCGTGCCTTGTCCACGCGGTAGAACCGTTCAAAGATCCGGTCCAGTTCCTCTTCGGGGATGCCGATTCCGTTATCCTCAACGATCAGGATCGCAGATTCCCCCTGCGCGTAGGCGATCAGCCGGACCTGACCGTCCTGCTGCGTATACTTCAGTCCGTTTTCCGCCAGGTTCAAAACCACCTGGAATACCTCGTCCTCTCTGGCGGATACGCAGCAGTTCTCTTCGGAGCTCTGTTCAATGACAGCCCCGAGCTCATTGGCAAGCGGCGTGAGCATACGGACCGCCTTCCTGCAGCATTCTCCCAGATTTACGATCTCCGTTTCCTGGGTCATATACTGTTTGCTGTCCAGCGCGGTCAAATTCAGCAGTTTGGACGTCATTCGGGTCAGACGGTCAGACTCGCTGGAGATATCCTGTACGAATTCCCGGATGGTCTCCTGATCGAGATCGTTCTGGATAATGGAGTCCGACAGCAGACGGATCGCGGCCAGCGGCGTCCGAAGCTCATGGGAAGCGTCGGATACAAACTGTCGGCGGCTCTCTTCGGTCTTCTGAAGGCGGTCGGTCAGCGCATTGAACTCTCCGGCCAGGACGGCGTACTCATTGCGCCCCCGGCTTTCCAGACGGTGGCTGTAGTTTCCCTCCCGGACCAGCCGAATCGATTCCAGCATTCTGTTGTTGTTCCGGATGATGACGAATCCGGC
>JAFUFT010000066.1 GCA_017469795.1 Oscillospiraceae bacterium
CGAATCCGGCACCGAGAAACACCAGCAGACTCACCAGCACGGCAACGATCGCCATGCGGAACGCGTTCTGCTGGATCTGATTGAGAATCTCCGCCTGTTCCTGATCCTCATCGGCCACGTAAACGCAGCCCGTAATGACGTTTCCCACCATAATGGGGATCGCGCCGTAACTCAAAAATGCATTGCCGTTGTAGATGCAGCGGAAGGCGTCGTTCCCCTTCAGGGCGGAGACGATCTCCGGAAAAAGCGCACAGGTTTCAGCGGCGGGCGTATTGCCGCCGGAATTGAAAAGTACGATTCCCTCTGCGTCCGTGATAACAATCTGCCCCACGTCGCTGGAGCCGAGCACGGAAACGACTTCCTGCGCACCCTCCCCCGAAAGCACAAGGTTGTTGTTCAGGGAGGACGCGATCGTTTCCGCCTTACTCAGCAGCATGGAATGCTTATAGGCAAAGATCATGTCCCGGGTCGTTCTGACCGGCGTTGCCGTCTGCATGATCAGCATCACAACAGTAAATAGGAGAATTACCAGGACGATCTTCAAAAGCAGGCTATTCCAGAATTGACGCAGGAACTCCTTAACCCTTGAAATAATAGCCAACGCCCCATTTCGTCATAATGTACTCCGGCTGAGCGGGAACGCGCTCCAGCTTTTCCCGAAGCCGTCGTACATGTACATCCACAGAACGGATCTCCCCCTGATACTCATATCCCCAGATCAGGTTCAGCAGATTCTCACGGGAATACACATGGCCGGGATTCCGCATCAGCAGCTCCATCAGGTCAAATTCCCGGGCGGTCAGCTCGACGGGAACTCCGTTTTTATAGGCATTGCGCTCGTCGGAATCCAGCGTAATATCTCCGCAGGTGATCCGGTTGCTCTGCTCCTTCGGCTCAGCAGGCGCACTGCGGCGAAGCAGAGCGCGGATTCTTGCTTTCAGTTCCAGAATATTGAAGGGTTTTGTCAGATAGTCGTCGGTGCCGTGTTCAAAACCGATGAGTTTATCCATGTCCTCGCCCTTTGCGGTCAGCATAATGATCGGAACATTGGAGAACTCGCGGATCTGCATGCAGGCATCGAGGCCGCTGAGCTTCGGCATCATAATATCCAGAATGATCAGGTCATAGTTTCCCGTTTTCGCCAGTTCCACCGCTTCCTCGCCGTCATAAGCGGCAGAAACCTCATATCCGTCATTTTCCAGGTTGAATTTAATTCCTTTTACAAGCAGTTTTTCATCATCCACCACCAGAATTTTCATCTCTCCACCTCCACTTTCAGCAGGTCTGCGATCTTGGCGTAGGTCTTTTCACCAATCCCGCTGACGTACATGATCTCTTCCACACTTTGGAAACCCCCGTAGCGCTCTCTGTATTCAATAATGCGTTCCGCCAGCACCGGCCCGATTCCCGGCAGCGTTTCCAGCTCCTCCAGAGAAGCTGTATTTAGGTCCAGGGCATCGCCGGATGCGGCACGGACCGGGTCCGGCTCCAGCGCAGATTCCGTTGCCGTCAGGTTTTCTTCCAGCAGAATCACACTGGGCTGGGCGTCGGGAATCGCGCTCCGGACCGTTTCGTCTGCGCCGTTCGATTCCGAGATTGCCGGCGTTCGTTCGGTCTCAATCTCAATGGTATCCCTGATGACCGTTCCGCGCACATAATAACCGGACATAAAAGCCAGCGCTGCGACTGTCAGAAGCAATATGATTCGTTCAAACAGATTGATTTTCATGCGGATTCACCTTTCCAACAGGCGAAAAGTGTGGTATGATTGTTTTATTGTAGCATATCTTTTTTCTTTTTTAAATGGATAAATTCTTAATTATTCTGATATATTTGGGTTTTCGTTCAAACCGTCAATCACGGGAAGGTGTTGTCCGATGATTTACACAAACTGGGCAGACTTAAAAGAGGACTGTATGGCATGTACCCGCTGTCCGCTCTACGAAACAAGGCATCATGTTGTCTTCGGCGTCGGCCCGGAGCACTCTGAAGTCATGTTTATCGGAGAAGGCCCCGGCGAACAGGAGGATCTCAAGGGCGAGCCCTTTGTGGGCCGTGCCGGGCAGTTCCTCGATGAGATGCTATACATCATCGGCCTGAGCCGTAAAAACTGTTATATTGCTAATATCGTCAAATGCAGGCCGCCGGGAAACCGTGACCCGCTGAATGTGGAGCGGGACGCCTGCTCCGACTGGCTGCGGTCCCAGATCCGTCTGATCAGCCCCAAGCTGATCGTATGTCTGGGGCGTATCGCAGCCATGGAATTCATCGATCCGGAGTTCCGGATCTCCCGGCAGCACGGATCCTGGGTCGAGATCGACGGCATCTGGCGCACCGCGCTTTACCATCCGTCTGCGCTGCTTCGGGATCCAACCAAGCGCCCGGAGACCTTCCGGGATCTGATATCTTTGAAGCAGATGGTCCTGGAGCACTGCCCGAATACCATACTGGAAGGCTGAAAAGCGCACCGCGGATGCGGTGCGTTTTTTTACGGAGAGGGCCGGAGCGCCCAAGGGAGCTCCACGAAAGGATACTCCTCGGGGTTTCGGAACTCATAACCGTTCATCTCCAGTTCCATCGTGCCGAGCAAGAACCATGTTTGATCGCCATCGGCGGCCAAAGACGGATCCACATAGCAGGAAGTTCCGTCTACTTCCACAAGGCACCAGCTGTGGGGCGCTCCGCCTTTTTGGCCCGATACGATCGTACAGGAGATCCCGCAAGACTGCATGAGGAGGCAGTAGGCCTGCGCAAAGCCATAGCTGTTTGCCTGACCGTCGATCAGCGCGCCGTATACACCGTCTGATGCAGTTCTGCTGTCTTCCTGCGGAATATAACCGGCGTTCCGGCCCAGCCGGTCGTAGATCCGCCTGGCATTGGTCAATTCAGAGTTGGACAGGCCGTAAACCGAAACAATACGCCGGACAGACGCCTCCACTTCATCCCGCATCGCCGCAAGCTCTTCCGGAGAATGGAAATAGGTGAGCTTGATATCGAGGATCCGCTGGGTGCCGCTTTCCGGATACAGATCCATGCTTGTTTCCGGCATCTCTATGCAGAACTCCGGATGTGCAGTGAAGACACTCTCGACCTCCGCAGTCAGATCGAAGGTGCGGTAATCCCCCACGCGAAGGATCAGCCGGGGTTCATAGGAAGCCATGGCCTCTTCCAGCTTTTCCCGGATCCCGCTCAGATCCGTCACGTAGACAATCTGCTGGATCTCCTCCAGCGAGCGCTTATACGAGACATTGAAGTTGATTTCATAGTAGCTGACGATTCGGGAATAGTCGTAGGTCATACTGCTGACCACATAGGCCCCCAGAGGCGACATTTTGGACACCTCATAGACCGCCTGATTGAGATCTTCTCCCAGATTTCCGGAATAGGATTCCGCCCGGATCACAAAGTCGTCTCTGCGGTCCTCCACTGCATTGACCAAAGCATTTTTCAGGCTCAGATAGCTGCTCACGGTCAGGACGTCAGAATCCAGCGCAACGCCGTAGTCCTCATTATGCGGCGTTACGACCACATAAGAGGATGACCGCATGAGTCCGCAGCCGCTCAGCAAAGCGGCAATCAGCAATATACACACTACGATTCGCTTCATACCGCTCCGCCTTTCCTTAAAGCCGGTGTTTGGAGTATCGCTCAAACCCCTCGCCCAGCACCTGATGCGCTTCCTGGAGCACCAGGAATGCGTTGGAGTCGATCCCCATCACGATCTCCTTGAGTTCTGCGATCTGCTGCCGTTTGATGGCGCAGTAGATCACGTTCTTTTCCTGATGGGTGTAGGATCCCTCGCCCTTGAGATAAGTACAGCCGCGTTCCAGCTTCAGATCGATGGCGTCCCGGATCTGTTCATCATAATTGCTGATGATCATGGCTACATAGGAATAGTCCAGTCGATATACCACCGCGTCCGTCGCCTCAGAACTGACAAACAGCGCCACAATACAGTACAGGACCTTGTTCAGATCCCGGAACGCAATGCCGGTAATGA